>JAFATF010000362.1 GCA_019244045.1 Acidobacteriota bacterium
TGCGCCAGATGCGCAGCGCCATCGAAACCGTACGCGGGCAACTGGGGCACGAGTACGATTTAATCATCGGCGGGCGGCGGCTCAAAACCGACGACAAGATCAAATCGCTCAATCCCGCCCGGCCTTCCGAACTTGTTGGTCTGCATCAAAAGGCCGGTCGCCAACATGTGGAACCCGCGATGCAGGCGGCCCTGCGGGCGTTCGAGAGCTGGAGCCGTACTTCTGTCGAGCAGCGTGCCTCGTTGCTGTTTCGCGTCGGTGATTTGCTGCGGGAACGCAAGTTCGAGCTGATGGCATGGCTGGTTTTTGAGGTCTCGAAGAATTGGGCCGAAGCGGACGGAGATATTGCGGAACTGATCGATTTTTGCGAGTTCTATAGCCGGGAAGCGATGCGATTGTCGAAAGTGACGGCTCCCGTCCAGTTGCCGGGCGAGCGTGATCACTTGTTCTATATTCCTCTGGGAGTCGGAGCCGTAATCCCACCCTGGAATTTCCCGGCCGCCATTATGGGCGGCATGACCTTGGCATCGATCGTCAGCGGAAATACCGTTATTTTGAAGCCGTCGAGTGACTCGCCGACAATCGCGGCCAAGTTTGTTGAGTTGCTCGAAGAAGCTGGCCTGCCCGAGGGGGTGGTGAATTTCTGCCCCGGCGCTGGGGCCAGCTTCGGCGATGCCATTGTTGCTCACCCCAAAACCCGTTATATCGCATTTACCGGTTCCCGCGAGGTCGGGCTGCGCATCAACAAAGTTGCCGCTGAGGTTGTGCCGGGCCAGATCTGGATCAAGCGAACCATTCTTGAAATGGGCGGCAAAGATGCGGTCATCGTAGACGCCGATGCCGATCTCGACGCGGCGGTCGAAGGGGTTGCGCAATCTGCCTTCGGATTTCAAGGACAGAAGTGTTCGGCCTGTTCGCGGGCCATCATCGACGAGCGTATTTATGACAAGTTCGTGGAAAAGCTCAAATCGCGTGTCGAACGCATCAGTGTCGGTGATCCCGCCGAGAACTCGAATATGGGTGCTGTGATCAATGAAGGATCAATGAAGACGATCCTCAACTACATTGAGGTAGGCAAAAGAGAAGGCCGCTTGATTACCGGCGGAGAGCCGGCTCGGCAAGCCGGGGAGGGATATTTCATTCGCCCAACCATCATCGCCGATATCGCACCTAAGTCAAAACTCGAGCAGGAGGAGATTTTTGGTCCGCTGCTGGCGATTATCAAGGCGCGAAATTTCGATCATGCCCTGGAAATTGCCAACGATACCGAGTTCGGCTTGACGGGCGCGGTGTACACCAAATCACGCGATAAGATTCAACGCGCGTATCGCGACTTCCACGTCGGTAATCTCTACGTCAATCGCAAGTGCACCGGTGCCATGGTGGGAGCGCACCCGTTTGGCGGATTCAACATGTCAGGGACCGACTCAAAGTCGGGTGGTCCAGACTACCTCTATCTGTTCACGCAGGCGAAATCAGTTGGAGAGAAGAGCGTCTAGTGGTTGTTAGTCTTGCGCCGTGGGGGTTGCCCGCCGCGGTAGCGCGCCGGCTAAAAGTCAATGAGCTATTAGCCGGCAGGGCCTCGCGAACGACGCTCCCCTCGCCCGGCGGCAGGCCCGCGTTAGTACCAGCATACGGCAGCCATGCCGGGCTGACGCGACACGCCCGCGCAAATTAGACCGTTCAGGAAGATGCGCCAGCGGTTGCGGTCGGAGCCGGCATACCGGCGGTTGTTGCCGCAGCGGCCTCGTTCAGGATGCGGTGATGAATGGTGAAAAGCGCCAGTTCCAGCCGGTCCGAGACGCCGATCTTGTCGTATACATTGCGCAGATAGTTTTTGATGACCTGCTCGGTCGTGCCCAATTGGGCGGCAATTTCCTTATTCTTGTAGCCCTGCACGATCAGAGCCACAATGCGGAGTTCCTTGGCGGTCAGGCGATCCCGCACGCGCAGTCCCACCATGTCGTTCTCGGTAAGTTCGCTGGGCATCGCGATGTCCTGGACCCAGTTTTCGCCTCGCGCCACCTTGCGCACGCAATCAACCAGCGCAGAACTGGTGACATTGCGGTAGACCACTCCATTGGCGCCAGAGTTCATATAGCGCTGCGCGCTCTCGCCGGTGTCGGCCAAGACCACTACTTTAGTTTTGGCGCGGGCCGCCGCTTGAACAATGCCATTAAAGTCGGAATAGAAACCCCCGGCTACGATGAGCACGGCGGCACGAAACTTGTCGAGCGCCATCATCATCTGTTCGGGAGTCTGCGCCTGTGCCACGATGCGCATCTCGTCTTCTACCGCGAGAACCTTGGCAATTCCCGCACGAAAGATTGCTTGATTGTCAGCCAAAATCAGTTTAAGCATCGCGTCAGACTCCGCCCTCAAGCGTTACGGACAAATTCATAGGAGTCGATCACGCAGGCCACCCCGCGGGCGTCCGGCGACTTACTCCCCGAGGCGGGCTCGTCGGTGCGAACCACGCGACCTCGACACTGGATCACAACTTTCTCCTTGGCTCCGGTCATTTCCGGAGGCAAAGCGATTTCAAACTCGACCGGCGAACCCACATCAAGCGCCGCGTCAGCGCGAATATAAACGCCGGCAGCACTGAGATTTCCAGTTACTCCGCTCGATTCGCCGGCCGAGTCCTGCTTATGAATCTTGATTGGCAATTCCAACGGGAATCTTTTCCCGGTGCGCGCTTCCGACACAAAACCTCCTCCGTCCTGGCCAACTTTGCGTACGAAAGCCAGATCGATACCACATCTCCTGGGCGGAGCTTAGCTGTGATGCTGCTCAGCGCAGGTTATATCACGGATGACATCCCGGGCGAAAGGAGGGTTACTGCTTTGATAAGGGTGTCGAACCGGGTGCCCTGACGGGACCTCGTGTTTGCACCGCCCCGGTAAGGCAAGCAGGTCCCCAGCTCAGCGCGCGAGGGCCGAGGCCAACTTGGCTCGGGAATAGCGCTGGGCCGAGGCCAATTTGAGCCAGTGCTGGGCGGTCGTCCTGTCGGCGGAAACGCCATCTCCACCACGGTAGCGCAATCCCAGATTGTACTCGGCGGCGGGATTGCCGTTTTCGGCCGCTATTTTCACCCAATGGGCCGCTTTCGAGCAGTTTTGGCGCAGGTAATACCCGGTTTCGTAGGCCATCCCGAGCTCAAACGCTGCCTCATCGTCGCCGTACTGTGCCGCGCGTTCGAGCGTGGCAATCTCGTAGCGGGTCATCTGGTGCAATTCGTCCTCGACCGCGCTGTCGGTGATGTCAAGATGGCTGGTTGCGTCAAGTCTGGCCTGATGCTCCACCGTAGTGGGGGCCAGCGGGAAGCGTGAATTCGAGGGCAGAGGAGCGGTTTGTGCCCCGGTCGCCGCGCTCACCCGGTTGGAACGGAATGAATTGTGAACCTGCAACTCGACAAAACCGGCCATGATCAGCAAAACAGCTAGAGCGCTCGCGGACCTGCCGAGAGCGCGACGGTTGAGCTGTGGACGAGGCATGCGGGTGCCGGCGCCTTGAAGCAAAGTAACTGTCGAGCGCCGGGCAACGAGGGCGGTGGCGGCAAGCGCTACCCCGGCCCCCTTCAGGGCTCGGCCCGTAGCCTCGGCGGAGGAGGAGATCGCGGTCTGCTGGCGACGCGAGGCAATCCGCATCGTCATTCGTTGCTGAGCAACGAGAGCCGTAGCATCGGTCCACCATTGCCGCAGGCCACGGCGTAAAGAGCGAACCTGGACTCTCAGCAGCCTCGAACTGTAGCTCAAGCGAGTCTGGCTTTGAGCCATGAGCTGCCCAAAAAGTGCGACGAAGCGCCGGGACACGCCACCGACGAAATCCGCCGATTGTTGTAGGCGAAGCGCAAGGTGCGAAAACATTGGTCGGCGCCACTCGAGCAGAGGCCTCGACCGTGCAGTGAAGAGATCACGACTCAGGCCAGCCATGCGGTCGGCCCGGCGCACGACAGTCGGCACAACTTGTCTGAAAGGCGATAGGCGCCGCCACTCGGCGCCGAGGCTGCGACAAGTGTCCTGCATAGTCAGCAGCGCGCGGGAAAAACCCCGAGTTATGCCCGTGAAGGTTCGCTTCCCCCAGCGGGCGCTTCGAGCGAGCTGAGCGACGAGAGGCGCGGCCGGGCGAGGGGGCAACGCTTCGGACTCACCTGTGTATTGGGGCACGTCGCCCAAAGCGGCGCGTACGCCAATACCAGGCAGAGAAACATCTTCCGCGACCTTGGGGTCGACAGGTACGCTGAGCGGGTTAAAGAAAGGGGCGACGGGAGGACTGATTTCAACCGGAGCGCTCTGATCGTCGATGACCTCGAAAGCCGGAGCAGGGGAAATCGAGCGCGCTCGTAGTTGTTTTTCGAGTTCTCCCAGGCGCGGCCTCATATCTTCGAGTAAGGCATGGATGGCCGTGCGCTCCAACGCGACTGCTTTCCTGTAGCCCAACCGTGTCGCCTTTTGAAGTACCTGCTCGAACAAGCCAGCGAGAAGCTGCAAGTTTTCGAGATCGCGGCGCGAGAACGCGCCGAAGTCCATGGAAAATGCCGCCACGGCGCCTGCCACCTTCTCATTCAAGTGAAGCGCTGCCACGCAGACCGAATTGGGGTAGCCCGGATAATGGCTGGTCTTGCTCAGTCTCTGCGCGAAGGCACCAAACTCGAACTGCGTCTCAGCAGACGTGGCTAGATGAGCGAGAATATCTACTCCCAGCCGCTCCGGATCATAGATGGGACCCACTCGCCCGCAACAGGAGAACTCATCGGCTGAGCGGAAGAGCCATATGCCTGCCGAGCTTGCGCCCGCGGCCGACAAAGCCAGCTTGACCGCGGCCGACAGCGCCGAATCCATATCAATCTTATCTGCGCAAATAGCACGCCGTAGGTGCAGCAGATTTATGAGCGGCTGATTGGGGTCCTTGAGCGCCTGCCGGTATGCCGTCTGTTTCCTCAGCTCCTCGAACATCGAGATCACGGACAGGAACTGCTCGAAGGATTTACGATCCATCGTGAACCGCTGGGTCATGAGAACCCCTGTCAGCTGATTGAAGAAGCGGTACGCTGCCGGCGGCCGGGAGCCAGAAAGACGTCCAGCTCAAGATTAGATTGCGCGTTGCAGTTTTTAGTTGTTTTTACTGTGGTATGGGTTCCGGGCGTGCGCAATTATTTGCGGTCTATCAATAGCGCGCCGGAAAAAGGCGCTGCTCGAGCGCGAAAGCTGTACGATTGCTCGGGCCAGCAGCTGCTGCCCATGCCAGCTCAGCTGCTGGCGGCGGCCCCTAACGCCTACATTTATTCGGGAAAGTAAACGGGATAATCGATCTGAACTAAAAAGCGCTGCCGCCTCCACCGCCAAATCCGCCCCCGGAAAATCCGCCACCGCCGCCAAAACCTCCGCTCCCGCTCCATCCGGATCCACTTGAGGAGGCGCGCGGCGCCGACACAAACACCTGGTGCATATCGTTGGACATAATGTGCATCGAGTTAGCAAAGAAAATTGGGTTGAAACCGTCGGCCGGGTAGGGGGCTGAAGAGACGTACCAGGAAGGAGGGTTCTGGATCAGTCCGGCAAACTTTTTTGCCCAGACATGCTCGATTCCGAGAGCCATGGCGAAAGGCAGATACCTCTCGAATGTGTCGGCAGGCATGCGCTTGAGCCGCTCCTGATCGACACGACGGATGAATTCCTGAAAGCCGAGAACCGCAATTCGAGTACGCGCTCCCTGCACGGTCTTGGCCGTCATCTGGCGAGCGAACAGCCACCACAGGACGGCCGAAACCAGAAGAGAAGCGATCCCGAGGCCGAGAGGAGTGAGAGTGTCGGCCAGCCCCAGAAACTGGGCCGCAAGAAAGGGCCCGAGGACAAAGAGAATGCCCAGGAAGCTATAGCTATTGGCCGATTCGGGGTCGACCAGGTACATGCCTTTGCGGCGCAGCGAGGACATGATGTCGGCGCGGATGATAGGTAATGCCGTATAAAAATGATTCTTTAGGCTGGAGAGTCGGATAGAGTCGGCGCCGCCTGCAAAGATATTTTCCAGCATGACCTTTTCATGAGCGGCCAGTCCCTTCCAGCGGTCCGGCGGAATCACTAACTTGAGCTCGTAATCCTTGTGATGAAAGAGCAGGCCGGGCTCGTTCACCTCCTCGATCTTCATCAAGCCCCGAACCGCAAGATCTACGAAGGTAGCGCTAATGTCACGGCTGTGCACCCTATCATCGATCAAGGTGCCTGCTTCGGCCGGTGAAACCCCGGAGGGTGGCTCGTACAGGGGCGCAATCGATTCTCGAGGATCAGGATCCCGGCCTTTTAACCACCATAAGGTGAACATGACCACCAGCGTCCACAAGGGCAGTACGATCACAGGATTGCTACCCACGAACCAGCGCAATCGGGTGAAAGCTCCGGGTTCGCTGAGGATTCCCTTGGGGAGATACACATCAATGGTTAAGCCACCGCGCATAGGCAAGGGATTAGTCGTTCGAAACCAAGCCTGGGCACCGGCGATCCCGGCTGCGGCTTCCCGCTCTGCCGAACCAAAGATTCCGGTAAAGGCTTGCGCCCGAAGTGAACCGCGGGCGGCATCGGGAAAACGAACCAAGGCCGAGGCGTGGTCGATGGGCACTGGCCAGTCGTTGCCGGTTACATTCCAGTAGAACTCGTCATAGTTGTCGAAATAGCGGATGGCGTTGCGCACCACGTACTCAATTGCGACGGTGCGCGTCACATCGACCGCGTGAGGGATATAGATCTTTAGATCACGATAGCCGTGCAGGTTGTGCGACTCATACTTGAGTTTGTTGCCGTCCTGATCACGGACGCCCGTGATTTTCACCCATAAAGTGTAATTACTGCCGTGCGGGCCGGGATATTCGATCGGGATCGTGCGATGGATGCCGTGCCATTCGCCTTGGAACTCGAGGGATATGCGTTCTGAGACCAGAAGCGAGCCGTCAGCCGTCACCGTCAGGCTGTCGGTGAAATCGGACACACGCCAGGATTGCGCCTGCACTGCGAACGGGAGAATAAGCAGGAACGCAACCAGCGGTGCGGCCGAATTCCAGCAGGCGCCGCGCATGCCGCTACCCATGGTTTAAAACTTCACGGCTACGGCTTCGCGGTCTGCGCTCTCGGCTTCAAAGAATTGGCGTTCGTGGAATCCAGCCATGTTCGCCAGAATGTTGGTCGGGAATGACTGGATTTTGGTGTTCAGGTCGCGAACCACAGCATTGTAATAACGGCGCGCGTTTTGGATCGCATCTTCGGTCTGGCTTAGGGAACCTTGCAGCTCGGTGAATTCTTCCGAAGCCTTCAATTGGGGATAATTTTCGGCCACCGCGAACAGACTCTTCAAAGCGCCGGTGAGTTGGTTTTCGGCAGCGGCTTTGTCCCCGGGTGTGGTTGCCTGCATGGCCTGGGAGCGATACTTGGCAATGTTCTCGAACGTACTCTTTTCATGAGCGGCGTAACCCTTAACGGTTTCCACCAGATTGGGAATCAAATCGTGGCGGCGTTTGAGCTGCACGTCGATGTCAGCCCACGCTGAGTCGCAACGGACCTTTAACTGAACCAGGCTGTTATACATCGCGATGAGAAGAAATGCGATAACAACCAGAATCACCAGCAGGATGATCCCGACCATGAAGGCCTCCCGACGAGTGGGAATTCAAGGGGACGGTAACACAGAGGTGTCCGGTGCGCAAATGGCGAGCCGAGACGTCAACAGCCACTCGCGCAACGGCACTAGCTTGGGTATCGAAGTTTCATCAATCGAGAGCGACTGGAGTTGTGGCGACCGAGGCACATTTATAAAGCGCGATTGGGCTCGGGCCAGACTTGCTTCGCGTACAAGGTGCGACGGGCATTCCGAAAAACGAAAGCGAGCGTCTCGCACACAGACCCATTCGAGCCCCGAGCAGAACACTGGTGCCCCGCTGCCCCGAGGGGGGCAAATAGATGAACGTTAGGAAACTGAATTGAACTCGACTCGCCAGAATCAGGCGGTCATTGACGTGGTGAGTAATAACCGCGCCGCGCGCGCACCTGTACATCCTTATTTTTCGCTGTGATCTGGATGTAGCGGTAATGTCCGTCGGGGGTAAAGTCGGAAGGTTTGTAGGAAACGATGTACTGGCTGCGCAGTTCGTCCTCAATGGCGGAAAACGAATGTGTGATGTCTTTCATTTTGAAGGGGAAGAACGCGCGACCGCCTGTGGCATTGGCGAGCTGGGATAGAACGTCATCCCCCCGCAGGATCAAGCCGCTATCGTCGGTTGAAATAGCGTAAATCAAGACCCCTGCCCGTTCCGCCATGCCAATCGCTTGCGCCTCGCTCATCTCGCTCTGGTTGTCCTCCCCGTCGCTGAGTACGATGAGAGCCTTGCGTACCGGATGTTCGGAATTGTCTCGCATCAGCTTGTCGCGGCAGGCGCGATAAATCGCGTCGAAAAGCGCCGTTCCCCCTCCGTTATGTAACCGCTTCACCCCAGAGGAAAGCAGCGATACCTTATCCGTAAAGTCCTGCACCAGCTGCTGATGCTGGTTGAAGCCTTCCACGAAGGCTTTGTCAAAACCAGGGCGAACCACATGCTCCAGGAAGCCGGTAGCAGCATTTTGCTCAAAATCAAAGCGGCTATGCACCGAACCACTAACGTCGATCAGAAGTCCCACCTCGAGGGGTAACTCGGTTTGCCGCTGGAAGTTGAAAATGAGCTGAGGCGGCTTGTGGTCGTCGAGGATACTGAAATCGGTTTGAGCTAGATTACGGACAAATTTCCCGTGCTTGTCGGTAGCGATGAAAAGTACGTTGACTTCATCTACCCGTTTCTTGATGGTCAGAACCGACTCGTCGGGACTGCTGAGCATCGCGCTACCGTCGTAGGGCGACGGCGAAGCCGACATGAACCCGGATTGAGCTGCCGCGGGTAGAAGGGCCGTCAACGTTAGCAGCGCGAGACAAAAAAACCGACGTATGTAGATCATTCCCAGAAAACCCAATTTTTTCACCTGCCGACCCCGTCCCAGGGGCCCCTTTAGCATACGGATGCACGCCGATTGCCGAAAGGCCCCGCCCGGGGCCGTATCTCGTGAACAGCCAGACTGTAGGCTAGGTCGTATGGTGTGCCAAGTTACAAAAGACGCACGCGTTAGTCATTCCGCGCTTAAACGCCTGAATCGGTGTGTGTTATGAGAGTGTTTGCCGAGCACAGAAGCACCGCTGTCGGGGAGGAGCAACTTTCCGGACTACTGCGGTGAGCCGGCGTATTCTAGGTGCATTCTAAGATGACCCGGAACTCCAATCTCGACCTCTCGACCGAGTGCCCGTGGTATTTTGTGTTCGACCATCGGGAGGAAGCATGAAGCCATGGGCCGCGTTGCTGCTGTTGACGGTGTTGTTGCTGCCGATTTCAGCTGTTGCCGCCGATAACGAAAAGGAGGTCGACCGTGTCAAGGAAGCCGGTACGGCTCTCAAGGAGATTCTTGACATTCCTGACGACATTCCAAAGGATCTGGTTGACAAGGCGGAGTGCGTGATCGTACTGCCGTCGGTCAAAAAAGCTGCCTTTGGCGTCGGCATCAGCTACGGCCGAGGGGTGATGAGCTGCCGGTCCGGGCAGCACTATACCGGTCCTTGGACAGCTCCGGCGCTGTACGCCTTGGAGGGTGGCAATATCGGGTTCCAGCTAGGCGGTCAGGCCACCGACTTTGTAATTTTGGTTATGAACCCGCGCGGAGCTCAGTCGCTGCTGGGCAGCAAGGTAAAACTTGGAGCCGATGCGTCGGCGGCCGCCGGGCCGAAAGGCCGCACTGCTGACGCAGCTACGGATGTGGTTATGCGCGCTGAGATGCTTTCCTACTCGCGTTCGCGCGGCCTGTTTGCCGGGGTCTCCCTAGAAGGTTCAACATTGCGCGCCGATAACCGGGCTAACCGGAAACTTTACGGGCGGGAGCTGACGGCCAAGGAAATCTTGCGGGAAGGCCGAGTCCCCCCGCCGGCGTCGGCGCACGAATTAATCGCGCTGCTCGATAAGTACTCGCCCAAGAACAAGTCAGATCCGAAATCGCTCGAATAGCCAGACATGTTCAGGCAAGCAACTCAGGCGGGCGGGGTCCGCCGTTGCGTTTGGGCGCACAACGAGGTGTCCATCCGCTACCACGATGAGGAGTGGGGGGTTCCCCAGCACGACGATCGAAAACTGTTCGAACTGTTGCTCTTGGAGGGGGCGCAGGCGGGGCTGAGCTGGGATACTATTCTGCGCAAGAGGGAAAACTATCGCGCTGCCTTCGCCGGCTTCGATCCTCGGCTGATTGCCCGCTACGACCGGCGTAAAATTGCCACATTAATGAAAGATGCGGGAATCGTTCGTAATCGGCTTAAGATTGAGTCGGCCATCGAGAATGCCCGGGCGTTCCTCATAATCGAGGATTCCTGCGGTAGCTTCGATCAGTTTATCTGGCAGTTCGTCGATGGCAGGCCGCGCGTGAACTCATGGCGCTCAGCACAACAGATCCCGGCGCGAACCCCACAGTCCGACGCCATGAGCAAGGAGTTGAAGCGGCGTGCATTCAAATTTGTAGGGTCGACAATCTGCTATGCCTTCATGCAGGCCGCGGGAATGGTCAATGACCATCTTATCGACTGCTTCCGTTTCCAAGCCGTTCAACACGAACGCTGACGTTCCCCGCGGTTTGTCGCGCGCAAAAAACGCGCCACCAGCTTCCCGAGGGGATAAGATCAGGAGGTTGGGATGCATTTTGAACAATTTTACTTGGGATGTCTGGCGCATGCTTCGTACCTGATCGGTTCCGGGGGGCAAGCTGCGGTGGTTGATCCCCAGCGTGATGTCGACGAGTATCTCAAGGCCGCCGCGCAACACAGGCTCAAGATTCGTTACATTTTCGAGACTCACCTGCACGCGGACTTTGTTTCCGGGCACAAGGAACTGGCGTTGCGCACCGGCGCCGAGATTTATATCGGAAAGCGGGCGGGAGCGACGTTTCCCCATGTCGATGTGGAAGATGGCTTTGAGCTCCGGTTTGGCAATTGCCGCCTTGCGGTGATGGAAACTCCCGGCCACACGCCCGAGAGTATTTGCCTGCTGGTCAGCGATATGGAGAGATCGGATGAGCCTTGGGCGGTGCTGACGGGCGACACGCTCTTTATTGGTGACGTGGGTCGACCGGATCTTTCGAGCACACACAGTCCAGAGCAACTGGCCGGCATGCTCTACGACAGTCTGCACAAGAAATTGCTCAAGCTGAGCGATGCGGTAGTAGTCTACCCGGCACACGGCGCGGGCTCCCTGTGCGGCCGTAATATGCGCGCAGAGCGTTCATCGACCATCGCTACCGAGCGGCTCACCAATCATGCATTGCAAATCGAAAGCCGCGAGGAATTTGTCCGACAGCTGGTCGCGAATCTCCCCTCCCGCCCTGAATATTTTGCCGAGGACGCTCGCATCAATCGCCAGGGCGCGGGAGCCTTGTCCGATTTGCCCGAGCTTTTGCCCATTCCGGCGCTCGAATTCAAAGCAAAGCTCTCCGCGGGTGTGCCCGCAATCGATGTGCGGGCAGCCGATAGCTTTGCCGCCAGCCATGTGCCCGGCGCAATCTTCATTGGACTGTCCGGGCAGTTTGCCTCGTGGGCAGGCTCGCTGCTGGGCTTAAACTCTCGGCCCCTGCTGATTGCCGATACCCGCGAGCAGCTCGAGGAGGCACGCATGCGCTTGGCCCGAGTGGGCATCGAGGACCTAGGCGGATATCTCGAGAACGGGCCTCAGGGCTGGCACAAGGCGGGTCTGGAGTTGGCCACTCTGCCCCAGATGAACGTCGAAGAGCTAAACGTGGAATTAGGCCGCCGTAACCTTCACGTTCTGGACGTGCGCCGCGAAGGCGAGTGGCAAAGCGGCCACCTCCAAAGTGCCGAGCTGTGGCCGCTCGAGCGGTTCCGGCAAGCTCTGCCGCCCCTTGAGAAATCGGCTTTGCTCGCGGTGCATTGCAAAAGCGGCTATCGCAGCACCATTGCTTGCAGCCTGCTGATGCGCGCCGGCTACCATAACCTAACCAACGTGATCGGCGGATTTGACGCCTGGCAGGCGGCTAAACTGCCCGGCGTCGAACCGCAACTGGTGGCGCCTGGGCCTGGATGATGTTCAAGTTCCGTCAATAAACCTTTTGACAGTCTCAGGCCGAGCCTGCTCGGTCGGAAGCTCGGCGAGGGTTGACCAGTAGAACTCCCACCAGAGCGACGGCGCCTCCTGCAAGAGAGATGAACCGAGGAATCTCGCGCAGCCAAATCCAGGCGATCAAGATGGCTAATACCGGTATGAGGTAGAGCATGCTGGCCATCCGTGCGGCAGAGCCGCGGGAGAGAACGTAGGCCCAGGCGAGATAGGCGATCGCTCCCGGGAAAAGTCCCAAATAGATCGCCGCCAGTGTCGCTGGCCAGGTCGCTCGCTGAATCTCGGCCGGCAAGCGACTCGCCCAAGGCAGCATCAATAGAGTTCCGGCCCAGATGGAATAGGCGGTGAATTCCAGAGCCGTATAGCGGGCGAGAAAGTGCTTCTCGAGGATCATGTAGACGCCGGCGCTGATGGCGCAGGCCAAAATGATCATTGCTTCCGGCGAGAGCCGAATGCCTTCTCCTTCGCCGCTTGCGATCAGAGCCATTCCCACAAAGCTTACCAGTACGCCAATCCAGCCACGCAATGGTAGGCGCTCGTTGAGAAAAAAAAACGCCAGCAAAGCTGTCCATATGGGAGCGGAGGCGATGAGCAGACTCGCCGAGCCGGCGGTAACGCGCGTCTCGCCATAATTCAGGGCGATATTGTAGAAGGTGATTCCGGTGATGCCGGCCAGGGCAAGGCCGGGCACGTCCACCGATCGCGGCCGACGGAACCGCCCAAAGACAGCGTAGACGCCGAGCGCAAGCGAGGCAGTCAAAAAACGAAGCGTTGCCAGGCCGGCTGGGGAATACCCGCGCAGCCCGGCGCGGATGCCGGCGTAGGCTGAGGCCCACAGCACGAGCGAGAGCGCGAGATCGAGCGAGCGGGGCAACGCGCCTGCGCGAGCTACGCGGGTCCTGACGTCTTGTCGAGAGTCGTTCATCAGCCCTGCAGCCCGACTTTCCGCTAAGCTCTTTCTGGGGTGGCCGCCCTCGGCCCCGTTCAGGGTCTCTTGGTGGCAGCAATCGCCTGCTCGAGCACCTCGAGGGCGACATCGGCCTCCTCGCGCGTGACCACCAGCGGGGGCGAAATGCGGATCGAGTTGGGGCCGGCTCCCAGGAACAGGATGCCGCGCTCAAATGCCATTTGGATGATCCGGTCTCGAGTCTCGGGATCGGGTGTTTTGGTTTCCTGATCTTTAACGATCTCGAGGGCGATCATCAGACCTCGTCCGCGAACCTCGCCGACAGGCGCATGTTTCTTCGGCCAGGAGCTGAGACGATCCAGCACGTAACGGCCGACCTCGGCTGAGTTCTTCAGCCCTTCACGCTCGATCACATCGAGCGTAGCCAGAGCGGCAGCGATCGCCACCGGGTTGCCGCCGAAGGTGGAAGCGTGCGAGCCGGGAACCCAGTCCATGATGTCAGCCCGGGTGATCACGAGGCCGAGCGGCATACCGGAAGCTATGCCTTTGGCGACGCATACCATGTCGGGTTGAACCCCGGCGTGCTCAATGGCCCACCACTTGCCGGTACGGCCCACGCCTGCTTGCACTTCATCGTCCACCAACAGGATGCCGTGCCGGTCGCAAATACGCCGCAGCTCCCGGAGAAATTCCTCCGGCGCGACAATGTATCCGCCTTCCCCTTGCACGGGTTCCACGAAGATGGCCGCGACTTCCTCAGGCGGCACGGTGGAGGTAAAAACCTTCTCTTCTATAAAGCGGGCGCAATCGATGGCGTATTGCCTGCCATCCGAGCCTTTGGGGCGCCGATAGAGATTGGGATAAGGCACATGCGTAACCCCCGGCACCAGGGGCATGAAGCGCCGGCGTTGCTGTGGTTTCGAGGCGGTCAACGACAAGGCGCCCATGGTGCGCCCGTGAAACGCGCCGTAGAAGGCGATCACGTTCTGCCGCTTGGTGTGATAACGGGCGAGTTTGAAGGCACACTCGATTGCCTCCGTGCCGGAGTTGCCGTAATAGAAACGATGGGGCCCGGGCATGGGGGCGATCTTGGTCAGCCGCTCGGCCAAGGCCAGCATGTTCTCGTAGTAGAAATCCGTTCCCGACATGTGAATGAGTTCAGCCGCCTGTTTCTGAATGGCCGAGACCACCTCTGGATGGCAGTGGCCGGTCGAGACCACGGCGATGCCGGCAGAAAAATCCAGAAACTCATTGCCGTCGACGTCTTCGATGACGATCCCACGTCCGCGCTTGGCGACCAGCGGATAAGAGCGAGTGTAGGAAGGCGAAATCAGGCGATCATCGGCCGCGATCAGGCGCTTAGCGTTCGGACCGGGCAGCGCGGTTTTGATTTGAGGAGCGACAGCGGTCAGTGTTTTGGGCGACATGGAAAACCTCCGAAGGCAGATCACAACTTTCAATTTTGACGGGAGCAGGCGAATCTTCGGGCCGGGCTGAAAACGTCGATGAGGCAAACGCGCGAGGAACTAATCGCTGCCGAAGAGGTTGGGACGGGCTTGCGAGGGCAATACGGCCAAATGCCGGCGCGGGCACACCAGGAACTCGAGGCGCGAGACCGGCAGACGAGAGTTCGAATTTTGCCCCATGGGCATGGCGAAGTCTTGATAATTATAGCCTGAGCAGCCGCTCTTAGCCATGCACTTCCCAGCTTTCGTACGGCCGACGGGGTTGCTTAGGTGAAGTCTCTTTCGTAATCGGGACTTGCTTGAAGCAGGGGTTCTAAGGGCGAACCCGCCGCCAGGAGACACGCGGCATCGACGCCTGAAGCCAGACCGAAACCACGCGCCCTATGAAGTTGGAGAGGTTCGAGGGGGATCACAGCCCCGACTGTCAACCGAGTCTCCGGCTCGAGTCTTATTTCGGAATCCATTGCGGGTGGGTGCTAAACAAACCCTGTGTGATGCAAATCTGATAGGCGAGAAAAAGGCCGAAGCACAGGCTCACCAGACCAGCCGCCAAGCCGAATTTATGATGCAGGTTCTTGATGCGACTTCCAAAAAAGTGGAAGGTGGAAGCGATACTCATGGTGATCAGCATCATGCCTGCAATGGTACCAACACCAAAGATCACCAGGTATGCGATCGCCCAGACCGGATTGCGAATGCTGGCCAGAATCAGCAAAGTGATGGCCGCTGAGCCGGCCAGGCCGTGAACGACTCCAACCAGGAGAGGGCGCAGCATCACATACGGGCCCTTGCCCGAGTATCTTCCAGCCGCACCGGCCTCATCTAACGGGCGTCCACGAGCATCGGGCCAATGCCCATGCACATGGCTGTGAACCAATTCCCCGTGATGGTGGGAATGCGAGTGGACGATGGGCAATGGCGGAGAAAGCTGGTGGAAAAAGCTGGTAAGGTTCCATCCCCCCAGCAGGATCAGCATCAGCCCGACCGAAAGTTCCATAGCCAGTCCGAGGCGCGGAGGAATGACCAGGTTGAAGAGAATGATGGCGGTGCCTACGGCAAAAATGGTGATCGTGTGGCCCAGGCCCCACAAAGCTCCAATCAAGGCCGCCCGGCCAGTACTTTTTTGCTGGCTCACGATAGTGGTAACCGCAATCACGTGATCGGGATCGGTGGCGTGACGCATACCCAAAAAAAATCCAACCACGAGAATGGAAACGAGGCCCAGCATTAGGTTTGCGAAAAGTCTAACCTGCCCGGCACTCGACGGAAACCGATTCGTACGCCCATTTGGCCACTGGAAGCGAACGGCACGCCCAACGGCTAAGAGGAAGACCGGTCTGCACCCAATTCATAGACGGCGAATGCGGGCGAGTTGCTAAAGCCGGGCACCTGCGGCGAAAATCAGGTGTGCATAAGCGGGCCATCACCAAGAGGAAGAATACTCTGGCTTTGAAGCAAAGCGGCGGCCATTCCCCCCAGTCGGATACGCCGGCCCCAGAGCCCTTTCGCCTGGGTACGATGGTGCTGGCCACGCTGCGAGAACCACGAGAGAAGGTATGGGGAGCTCTTCTCGCGCTCAATGCCGCTGGCCTCACCCTGGAAGGTATTGAATTGTCTTCCTTTGACGATGCCACTGCTCGGGTTCTGGAGGGAGAACCTTTGCCTGCGGCAGTTCTTTTCTTTCCCATGTGGCGGGTTGAGCGCGTTGCGATGGATCTGCCGGAGGGCAGCCTGCCCTCCTTATCCGACCGGTTTCACTCTCGCACCCGCCGTGAGCCCTCAGAGTTCTTGGCTAAAGTGGCCAACTATAAAGACCGCGGGAGAGCGGGCGCGTGAAGCTTTTCAGAGTTCTCAACGCTCCCAACCAGCTCACGCTGCTGCGCATGATTTTCCTGCCTTTTATTGTGAACAATCTGGTTGACAACCACTATCGTCGCGCGCTGATTCTTTTTATTCTGGCGGGCGTCAGCGACGGACTAGACGGATTGCTCGCCCGTACCCTCCATCAAAAGACCATGTTGGGTCAGTACCTAGACCCGATCGCCGACAAACTGCTGCTGAGCACTATGTTCATGGTGCTTTCCATTCTGCATAAGATCCCCTGGAAATTCACCGTGCTGGTCTTTAGCAGAGATGTCTCCATCTTGGGAGTTGGAACCGTGCTCTACGCCATAGCCGGTTTGCGGGATTTTCGTCCCAGCATCTTTGGCAAAGCCAATACGCTCGCCCAGGTGCTCACCGTAATTGTTGTTATGTTGCTGAATGTTTATCCAGCAAGATGGGTGGTTGTGCTGCGCTGGGCGGGGCTACGCGCAACCTTCGTATTTACCATCATCTCGGCATTGCACTACATTTATCTGGTCGGAGTCCGATTGCGTACGCACGGCGGCACAACGGCGCTCCGTGCCACTGAGACTCATAGTTGATGGGCTCAGAGGCTTATCCAAGCCGAGCCTGCGGGAGATCTCACTCGCTGCGAGTTGCCTAGCGTGGGGAATGAGGCGATTGCCTCCCATCGCCGAAATACGCAGCTCTCAGCGCGGGAAAGGGTGGAAATCCTCACACCAGAGTTGGTGCTGCTCACAGGGGGCTCTGGCGCGTGTTGGCGCATTCATATCAGATTGAGCACTGCTATCATTCTTCTCAAAAGTTTCCCTGCAGGGTGCAATCGTGCCAGATAACAGAAAGCCTACCCGAACTTGGCGGGAAATCGCTGACGAAGCCTTCCGAGAGAGGGACCCCGAGAGACTTCGACAACTTAGAGTCGAATTGGAATGCGCCTTGGAGGCACGCGCCAAAAAGCTCCATTCTGAGAGCATTCTTAGGCTTCCTGCAACAAAGAAGCGAACTGCCTAACCGGCTTGAGCTTCATACCTCTCCTATAATCGTGCCATAATCTGACGCCATGCCAATCCACATGGGGATAGTATGTGGGGCCTGCGGCGCGGTGCATTTCGTCGCCACATCGGCGGCTATCGAACTCAGCAGCGCAATCGATGGCATGTATCGGCTCACCTGCCAACCGCCCTGCTCCTCAACTCGGCAGTTCAGAAAGGACGAAATGCGTCCCTACAGGGTGTCGGAAGATGTATTCAACAGCGGATACGCTACACAAGGTGAATACGAGGACCTGGACAACTACTGGACCGGGGCGGCGTGATTGCTCCTTCTCCGGTTGCTTTGTCTCGGCTTCCTGTACGAACCGAGTCGTCTACCCCCTGCTCCTGTGAAGCTGCCTGGATAGTCACATTGTTCGCCCGCGACTAGCTTCTCCTTGCCGCCATCACTCACAGCATCGTCGATCCGAATTTAATCCATTCACCAGCTCCTTCAATCTGATCTGTGCAGAACAGTCCCCGCCCGGGCAAGAACGTTATTGATCATGTACAAGGGCATTTTCGGAACGAGATACACGTCATGACGCGTCGGTAAGCAGAAAACCAATTCTCTCCGTTCATAGAGTCAGAGCATTTTGGGTGGAAAGAAGGTTGGCTGCACGATGCTGGTAGGCGAACTGACCGCCTAGGAGCGGTCTTCGGGAAAAACGTCGAATGGGACTCGGCGTCAATGACCAGTAGACGAGAGTTTTTCTTGAACTCATGTCGGAGATGATGCGCTTTTTCGTTGCGCTGAATGCGTTGACTGGGCTTTAGACGCTGTCCTAAGATGCCACCCGTCGAGGTCTCTCGGAATGGGAATCGAGCGCCTAGGCCAGTATTGCCTGTTTGAACAAATCGGCTCAGGCGGCATGGGAGAGGTTTATCGCGCCCGCGACGAACGGCTTCACCGCGAAGCCGCTATCAAGATTCTGCCTCTTAGCCTTCGAGATGACATTCCCGCTCGTACTCGCCTGCTCGATGAGGCGCGCTCGGCGTCGCAACTGAACCACTCCCACATTTGCACGATCTACGAAGTAGGCGAGGATAACGGAGTCGCGTTCATTGCCATGGAATACGTTAAAGGGCGGCCCCTGAGCCACATCATACCGCCCGATGGTCTCTCGAACGAGCAGGTTGTGCACTACGGGACGCAGGTTGCGGACGCACTTGCTCATGCTCACCAACACGGTATCGTGCATCGTGATCTGAAACCTGCCAATATCACCGTGACTCCCGATGGTCAAACAAAAGTGCTGGACTTCGGTCTGGCCACGCGGGTGCGAAGCGATGTAATGGAAGAGATTACACGCTCGCGCTTCAATCTGCACAAGAACGAGCCGTTGGCAGGGACGCTGCCCTACATGGCCCCCGAACAACTCCGCTGCCAACCGGCTGACCCGCGCTCTGATATCTGGGCGCTCGGTGTCGTTTTGTACGAGATGGCGTCTGGGCGCAGGCCTTTTTCGGGTAATTCCGGATCTGAGCTGACCTCGGCGATTTTACGTGACCCCCCGCCACCGCTCCCCGTGCACACATCAACAGCGCTTGCGGCGGTTATCCGCCGCTGCACGGCCAAAGATCCCGCAGCCCGTTACCGGACTGCCGGTGAGGTTCGGTCGGCGCTGGAAACGCTCGCCGTGCCGGCAACCTCAATTCCCGCGCTCTCGGCCGCGCGCTCACCGGGACGACGCGCGGCAGTTTTACGCCTTTCGGCGGCGCTGAGCTTTGCCGTCCTCTTCGGGCTTCTGCTTTTCTTCAACATCGGTCGGCTGCGCGAACGATTCGCGCCCCGCAGCATAGCTGCGGGAATTCATTCGCTCGCAGTTTTGCCGCTGGCCAATCTAGCGGGCGATGCGTCGCAAGATTTCTTTGCCGATGGAATGACGGCGGAACTCATCGGTGCGCTTAGCAAGATTCAGGGGCTTCGCGTTGTCTCCCGAACGTCGGTTATGCAATACCGAGGTACGCACACGCCGCTTCCGCAGATCGCGCGCGAATTGAATGCCGACGCCTTGCTGGAAGGCTCGGTCGCCCGCTCCGGGAATCATGTGCGGATCGTATTGGGACTCTACGAGGGCGCGGCGGATCGCGAGTTGTGGTCTCAAAATTTCGAACGCGAGCTGAACGACGTCCTTGCTCTCGAACAAGAGGTGGCTCATGCGGTGGCGGTGCAGATTCGGTTGAGAATTTCATCCTCCGGGGAGACGCGCCGCATGAGCGCCAAACCTGAGGCTTATGATCTTTATCTTAAGGGACGCTATGCGCTCGATCAGGGCAGCGAACAGCAACTGAGGCTCGCGTTTGTCTATTTTCACCAAGGCATCGAGAAAGATGCTCAATTTGCTCCGCTCTACGCCGGCCTTGCCGACGCCTCTTCCCGCCTTCCTTTTTACACCGACATTCCTCCCAGCGCAGCTTTTCCCGACGCAAAGAACGCGGCAGTAAAAGCTCTTCAACTCGACCCCGCATTGCCCGAGGCGCATGCTTCCATGGCGTACGTCTTGAACTATTACGATTGGGATCGTCTCGGCGCTGAGCAAGAATTCAAGCGGGCTCTCGAATTGAATCCGAACGACGCCGCTGTGCACGACATCTACGGCCGGTTCCTGGCCTCTTTGGGACGCATCGAGGAAGCCCGTACACAACTCGATCGCGCGCAGGAACTCGACCCTCTGTCGCTCCTCATTCAATCCAATGCTGGAATGGTTTCCTACTTTGCCAGGCAGTACGATGACGCTCTGGCTAGGCTGCGGAAGGTTCTTGAGCTCGATCCAAGATTCCCCGTTCCTTATTGGGGAATTGCTATGTGTTACGAGCAAGAAAAGAGATATGCAGAAGCAATCGTGCAGTTCCAGAAGGCCATCAAGCTTTCCGGACCCGATGCCAACGGAATTGCATCACTCGCCCACGCCTACGGCCTCGCCGGTCAGGACGCCGAGGTTCAGAAACTTCTGGTTGAGTTGAAGCATCGTTCTAAAAAAGAGTACGTGTCGTCCTACCAATTTGCCTTGATTCATCTCGGCCTCGGCGAAAACGACCGCGCAATCGCGGCTCTCGAGGCGGCCTATGGCGAGCGCTCGACGCTCCTCGGCTACTTGAAAATGGACCCACGGTTTGCTCCGCTTCGCTCGGATTCACGTTTTCAGGA
>JAFATF010000738.1 GCA_019244045.1 Acidobacteriota bacterium
GCAAGATACCTGCGATGAGACTTTCAACTGTCTTTCCATCGATGGCGATACTTCGACGAATGATACCGTCTTGCTGATGGCCAGTGGAAAGCGTGCCGTTGAATTATCACCGCGGACAAAGGGCAGCTTTCAGCGTGCATTGTTCGAGGTTTGCGAATTACTGGCGCAGCAGATTGTGCGGGACGGGGAAGGCGTCCACCATGTTATCGATTTGCGGATAGAAGGTGCAAAGAATCAAGGGGAAGCCATGCAGCTGGCCAGAGCAATAGCACACTCCCCTCTGGTAAAAACCGCATGGGCGGGAGCCGATCCGAACTGGGGTAGGATTCTTGCCGCCTGTGGCAACTCGGGCGTGGCCCTTGATCCCCGACTCATCGACATCTTTATCGGCGAGCAGAAGGTATGCAGTCGCGGGGAAGCCTGCGCCTTTGATGAAGGCAAAGCTCACCGGCACCTGTCGCAACCTAAGTCCCAGGTGCGCATTCGTCTGCGTCGCGGCCAGCGAAATCTCCGCTTCTATACCACCGATTTAACCGCCGAATACGTGCGCATCAACGCCGATTATGCCACTTAGCCTTTCTCTTTAGTAGCGCGCGAGCTATTTCGTGATACGCCCGATTGCGCTGACATTCACCTGAACCTTATCACTCACATGCAGCAAGAATGTGCTCGGGTTCTTCAATCCCCACGCGACATAGGGAATAACAAACCGCGTCTTTGCCGTCATTGTATCCCCGGATATGTGGACCGGAACTACTAGGTTGAGAGGGTGGTCATCGCCATGAAGCCGAAAGACGCCCTCGACTTGCACAGTGGAATCTCCTTTTAGATCGATTGATCCCGATATTTTCGTCGGGCTGAACGCTACCTGCGGGTAGCGTTGGCTTTCGAGTACTTCGAGATGCATTTTTCGATCGCGGGACTTGTTCCCGGTCTCGGCGCTGGTCGCGTCGGCGACGACAGTCCCACTCACCGCCTCCGTCGATGGATTGAAATGGATCGTTCCAGTCTGGAGTTGGAACACGCCATGAACCGTGTGCAGCGAAGCACTTAACGAGAAGTCGATCTTTGTCCGGGCGCGGTTAAGCTCAAAAGTCATCTCCTGTGCATGCAGTTGAAGAACGCCGGTTATAAGAACAAGATTCCAGACGGCAACGGATAACAATCTCGACAGGTAATTCCTTCTGGTCGGCACGATGATGACGGTATTATCACCGATGGAACCCCAGCTAGGAAGGGACTCGGTTGACATAGGGATAGAGGTCCCGAAAACGAGTTCCCTAGCACCTTGATTTTGGGCTCCTCTAAACCTCTACTCTGAGACCGCCGCCTACTCGGCGCAGGGGAAACTTCTCGCTTCCCGGGAATTCGCAACCCTGAGCTGCGGTCCCGATTGCTCTCACTAGAATGTGAAACGACTGAGCCTTTCCGTACGCCAGCGAAAAACCTGCCAGAACTGGCGCTCCTCATCGCTGGCCTAGGAAATCCGGCTAGGTGCGATCAGATCACGGCATCGGGCGCTCAGCCTGCTTCGAAGGAAGTTTCCTAGGAACGCGAGCAGGCACACATCGGTGCCCATAAGGGAAAGCTCGCCGAGGCGAATGGAGCTGCGCCCCTGAGCACATCTCTGTTTCAGTACCCGCCCGCTTGTTGTACACTGCGTCGGCTAGGCGAAGCGGAAAGAGTTCTGTTTATGCAACTGCGCCTGGAGAAGCGGCCAGTGGGTGACGTCCTTGTGGTTGAATGTCGGGGACGAATTGTGGGCGGCAACGAAGTTTACACTCTGCATTCTCAGCTTAGGGATGCCCTGGACAATTATGGTGATCTTGTGCTGCAACTCGAGGACTTGGAGTTCATCGACAGCAGCGGGCTGGGAGCGCTGGTACGGCTTAAGCAAGCGGCACGATCGAAGGCCGGGGACCTTAAACTGTGCGGAGTACCGGCGAGAATTCGCAAGGTGCTGGACATGACCAGGTTGCTCTCTCAATTTGAGATCTACGACTCCAGCGAAGAAGCAATCACGGCCGCTTATTTAGGATCAGGTTATTCAGGGGGAAAAGGAGGCGATGCCAGCGCGCGCATCGTTTGCATTTACGAGTCGGCAGACGTGTGCACCTTTTTGCGGGAAGTGCTCTCGAGCGCGGGATACAACGCGCTGACCACACTGAGCTTGGACGACGGCAAGATTCTGCTCAAGGCAACCAAGGCGAAACAGGTGCTGATTTCGGCTCGCATGCAGTCCGTCTTCGGCCGACCAACGCGCAAGGTGTTGCAGGAAATCGATCCCGAGGTCTCTGTCTT
>JAFATF010000739.1 GCA_019244045.1 Acidobacteriota bacterium
ATTTTCGCCGTTCTCCTCGTTGTGTTTTACGTTGTAGCTGACCAGGTCGTTCAGCGTGAATCCGTCGTGGGCGGTGACGAAATTGATGCTGGCATAAGGGCGCCGCCCGCTGCGCTCATACAGATCGCTGGAGCCGGTGATACGGTAAGCCAGCTCCCCTATGATCCCACCATCGCCTTTCCAGAACGAGCGCACCGCGTCACGATAGCGGTCATTCCATTCTGCCCAACCCACGGGAAATTTGCCCACCTGATAGCCGCCTTCGCCTAGGTCCCAGGGTTCGGCAATCAGCTTTACCTGCGAAAGCACAGGGTCCTGATGAATGATGTCGAGAAAGGCACCGAGGCGGTTGACCTCGTGCAGCTCGCGCGCCAACGTCGCCGCCAGATCGAAGCGGAAACCGTCGACGTGCATCTCCTCGATCCAGTAGCGTAGGCTGTCCATGATTATCTGCAGAACCCTGGGATGCAGCATGTTAAGGCTATTTCCCGTTCCCGTGTAGTCTATGTAATAGCGCGGGTTTTCCGGTACAAGCCGATAATAGGCAGGATTGTCAATGCCGCGGAAAGACAGCGTGGGGCCAAGCTGATTGCCTTCGGCGGTGTGATTATAGACCACGTCAAGGATCACCTCGAGGCCCGAGGAATGCAGCGTCTTAACCATGGTCTTGAATTCGGACAAAGGATCGAATACGGAATAGCGGTCTTGGGGGGCAAAAAAGCCGATTGAATTGTAGCCCCAATAATTGCGCAGGCCCTTTTGCACCAGATGGCGATCGTCAATGAAATAGTGCACTGGCATCAACTCAACCGCGGTTACGCCCAACCGCCTCAGGTAATTGATGACCGGAGCCGTGGCCAGCCCAGCGTAGGTTCCGCGAAGATTGGGCGGCACCTCGGGATGACGCATGGTAAATCCGCGCACCTGAACTTCGTAAATGATGCTCTCGTGCCAGGGCGTACGCGGCGGCTTGTCCTCTCCCCAGCTAAAAGCCGGATCTACCACTCGCGCCTTGGGCATGCCTAGGGCGCTGTCGCGACGATCAAAGGAGAGATCTTCTCCCCTATGCCCCACCCGGTAGCCAAATTGCGCATCGCTCCAGTTCAGAGTTCCGTCAATTTGTTTGGCATAAGGATCGAGCAGCAACTTGTGATGGTTGAAACGCAGCCCTCGTTCTGGTTCGTAAGGGCCCGAGACGCGATAGCCGTATAAGAGTCCGGGGCGGGCTTCGGGCAGGTAGACGTGCCACACCTGGTCGGTTTGTTCCGGCATGGAAATGCGATGCAGTTCGCGGCGGCCCTTTGCGTCGAACAAGCAGAGCTCAACCTTTTCTGCATGCTCGGAAAAAATCGAGAAGTTCACCCCTTCCCCATCCCACGTTGCACCTAAGGGATAGGGCTTTCCGGGCCACACGATGGGCTTTGTGCTGATCAGCACGCTCCAACCCGCTTTCGAGGCTTCTCGCCGGGAAGATCCGCAACTTTGCGTTGCGCTTCTTTTAAGGAAGCAACCGGTACCACGGCTAAGCGCTCGCCCTGCGCCGGAACGGATAGGTCACTTGTGAGCTCGAAAGGCCAAAGAATTAAGCTAAATCCCTGATCGGTGGTGCTGCTATCAGGTATTTTCCGTACTTCACGCCTGGCCAATGGCAGAAAGTTTCGCATCAGCAAACCAGATCCGAACCGCGGTTGAGTTTCGCGCCTGAACCTTGGCGAATCACGCTAGGGCTTTGACGTAGTACTCAGCCCGCCTGGCCGCTAGTTGGAGCTGAAGGTGAGGTAAAGTGTCGGGAAACTTACAGTCTCCTCTTGATTGCGAACTACTCTGCCCCCGCGTTAAAAACAAAATCGCGTCGGTACCCGCACAGTGGCGCCGCCGGAGTTGGGGTATGAACGGCCTTCCCGCTATTGTTTCAGCCCGTATTGCTTTGATGCTGGCTTTTTTCCTGGTCTTAACCACTTGCTGGTTCAGTACTCGAGCCGCGGGGCAGGATGGTCGCGCGGGCAGTGAAGATGTACACATCACGCCCCATCCCCAGCCAGCGAGGTTAGCCGAAGCCCCCGCTCTCGGGGCGTCCTTGAACACGCATACCGCTCCCATTAAAAAGAATGTTGACTTGGTTCTGGTGCCGGTCACGATCACCGACCCCATGGATCGACTTGTCACCGGATTGGAGAAGGATAACTTCCAGGTTTTCGACGGCAAGGAGAAGCAGGATATTCAGAATTTCTCGAACGAGGACGCTCCGGTTTCCGTCGGCATTATCTTTGATATGAGCGGCAGCATGCGGGATAAGATCGATCGCGCCCGCGAAGCCGTGATCGAGTTCTGCAAAACCGCCAATCCGCAGGACGAGTTCTTCATGATCAGCTTCTCCGACGAGCCCCACCTGGCCGCCGGTTTCACCTCGAATCCAGATGATATTCAGAACAAGCTCATCTATACCATCCCCAAGGGGAGAACGGCTCTGCTCGATGCTCTCTACCTCGGTATGCACAAGATGAAAGAAGCGAAGAACCAGCGCAAGGCGCTGTTGATCATCTCCGACGGCGGGGACAACCACAGCCGCTACACCGAGGACGAGATTAAATCCCAAATTAAAGAAGGCGATGTCATCGTCTATGGTATCGGCGTCTACGACACCTACTTCTCCACCATCGAGGAAAGACTTGGCCCGCAACTACTGAGCGAGATTTCCCAAGTCACTGGAGGCCGCACTTTCACCATCGATAACCCAAACGACCTTCCGGATGTGGCCAGCAAAATCGGTATGGAATTACGCAATCAATACGTGCTCGGCTATAAGCCGAGCAAGACAAGCCAGGATGGCAAGTGGCATAAAATTAAGGTAAAGCTGAGGATCCCACGCGGGCTGCCTCCCCTGCAGGTGTATGCTCGCACGGGCTACTACGCTCCCTCGCAGTAAGCTAGCGGGAAATAGCTCCTCACGCCTTCTGACCTGACGAGTACAACCAGCCCCATTGCGCCGTCATCCTAGCCGGGCATCGCTTCCGAGTGGCGAGGCGTGTCGCAAACAAAAATACTACGATTTGCAGTCGGTCTTTTGATCTTGGTAGCTGCCGTATGGTTTTCCATACGGCTGGGATGGCCGCTTTTACGCAAGCGGCTCTCCGATGTGGTGCGCCAACGCTCGATCGAAATTGTCCGGGAACGCTTTGAGGCGAATGTCAGCTTCGATGAATTCACTATTCAACAGCTTTTTCCGCGCATTTGGATCGCCGGGTCGAGGGCCGTCCTCAAGAAGGCCAACAACCCGGATTCGCCGCCCCTAATTTCCGTCGAGAATTTCTCGTTCTCTGCCCTGCTCGTCGAGTTCTTGCGCAAGCCGAGTCATGTCGAACAGCTCAAGCTCAATGGCATGCGCATCTTCGTTCCGCCTCGAAGTCATGGCCGCGAGGAGAAATCTCAGCCGGTCAGACAGCGGTATCCGGTCATTCTCGATAGTTTCGAATGCCAGCAGTGCGAACTCAATATTGTTCCGAAGAACCCGCATAAGCGGCCGCTTCACTTTTCCATTCACCAGCTCAGCATGCAGAATGTTGGCCTGGGACGCTCAGCCCCCTATAGCGCTCGATTGACCAATGCCGTACCCCGCGGCGAGATCGACGCCCACGGCCGCTTTGGGCCTTGGCAGCCGGAACAGCCGAGTCTCACGCCTTTGTCTGGCCGCTATCGATTTACTCATGCCGACCTGTACCCGTTCCCTGGAATTGGAGGAACACTGGATTCGACTGGCCAGTTTCAGGGGCTGCTCGAACGCATCGTCGCAGATGGCCGCACATCCACTCCCGATTTCTCGCTCGATGTCATAGGCCGCCTCGTTCCCCTGGACACCGAATTCCACGCAGTCATTGACGGAACTAGCGGCGACACCGCTCTCGACCCGGTGCGCGCCAAACTGTTGAACTCGGACATAGTGGCCCGTGGTGGCGTCTTCGGAATGCCGGACGGCAAGGGCCGAGCCGTTCTGCTGGATGTAACCATTGATTCCGGGCACTTGGAAGACATCCTGCGGTTGTGCGTCAAAGCCAATCCCCCGCCCCTACTCGGCGGGCTACGACTGCACACTCAGCTGGGGATTCTGCCTGGTCCGGGCAAAGTCCTCGAGCGGCTTAAGTTGAATGGCCACTTTCTCGCCACTGCTGCTCAGCCCACTAACCCCCAAATCCAAAAAAGACTCGAACTTATGAGCCGCCGGGCAGAGGGCAAACTCGGCAACACAAATTCCGGCAGCGATGTTTTTAATCTCAATGGGCGCTTCTTAGTCAACCAATCCCAGGCGTATTTTCCCCGGGTGAACTTCACGATTTCCGGCGCTAACCTTGATCTGAGCGGGAGCTACGGGCTTCGTTCCCAGCAGTTGGATTTCACCGGTGATCTTCAGCTTGACGCCAAGCTGTCGGATACTGTGAGCGGATTCAAGTCGCTCCTGCTCAAGCCTTTTGATCCATTCTTTCGTAAACGGGGGAAGACGGTCCTGCCGGTTGAAATTACCGGGGTGCGCTCTAATCCTAAGTTCCACCTGCAGCTGCACCGGAAAAAGCAGCAAAGGCCTCTCCCGGCCGAACCGGGCCTTGAACAGTCAAGGCCTGCGCGGGTATGGCATTGATGCGAGCAACCTCTTGGAAGCCCGGTTACCAATTTCTACATCCAAGTGCTGTGCGTCCCTGAATAGATCGCGAAAGAAGAAGGAGAAGTTCACTATGAGACATACCTTAGGCGCAAGCGTGATCGCCTTCGCCCTCTGTCTGTCGTCGTTCTTATTTGCCCAGGCCGGTCAGTCGGGAGCGGTTGCCGCGAATACAACCAGTACCGCGCAGAGTCGGCCGCTCAGCGAAAACGCTCTCCAGCGTATAACTCAAGAAGTTCGTCATCAGCTGGTGATGCTGCCGTTCTATAGCGTTTTCGATGATCTCGCATACCAAGTGTCTCCCGATGGAACGGTAACCCTAATAGGTCAGGTGCGAGATCCTACCTTGAAGCCCGATGCCGAAAGAGCGGTGAAGAAAATCGAGGGCGTCGAGCGCGTGGTGAACAATATCGAAGTACTGCCAACATCCCCCAATGACGATCGCATCCGCCGAGCCGTCTACCGGGCGATTTACGGCAATGACTCGCTGGCACCCTATTCACTTCGCGCCGTGCCCCCTATACACATCATTGTGAAAAACGGCAATGTAACCTTGACGGGTGTGGTGGCAAGGCAGATGGACAAGCAAATTGCGGAGATGCAAGCAAAAAGCGTACCCGGAGTTTTCTCCGTCCAGGACAATCTGCAGGTGGAGAATACCAAAGGTTAGCTGCTCATTTTCGTCGACTTCGGTGGGACGGCCGCGGTTCGCCGTCCCCTAATCTTTCAGGAAGCAGGTTCGGAGCAGGCCTGCTCTAACGGCGTAAGCTTAAGCCCTTGCAGCTGGTCGAATTCAAGGGTCATGCTGGAAGAACACTCACCGCAAAGCCAGTAACGCCAGACTTGCCGCGCTGACTTCCTCGGCTCTGGCCTCTTCACCTCTTCATTCAACATCCGAACTTCAAATTGAAAGAGCCGCCCGGCCCGCAGGTGGCGGAGCGGAACACCACATTCGGGATTGACACAATTCGATACCAGAGAATTCCTCCAGGTCCGGCTTTCTTGAAGGAATGTTTATCCCATGAAAACAGAGCTCGATGTATACAGACAGAGCTGTAGAGGCCTGTGGTAAAAGCGCATCCCTAGCGGCGCCCCCGGCCAGTTTCGCGCGGGATGGGGATCTACAGTAATTCCCCGAGGCGCATACGGTCTTCCCTATATTGCCGTTTCAAACGAAAAGCTCGTATAAGACAAGTACTGCGCATAAACCGACGCGAAGCGAGGCAGGCGCTGAGTAACTCCAACCATTCAGCGTCTGCCATTCCTTTTTTGGCGTTGTCTCAAGCCTTGAAAATTATGCTTCGTCATTTATTGCTCTCCCTTTGACTTGTCGCCCCGGTAATTTGTTCGCAGACGCACGAGGTCCGTGTAATGGATTATCTCGCGTTACAATAGGGTTTCGTGCGTCAAGAGGGAGGCTGATGTCGGCGCGCACTGTTCGTCCAGAAACTGCCCAGCTTCCGGCCGTCCCCCTTACCGTCGAGGGTTATAGCATCCTACACCAGATGTGGAAGATGTGCTGGCCGGCTTGGAGGAGGTTGTCAGCCGCGCACCGAGCCGAGGTCCTGAGCGAGGCGGTAGCCCTCCTGGGGAAAATGGAACAGAATCCGACGGGTCAATCGGCTCTCTACTCGCTCCTTGGCCACAAAGGCGACTTGCTGATTGTCCATTTTCGGGAATCGTTAGATGCGCTGAACCAAGCCGAACTTGAACTTGCTTGTCTTCGCCTCGGCGAGTTCATGGAGCCCACTTCTTCTTATCTTTCGGTAATTGAACTCGGCCTTTATGACTCTACTCTTAAGACCTACAAGGGTCTGGCCGATCGTGGCGTCGAGGCTTATTCAGCGGAGTGGAACGAGGAAATCAACTCTATTTTAACGCGGCAAAAGGAGGCCATGTATCCTCGCCTGTTTCCGGTCATGCCCTCTCACCGCTATATCTGTTTCTACCCCATGGATCGCCGTCGCGGTGAAGATAAGAACTGGTACTCGCTTCCTATCGAGGAGCGCCAGCGGCAGATGAATGAGCACGGCCTGGTCGGGCGCCGCTACGCGGGTCAAGTCAAGCAGATCATCTCGAGCTCGATCGGCTTCGATGATTGGGAATGGGGAGTGACGCTTTTCGCTGATGATGCGCTAATTTTCAAGAAGCTGATCTATGAGATGCGCTTCGATGAGGTCAGCGCGGTGTACGCCTTGTTCGGCCACTTTTACGTCGGCGTGCGCTGTCCTGCCGCACAGCTTCAAAAGTTGTTAAGCGGCGAACTGCCGAACAGATGACTCGAAGTTCATAGCTACATGAGAGATTTATGGGGAGAAGATTTAGGGAGCACGATCTATGTCTATTTTCGGACTCATTGAATATCGCGAGGCCAGCCCGGAAGTTCGCGCCGTCTACGATGATATTATGGCGACTCGCAAGACCGATTGGGTCAATAACTTCTGGAAAGCGATCGCCCACGATCCTGTCCTGTTGAAGCGTACCTGGGAAGACATTAAACAGATCATGGCGCCAGGAGCTCTTGATCCTCTTATCAAGGAAATGATCTATGTCGCCGTGAGTGTCACAAACCAGTGCGACTACTGCATCCTCTCCCACAGCGCGGGCGCACGCAAGGCGGGCATGACCGACGCCATGTTCAAAGAATTAATGTCCGTAGTGGGCATGGCGAACGAGAGCAATCGCTTGGTCGCTGGATACCAGGTAGAAATTGATGAACGATTTAAGGCCGCTTCCGCCCCGCCGCCGAACCACGACAAGGTACTCACTCGTTAATCGGCTCTCAAAGCCATCTTTTGAGGCGCGGATTCGAAACGGTTGTTACTTAGCTGCTGTCCTTCTGGCGTCGGTTTTTCTGTAGAAGCGGAATTCATGGCGCGCCATATCCACTTTGCGTCCCCGGAAGATGACACCCTCGGCTTCGAGGCGTAGACGCTGTTCGATCGCCAAGTCCCCCCGCAACTTGATCTCTCCCCCAAAGCCGAGTACGCGGTGCCAGGGTAACCCTACTGAGCGATGAAGCGCGCGTACCACTTGCCGGGCTGCGCGCGGAAATCCCGCGGCGCGGGCGATTGCCCCGTAGGTCGAAACCTTGCCCCGAGGTATTTCCCGAATAGTCGACATGATACGAGATCTCATGAACAAGAATGGGTGTCTTCCACGCTGCAAGAGCCCGGCATCTTTGGAGGTGCCCTCCGCCGCTACGGAGCTAAGCCGCGGCACCCTTCCTATAGGAAGCGACAGCGTCCTCCACTGTATCAAACACCTCGAACACGGTCAGCAGCTTGGTTACCTGCAGCAGGTCGCCCACTCGTTGAGTGAGCGCCGCGAGCTTAATCGAGCCGCCAGCGTTGCGCGCTGTCGTATAGAGCGCTACCAGTGTGCCCAGTCCGCCGCTATCGATGTAATTCACTCCACCAAGGTTCAGAACAATGTGATTGCTTGAGGCCAGTAGATTCTTTATCGTGTCGCGTAGGCTGGCCGATTCCTCGCCGAACAGCAGGCGGCCATGACAATCCACGATCGCGATTCCATCCATGCTGCGGGTGCTCAGTTCCAATTGCATGGGAACCCTCCTTGCGGACAACCTTCTCTCAAGGTGACCAGAGTACCGTGCTCGGGGCGGCTTCGCAAGGCCAGAATGAGCTTTGCCGCCCGATTGTCGCGCCATTCGGGCTGCCGCGCTCATCACGTATAATCAGATTTTCCGCTCATGAGCTACCAGGTCCTTGCCCGTAAGTACCGACCCCAGAAGTTCTCCGAGGTGATCGGCCAGGAGCACGTTACCCGTACCTTAACCAACGCCATCGAGCAGGGCCGTACCGCACATGGGTACATCTTCAGTGGGCATCGCGGTATTGGCAAGACTACGGTGGCCCGCATTGTGGCCATGGCTCTGAATTGTCGCTCGAGCGATCACCCTGTTGCCGAACCATGCGGGGTCTGTGACTCGTGCTGCGAAATCCGGGTCGGGAGCTCTGTGGACGTAATCGAGATCGATGCTGCCACCAACCGCGGGATAGACGAAATTCGCGAGCTGCGCGAGGCCGCTCGCTATCGCCCCGCCCGCGATCGCTTCAAGATTTATATCCTCGATGAAGCTCATCAAATTACCGATGCTGCTTTTAATGCCTTGCTAAAGATCCTCGAGGAACCCCCAGGCCATGTGGTCTTCATGCTGGCGACTACCCAGCCGGAGGACATTCCGCAGACCGTTCGTTCCCGCTGCCAGCACTTCACTTTTCGTGCTGTGCGTTTTGATCAGATCGTCAGGCAACTCAAGCATCTCTCGGTCCAGGAGAAAATCGAAGCTGATGAGGACGCCCTCGCGCTCCTCGCCGAGGCAGGCGATGGATCTATGCGCGATGCCCTCTCCATCATGGACCAAGCGATCGCCTCTTCGGGGGGCCGGCTCACTGCTGAATCCGTACAGCAGCTGGTTGGCTCTGCCCCTTCGGGATTTTTGGAACAGATCATGCAGGCCGTGGCGGGCGGCTCGAGTGAAGAGGTCATCCGCCGCATCGACCAGCTGCTCAACGAGGGCTATAGCGCCAGCCACTTTGCCCGCCAGA
>JAFATF010000013.1 GCA_019244045.1 Acidobacteriota bacterium
GAGATGCGGCCGTGCGAGTGATGGGATTCATGTTTGCGCCTTATGCAAATGTAGTTGAATTTCGACCTACCATACAGGAATCGCGGTGCCGGTTGAGTAAGGCAAAGGTGAACCGCCATATTGTAGCTGCTTTGAGCAAGAACACAGGAACTCTCGATCGATTGACCGCCTCTCCGGCTGAGCGAGCTTGCGAGGACAACAGATCGAGCCACGTGGCGTATGCTTATTCCCTGGGATGAGGGGGAGCATCTAACGCACAATGGCAGCGCCGAAAAAGCTGCGGTCGTAAGACTGGTAAAGTTGATCCGATCTACTCCGGTACATCCTTGATCAATGACCAATAAAATTCCGGCAAATAGCAGAAGGATGCGCTCTCTGATCCTGACCATGCTGTTTGGGTTCAGCTTTGTCAGCTACCTGGAACGGGTGAATATTTCGATCGCTGCGGAATTGATGATGCCAGCTTTATCGATGACCAAGCTGCAGATGGGACAGATCTTTAGCAGCTTCTTGATTGGGTACGCCATATTCCAAATCCCCGCGGGATTGTTAGGCGACTCTAAAGGACCGAGATTTACGTTGTCTCTTGCCGCTCTCTTGTGGGGAGTGACTACGGTGCTCACCGGTTCCATTCCCGGTCTGCTGGTAAAGAGCACAACTGGCACTTTTCTATCGTTGTGGGTGTTGCGATTCGTGCTTGGATCCGGGGAAGCAGCCACTTATCCAGTGGGCATGCGAGCTGTTCACAACTGGATGCCTCCCCGGCAGCGGGCATTAGGAAATTCCGTCATGTTTGTTGGCAGTTCAGCGGCCACGGCAATAGCCGGCCCATTGATCTCATTCCTTATGGTGAAGTTCGGTTGGCGCGAATCCTTCTATTTGAGTTCGAGCGTAGCCTTTTTCATTGCAGGCGTGTGGTACGGGTACGCTCGCGATTACCCCGAGCAGGGCACGGGCACTGAGGACCAACGCGAGCAGGTCAATGACTCCAATACTGCGGCTGCCGAATACAAAAAGTTGTTCTCCATCTCGACTCTGCTGCGGGATCGAAGAGTTCTGTTTTTGTCCGTGAGCTATGTGTCGGAAGGGTACGTTCTGTTCATCTTTGTTTTCTGGCTGTACATTTACCTGGTAGATGTGCGCGGTTTCAATATGCTTAAAGGCGGTATGATCGAGAGCCTGCCATGGCTAGCCGCGGTTGCGCTTGCCCCGATCGGTGGCATCATCTGCGACCGGCTCTCCGCTCAAAGCACTCGTCTCTCAGGCGCCCGCTCGGTGATCATGCTGGGCTACGGGGTATCCGGCGCGTTGTTATTCGTCGCAGCAGAAGCTTCCAGTCGAGTGACGGCAGTAGCCGCCTTGTGTATCAGTGTGGGGGCCCTGTACTTCGCAGAATCCGCGTTCTGGACGGCAGCTGTATATCTTTCAGGCGAACATGCCGGCGCGGTCTCGGGTATTATGAATACGGCTGGCATCCTAGGGGGTATTGCATCCACGCTGCTGGTCCCCATCCTGGTGCAGCATTTTGGCTGGCTGAGCGCACTCAGCTCGGGGGCGTTAATGGCGCTGTTATGTACAGTCTTGTGGTGGGTGTTGGGTCATGAGTCGTCTTTGACAGCAAAACCCGTGTCCACTGCCTCAGCCTAGATACAATGCGGGTTGCAGTTTTTGCTTCATCTTCCCAGTTCAGGCTGGATTTCCGAGCCAAACGGTTGAAGTCAATGTCCTCTGGCGTTGTTCCTGACGCTTGGTCTTCGAGCTTGAGCTCGGAAACTAATAAGAAGTTTTGCGAGGTCTCCCCCAAACAGCACAGTTGAGGCCTAGACTCATGACAGGAGTATGCAGGAGCGGCGAACTCGCCGGATAACCTCGACAAGCCAACAGATCGCATTTAACATTCTTATCTCGTCCACTTGCCCAGTCAGCTATTTCATGGCGAGTCCGTCCTGCTTCACCTGATTGCGCAGACGAGGGCCTGCGCGGTGGCGTTTTACATAGTGCCAAGGTTTGGCTATGATTGCGTGCTCTCAATCGTGCATGAAGACAGGCCGCTCTCGCCGCGAGAGGGTCTGACTTAGGCTGTGAACATTCTGAATCGCACTTGTACCTAGACAGCCTGACCTCTTGGTCGAACTTTGGCGACATAGGATAAGAATCTGCAATGAAGCCGATCAGAACTGCAATTTTTGGTACGGGCTTTATGGGACGGGTGCATTTGGAAGGTGTGCGCCGGGTCGAGTCGGTTGAGGTAGCTGCCGTGGTCGGAAGACGCGAAGAAGCAGCCCAACGTTTAGGAGCGGGTTTTTCGGTTCCCACAGCAACCACGGACTATCGGCAAGTGCTGCGCGATGGTGCTATCGACGCAGTACATGTTTGCACGACCAATGCCGAGCACTACCGCGCAGTGAAGGATGCACTCGAGGCTGGCAAGCACGTCCTTTGCGAGAAACCCCTGACCACTACGGTCAAGCAAGCACAAGAACTCGCTTCCCTAGCCGACCGCCACGGACTGCGCAACTGCGTGTGCCACAATCTGCGCTTCTATCCCTTGGTTCAGCAGATGCGCCAGCTTTGCGCATCCGGTGAACTGGGGGAGATTCTTGTCGTGCAGGGCACCTACTCGCAGGACTGGCTGCTCTATGACACGGATTGGAACTGGCGCGTCGATCGCGAGGCCAGCGGCGTGTCGCGCTGCATGGCCGATATTGGCTCACATTTTTTCGATATGGCCGAGCACATCACGGGATTGCGTGTTACGTCTGTTTGCGCCGATTTGCAAACCTTTCACCGCACCCGTAAGAAGCCGAGAGTTTCGATCGAGACTTTCGCCAACAAGCTCATGGGAGCCGGAGACTATGAGGCAACGCCGGTCGAGACGGAAGACTTTGGGGCAGTGGTATTTCAGATGGGGAGCCGAACGCGCGGCTGCATGAGCGCTAGCCAGGTGGCTGCTGGACGCAAGAACGGGCTCAGAATTGAAGTCTATGGGTCACGAGCCTCGCTCGCTTGGGGGCAGGAGCGGCCCAATGAGCTTTGGATGGGCCGTCGCGATACAGGAAACGCAGTTTTCATCAAGGACCCAGCTCTGCTCGCGCCCGAAGCACGCAGTTTTGCCGATCTTCCCGGCGGACACAGCGAGGGCTATGACGACACTTTTAAGCAAATCTTTCGGCGCTTTTACGGTTCCATCAGATCAGCAGCAGGCCCCGAATACCCACAGTTTATCGATGGGTTGCGGCAACTGAAGATCCTCGATGCCGTGCTTCAAAGCAACGAAAATAGAAGCTGGGTCAATGTGCCGGTATGACCGCTGAGCGGTAAACCTATCACTTCAAGTTACGTGACGACTCTGTACACCGCTGGGGCACTGTTCTAACCCAGGCACTGAAGCTTTCTTCTAGCCCGTCATTTGTTGATGAGCTTAGCAACCTGGTCGAGCGTTTGCACGGCTTCGTCCGGCAGTCTGCCTGAGGTGTCGGGTGAGAGGTTCAGCAGGAGGTTAGCGTTGCGCTGTTTACAACGCTGATAGATACGCGCTATCACCTCCGGATCTTGCGTTTTGAATCCAGGCCGCCAAAACCAGCTGTGCATTGGAGGCATTGGCTTGTACGGCGGGCCGGTCGGTATCCATGCTTCCATTGGCATGTAATACGTTTTGTCGCCGAACCTGACGTGTGGGTCGTGGCCCTCGGGTGGCGGCAGGGTGTCTTCTCCGTTAATTACATCCGTCGGCCAGCTCTTCGCCTCGCAGATCCGCCCCAAGTTGCGTCTGCTTTGATAGAACGCCTGGTTCATGACAATGATGCAATCCGGACTGAGGGATTTAATCAGACGGTAGAGTTCCCAGCGTTGCTCGTGGGAAACTTTCCAAGTTATATCCAGCAGTTGATAAAACGGCGTGCGGTAACGGGTGTGCAACTCCTTGAGGTGGTGCTTGATGAGCCTGTAATACTTGTCGGAAACGGGCGAATCCCAGTCGAATTTACCTTCGTTGCGCGGATCCAGAATGCAATAGTAAAAGCCGGGCTGCAGCCCGTATTCCGTGCATGCCGCCATGAACCCAGCAACCACGTCCGCCTTGTTAGGACTTGCAGCCACATCATAGTCGTACTCTTCGGAGTCCCACAGGCAGAATCCTGACATATGTTTGGCCGTGAGGACGGCATAATGGGCGCCAAGATCTTTGGCGACCCGAATCCACTGCCGCACATCGAGCTTGGTTGGATTGTAGGTATTAACCGGCACTTTACCCGTTTCGTAGTCGTCGCCGGTGAACGTATTCATGCTGAAGTGATAGGAGACGCCGAACTGAAAATCTTCGTATCGCACGAGCACAGGTGTACGCGTGCTGGCAGGTCCCACCAGTGCGGGTTTCGAGCCGATCTCCGCCCAAGGTCGCCGTAGGGTGGCTGCCGCCAAGCTCGCAGTTCGCGAGAGGAATGCTCGACGAGTGAGCATGGTAGTTTCCAAAGAATACCCGGCTCAAATCCCGGATCAGTTAAAACTATCGAAGGGTCGGAACCATCAAGCCTCTTCTATCCGAAACTTGAAGACTACTTCTTCCTGGTTCTCTTCGCTATTAATGGAACAACTCGAGCATAAATCTACACTTGGCCAGCGGCAACAGGTTACAAACCGTGCCATGTTCCCGACCGGGTTCTTGATAGCGTCTCCCGCCCTCGCGTGCTACGGCCAGCGATGTCGCAAGGGCTACAGAGCCCAGGCAAAAGAGCATATCCCTTTGCTCGGGTCGTGAGCAATTGCCCTCACTCCACCCGTCGGAATCGGCCGGCTCGCGGCCCATCCACAAATGAACGTAAGCCACAAACCCTAGGACTCGTTGAGCAAAACACGTAAGCTGACGCGTTAGCACGGATGAATGCGCCTCCAATGTGGCATAATCGTCCGCTCACCGCATGCGGCAAACTACCACCAATTTGTTAGGCATTGATGTCGGTACGAGCGGAACGCGCGCGCTGATCATCAACGAGGTCGGCCAGGTGGTTGCCTCTTCCTCCCAAGAGCATGTCCCCTTTGCATCTCCCCAGATCGGCTGGGCTGAGCAGGAACCCGTGGACTGGTGGAAGGCCACCTGTGCTGCGGTTCGTCAAGCGCTGTCGCATGCTACTCTGGGCGGAAACGACATCGCCTGCATCGGTTTTTCTGGTCAGATGCACGGTGCAGTCATGCTGGACGAGCAAGATCGCGTGGTGCGGCCCGCTTTAATCTGGTGCGACGTGCGCACCGCGCATGAATGTCGAAGGTTGACCGAGAGAGTCGGCGCCGAGCGCTTGATCCAACTTACCTCCAATCCAGCTCTGCCAAATTTCACCGCTACCAAGTTACTGTGGGTTCGCGAACATGAGCCGGAACAGTGGGAGAGAGTACGCTCGCTTATGCTGCCCAAAGATTACGTGCGGCTCCGCCTTACCGGGGAGCGGGCTACCGACGTGGCCGATGCGTCCGGAACGCTTCTGCTGGACGTCGCGCATCGCCGCTGGTCTAGGGAGATGCTGGCGGCAGCTGAAATTCCGGAGCAATTTCTTCCACAGCTCTATGAGTCGACCGCGGTTTGTGGGCGGGTATCGGCAGAAGGAGCGGCCGCTACCGCTCTCAACTGTGGCACTCCAGTGGTTGCCGGCGCGGGTGATCAAGGCGCTGGGGCCGTCGGCCTCGGCATAGTCACGCCCGGCGCCGTCAGCGCTACCATCGGGACCTCGGGCGTGGTATTTGCTGCTACCGATCAGCCCGCCCTAGATCCCAAAGGGCGGCTGCACACCTTCTGCCACGCCATTCCGAACCGCTGGCATGTTATGGGCGTCACGCAGGCCGCAGGCCTCTCGCTGCGCTGGTTCCGCGACAATTTTGCTGATGCCGGAGAGAATCGGTATGAGCGGCTCACAGCGGAGGCTGAGGCAGTCAGCCCCGGCGCCGAAGGTCTGCTTTGGACTCCGTATTTGATGGGAGAACGCACACCGCATTTGGATCCGAACGCGCGGGCCGCGCTCGTGGGCTTAACCGCCTCCCATACACGGCATCATGTCATCCGCGCCATCCTCGAGGGAGTGGGCTTTAGTCTGCGCGACACTTTGACCATACTGGAAGAAATGCGTGTGCCTGTTCGCAGCATTCGGCTGGGGGGAGGGGGCGCGCGCTCGCCCGTTTGGCAGCAAATTCAGGCCGACATCTATGGCCGCGAAGTTGAGCTGGTAGAGGCCGAAGAAGGCCCTGCTTATGGTGCCGCCCTCCTCGCCGGAGTAGCCGCCGGCCTCTGGCCATCGGTGGAGTGTGCCTCCAATTCGGCAATTCGTGTCGCGAGGAAAGTGAGTCCACGACCTGAAGTAGTCGAGCTCATACGTCGACAGTACGCAGCCTACCGCCGTGTGTATCCGGCGACGTGTAACATTCTGCAACCCGCAACAAACGCTCCTCAACCCCAATAAGGACGTCCTTATGCCTGATCGTGATTATCAGCCCCGGGCAGAACATAAATTCTCTTTCGGACTCTGGACTGTGGGCAATCGCGGACGCGACCCATTCGGCGATGCCGTGCGTCCCCCAGTTGCACCGGTGGACATCGTCAGCATGCTAGCCGAGGTCGGCGCCTGGGGTGTTAACCTGCATGATAATGACCTGGTGCCGATCGATGCCACCTCGGCCGAGCGCGATCGCATTGTGTGCGAATTCAAGCGGGCGTGCGAACGGAATGGCATCGTAGTTCCGATGGCAACCGTGAATTTGTTTTATCACCCGATTTTTCGTGATGGGGCGTTCACGGCCAACGATCCCGAAGTTCGTGCCTACGCACTGCAAAAAACCATGCGTGCTATGGATCTTGGGGCAGAGTTGGGCGCAAAAATATTTGTCTTGTGGGGTGGACGCGAGGGAACAGAAACCGACGCCTGCCGACGCCCCGATATCGCGGTCGAGCGCCTGCGGCGAGCAGTCAACTATCTGTGCGAATACTCGATTGATCGGGGTTACGGATTCAGGTTCGCACTGGAGGCTAAACCTAACGAGCCTCGCGCCGACATCTATATGCCCACGACCGGGCACTATCTGGCATTCATCCCGACACTGGAGCACCCCGAGATGGTCGGAGTCAATCCGGAAGTGGCGCACGAGCAGATGGCGGGACTGAATTTCATGCACTCTGTCGCCCAGGCGTGGGAAGCGGGCAAACTCTTTCACATTGATCTGAATGATCAGACGCCTGGCCGTTACGATCAGGATTTTCGTTTTGGATCCGCCAACCTGAAATCCGCCTTCTGGCTGGTTAAGTTTCTTGAGGATGTAGGCTATCCGGGGCCGCGCCATTTTGACGCTCACGCCTACCGCACGGAGGACGCTGAGGGAGTGAAGGATTTTGCGCGTGGCTGCATGCGCACCTACCTCGTTCTTAAAGGCAAGGCGGAACAGTGGAATCAGAGCCAGGAAATTCGCGCCATCCTCGATGAACTCTCGACCGAGCAGGCGCAATTCAAACACTTTTCGAAAGCCAACGCAACCTCGTTGTTGGCCCGCACTTTCGATAAAGAAGCAATCATGCGCAAGCGCCTCGAATATGAGAGGCTGGATCAGCTCACGGTGGATATCTTGCTGGGCGTGCGAGTGGTCACGTCCGCCTAGTCTGGCAATTCGCAAAACATTGTCGGAAGCAAGCGGACCCGAAGATGGGTAGTGTACTGATGTGGAGTGACCGGTCAAGTAACTAAATCACATCAAATAGTATTGAATTTCCGCTTTGAACCTTCCTTTTTAGACAGGGAACTTTAAAACCGACCGGAGCAGTCAGTGGCGCGGGTAGTGGGCGCGGCGAAGCGGGCCCTGGGCTCCACGCCTGCACCCGTCTTCCGCTGGAGTCTTCGCTGGCAACCTCGCCGCTATAGGCCATGAGTGGTCGCACACTTGTGAAGCGCGAGATCTGGCCCACAATTCACTCACAATCATTATCGCCGAAATCTGCGCAATACCGCGCAGTGCCTGCAGCGCTTGCATAACTTCCCGCGTCCTGGGAGACGCCAGCTTCACTGCCTCACCCATCGCCGCGTCTAAGCGTTGCAGTCGCTCCATCAGCTGCCAGTAGAAAACGTACCCTGTCGCCCCGGCTTCGTAACAGGTCCACAGTGGCTCGGGCCGACCCAGCTTCTTTATGAATCTGCGTATCGATGCTCTCGATTAGAGATCATTCCTAGTGATCGACGTCGCCATCGGGCTCCGCGACCGCTACTGCAATCGTCTCAGCGTGGACATCTAACGCAAAAAGCGAACCTTTTTCATTCGACCGGTTCTTTTCCGCTTGTGGCTCTGCGTTGTGATTACTCAACTTACACTGTAATCCACGCATCGCGCATCGCGACCGTCTCTCCGTGATGACTATAGCTGCATTGACAAAGAAAGCTGCCGGCTACAGCAGAGGCTCCGCGTCACTCCAGCCCATGAATGCCCTGGCTGACGATCATATCTGGCGTGGCCAAAAATGCTTGGCTTTGCGAAATGATCTATTGCTGTCCAGAGTTGCAACAGCTCACACCCAAGCTGGCCTTGTCAGATGGACAAAGCCTAAGATCGGAACTCGTTTCATCATCGAATACCGAAAGGATTGGCATATCCCACAACGCACGCTTAGGACTACCGAAGATGACCTCAGTTGCCCGACCGAGGTCATCATCCTCGCCGCGTCGATCTCGGAGTTAAAAACGATTGATTTAGAATCGCCGCTTTGGTTGGCTAGCGTTCGTTCTCGATGCGGCTGTTGACTATGGTACCCGCTCCGCCCTGGGCTTTAGCAGAACCCCGACTCCATGCTCCCGGATTAATTGCTTTAGCGCTTATCCGCTCAACGGCCAGGTTCTGTGGGAGCACGTATCGAGTTTCTGTCTCTCGATTTGCCAGCGACTGCAAGAAAATCAGCATGGGTTGGTTGCGTGCGCTTTTTTTGTACTCGAAAACCAGCTTTGAACAAGAACGTTCACTGGCAAGTTGTGCCAGAGCCGAAACTACCGCATACTCGACTTGCTTGCCGAGGACTGTACAACTCAGCGACAACTCTTCAATTATCAGGTCGTCCGCACTGCAACCATATACCAAGACTCCTGAAGGACCATGGTCGCCCAGCCTGTCGCAAACAGAAACCAGCAGGCAACGTCCCGATGCAATGAGTGTGTCGACCTGCCTGTCGGACATATCGGGTTTTTCTCCCGTTAGTGAAAACGATGCTGCCGTCCGCATGATTCGATCCACCGCTCCCCGATCGCTCTCGCCTGCCGGGGCAATTTCAACCTGAACACACAATCCGGCCAGATAGCGAGCGAGTTCCGGCGATGCTCCGGCGGCGATCTGCGATGCGCTCTGGGCACTGCGAGCCAGCGTGCGACCGACCTGCGCGGCCAAAAATTCAGCCAGTTGATCGAACCCATACTGGGTGTAAGGAATGTTCTTCAACTGGTCTGCCTGGCGATCATCCACGCTGTCTCCCGAGAGAGCGGCCGGCCAGTTGAGAGTCGTGACTTGAGCCACATTGCGGACGCGAGCCACGAGCAGATTGGTATAGGTACGGGAGAGGGAAACCAAATTACCTCGCTCGCAGATCCAGCCAGTCGACGGACAAGCCAAAAACCAGACGGGCTTGCCACGGTACGCGAGTATTGTGAGCTCATTCACGAAGTCCCGCACTCGCGTCTGAAGCTCCTGTCGAGCCGAAGCCTCCCCGGAGCTGTCCGGAGGAGGGTTGGCAATATTGCGCAGCCAGTCCTCCACGCGAAGCAAGACCACCGTACCTAGAATGTGCTCGGTATCGGACGCTGGTGCCAGCATATACTCACGCATCCCGTGTGCCGGCGTGAAACCCACATCGTCGGCGGTGCGAGAGCTTTTCAGCATCCTCTGGAGTACTGGAGCTAGCGGATGGGCAGTGAAAGTTGATAAGACCTGCAGGATGGCGCCGGTGTGTATCATGCCTGACCGGATTCTCCATCGACCGGTGCCAACGGACTTCTCTGCCGGGCACGCTTGAGTTTATGCAAGCTGCTTTCCTGAAAAGCCTTCCGCTCGGCTTCCTGGAGCCGGCGTTCTGCTGCGTCCACTGACTCATAAAGCCTGCTAAGCGCAACCTCAGGGTCGCTGGCCGCCGCGCACAACAGCAGTTCGTACAGGTCTGACATGAGTCGAATTCTCGCCGGCTCGAACAGGTTCGGGTTGTACATCCATGTGGTCACCGGCTTAAGGTGCGGATGGTTAATGAATAGGACCAGATCAAAACGGGATGTACTACTTACGCCCAAGGGAGAGCGCTTAAGTCCGGCAAATTCGTGCGGGCCCTCGGGCGTATTCTGCATGACGAAAAGTATCTGAACCAGTGGGTGATGAGTGAGGCTACGTTCCGGCTGCAGCTCCTTGACTAGCTCTTCAAAAGGCGCATCTTGGTGTTCAAACGCTGCTAACGAGATTTCCCGTACTAGCCGGAGCAGCTCGCTGAATTTTTGATCCTCATTCAGCCGAGTACGGATGGGCAGCAAATTTACGAAAAAGCCGATAAGCTTCTCGGTGGCAAGCTGGGTTCGATTCGCAAGATCAGTTCCGACCACAACATCGGTCTGCCCACTGAGGCGCGCCAGTAGTGCTTGGAAGCCGGCAATAAGAGTCATGAAAAGTGTTACTCCATACCGGCGGCTTAAGCCACGCAGGTCGGTTGCCAGTTTCTCCGGTATAGGTCGGTTATGAACCCCGCTCAGGAAGGGCTCCATCGCGGCCCGGGGTCGATCCATGGGAAGATCAAGCACCACCGGTGCACCCTCCAGTTGCCGTTTCCAGTACGCTATTTGTCGCTCCATCCGGCCCGCACCCATTCGGGCGCGCTGCCAGGCCGCATAATCCCTATACTGCACGGGCAATTCTTCTAGAGGTGAAGGTTTGCCCTGCAGGAACGCCTCATATAACAGGGCGAGTTCCTGTGAGAGGATACCCCAAGACCAACGGTCGGTAACGATGTGGTGCATGTTCAAGACCAATGCGTGATCGTCATCGGCGAGCTTGATCAACAAGGCGCGCACCAGCGGTGCTTTTCGCAAATCGAAAGGCTGTTGCGCTTCTTTGGTGGCAAGCCGCTGCGCTTCGGCTAAACGAGCCTTGGCCGGCAAGCCGCTCACATCTACTCTGTGAAGCGGCAGCTCCTGCCAGGTCTCGACTACCTGGACCGGTTCACCATCTGATTCCTCAAAGCGCGTTCGCAGGGTTTCGTGCCGTCGCACGATTTCGTTCAAGCTCTGTGCCAGCACAGCGGCCTGCATGGGACCCTGAAGCCGCACAATGTAGGGTACGTTATAAATCGGGTTTAGGGGTTCCAACTGATCGAGGAACCACAAACGCTGTTGTGCGAATGACAGGGGTGCCCCCCCCTTGTGCTCTTTGCGAATCATTGGGGGCGCATCTCTATCCCGATCTTTGTTCCGCAACTGCTCGACTCGCTCGGCCTGGGTCTCAATGGTCGGCGCTTCGAACAGCATCCGTAAGGGCAATTCCACGGCGAATGCGTCGCGAATGCGTGAAGCAACCTGGGTGGCGGTCAGCGAATGTCCTCCTAACTCAAAGAAGTTGTCACGTACACTGATCGATTCCAGGCGCAAGACTTCTTGCCAAATGGCGGCGATGATCTCCTCGAGTGGAGTGCGCGGGGCGATAACACCCGTGCGTGATTCGATTGATTGGTAGTCCGGTCGCGGCAAAGCCTTGCGATTCACTTTACCGTTGGGGGATAGCGGCAGCTTTGCTAAATCCGCGATCGCATGCGGCACCATGTAGTCGGGCAAGCGCAGCCTCAGCCATGCCCGCAATTCCTGTGTCGAGACTGCCCGACCTGGAATCTGGACGACATACCCCACCAGCTGTTTGTCGCTGCCAAGATCCTCCCGCGCCACGACGACGCACTGTTCGACCGCGGGATGTTGAGCCAGCACCGCCTCGATTTCCCCGAGCTCGATGCGGAATCCGCGAAGCTTAACCTGGTCGTCGGTACGCCCCAGGAGCTCAAGTTTCCCATCGGGCAAGTAACGCCCCAAGTCGCCGGTTCGATACATCATGGCGGAAGGATCTGCTCGAAATCGATCGCGCAGAAACCTGGCCGCCGTCAGGTCAGGTTGTCGCAGATATCCGCAACTCACTCCTTCCCCGCCAAT
>JAFATF010000094.1 GCA_019244045.1 Acidobacteriota bacterium
CAAGCACGACAGTCCTCGAACAAGTGATGGAGGAGCTGCGCTAACTCCTCCGGCAGCGTTTTAGAGAGGTGTCGAAAGAGAGCAGGGCGCTACCGACCCAACGCCAGGGGAGGCGAGGGGCGCTACGATAGCGCCGCCTAAAATAAACTCCTGGCAAAAGTGTAGCGGTGCTAGATTTACTGCTCTAGTACATAGTGGGGTTCCTCGCCCCTCGGTTTTTGGTGAGCGATGTTGCTTGATAGCGGGGCGGTTTACCCCCTTCCTCCACCCGCCAGGAATCCTCAAGTGACGGAACTGTGCAACAACTTCGGCGCCGGCGATTGCGCGCCCGCATGTGGAAAATCAGCTCTGGCCCGCCCCCCAATCACCCGCTTATTAGGATTTTCCGCACAGCTCGAAATGCGCATACGGCTGAGCCTGTCGAACATTTTCTCGCCTGAGTGGGGGGCACCGAGCAGGAGTGAGAAAGCGCTTTAGAGCTCAGGGTTAGGCACTGTCGGCCGGGTCGGCGGAGGAAATTCTTTCCGGGCGCAAGAGTGGGAACAGAATAACATCGCGAATGGTTTGGGAGTTGGTCAGGAGCATGGCCACTCGGTCTACCCCTACGCCACAGCCACCGGTCGGAGGCAATCCGAAGGAGAGAGCGCGGATATAGTCTTCGTCCATTTGATGGGCTTCTTCATCGCCGCGTTCGCGTTGTCTTAATTGTTGTTCGAAACGGCGCCGCTGCTCTTGCGGGTCGTTCAGCTCGCTGAAGCCGTTGGAGATTTCCATTTGCGCCGCGAAGATTTCGAAGCGCTCGGTCCAGTCAGGCTCGTCGGGCTTGTTCTTGGATAAGGGAGAAACAGCAGCGGGAAATTCATAGATGATTGTAGGCTGAATTAGTTGCTCTTCGACGACAGCTTCGAACAGGGCGGCGATAGTTTTTCCGGCCGGCTCACTGGGGTCATAAGCGATGTGGGAACGCGCCTGATTGAAGCGCTGAACCAGATGGCCAACCCGATCAGGGCTGGAGAAGTCCGGCATCTGCGGCGTCGGTGCGGCTGCTCTGGGCCAATATTGCATAATCGCCTGACGCATGGTCATGATGGTCCAGTTGCCAGGCGCCCAGTCAATCTCGTGATCACCGAATTTGACCTTGGTGCCACCAGTAACGTCGATGGCGGCCTGAATGAGAAGGTCTTGAGTGAGCTCCATGATGTCGCGAAAATCGGCGTAGGCCTGGTAGAACTCGAGCATCGTGAACTCGGGATTCCAGCGCCATCCCAGGCCCTCGTTGCGGAAATTGCGGTTGATCTCGTAGACGCGATCGAAGCCGCCGACCATCAGGCGCTTCAGATAAAGCTCGGGGGCAATCCGCAGGTATAGATCCATATCGAGTGTGTTGTGGTGAGTGACGAAGGGGCGGGCCACGGCTCCGCCGGCGACCGGCTGCATCATGGGTGTCTCTACTTCCAGGAAATGGTGCTGGTCCAGGAAATTGCGGAAAGACTTCACCAGGCGGCTGCGCGCCAGAAAAACCTCGCGCACTTCGGGGTTAACGATTAGATCGAGATAGCGCTGACGATAGCGTAGCTCGACGTCCGTCAAACCATGCCATTTTTCCGGGAGCGGCAGGAGAGCTTTTGCCAGCAACGTTAGATCTTCGACGTGGATGGTGAGTTCGCCGGTTTTTGTGCGAAACAGGTACCCGTGGACGCCGATGATGTCGCCAATATCGAGCAACTTGAACAACTGAAAAGCTTTTTCTCCGACCCCGTCGTGGCGGACGTAGACTTGCAGTTTGCCGGTGCCGCGACGATCGGCTCGGGCGGCCGACTGCAAGTGAGCGAATCCGGCCTTGCCCATCAGACGGAGGGTCATAATACGACCTGCTAGATGAACGCGGGGTGGGGCGGCAGTGAGCTGTTCGGCGGTCCAGCTCTCGTATTCATCTCGGACACGCTCAATCGTGTGGTGGGCACGGTACTTGTTTGGATAGGGGGGCTGCCCTAGAGCTTCAATCTGTTTTAGTTTTTCGCGGCGCAGTTCGTAAATTTTGTCGTCGAGTGCCAAAGGTTCCTTGTCATTCCGCCACAGCGCAGAAAAGCGCCAGCTGCGGTTTGAATCCGACATTATAAATGTAGCCAGGCCGTGGTTCTTTTCAAAGGAAGCTGCCCTGGGCGAAAAAGGAAGCGCGTCTTGCTTCACAACAAGACAGCTTCACCCCAGAGCTCAGAAAAAAACCCGATTAGTAGTTCGTTGCCGGTGCTTGCCGGCAGCCACGGCTGGTCATCAGGGTCCGCTTTCCTGATACCCGTCCCGCTCGCAAAGCAATCTGCCAGCTGTCCTCGAGGAACCCTGTCGCGCTTGCGGGCGTGGCGGATCCTTGATGCTGAAAGCAATAGGCGGTACTATAGGCAGCTTCGTACTTCTTCAAAAATAAGGCGCGCTTGGAGTCGAATGCCGCAAAATTACGTTCCGATTTTTATCTTCATAGCCCTGATTGCGATCCTCATTCCTGTCACGCTTTTAGCGGCCAAACTGGTGCGCCCTGACAATCCCAACCGTATTAAGCTGATGCCCTACGAATGCGGCATTGATCCGGTGGGCAGCGCCCGCGGGCGCTATACGGTTCGTTTTTTCCTTGTGGCCATTCTGTTCGTGATCTTCGACGTGGAAACCATTTTCCTGTTTCCCTGGGCAGTAGAGTTTAAGGCACTGGGACTGTTTGGCCTGATGGAGATGTTTATCTTTCTCGGTATTCTGGTACTTGGGTACGTGTGGATCTGGAAAAAAGGCGCCTTGGAGTGGGTCTAAGTAGCGGTAACTGGCAGCTAGCGTTTTGGCAACGATGGCAGACGAAGAAAAACCCGCAGTAACACCGCCGCCCGGCAACGAGCAGAAGCCCGGAGGAGAAAAACAAGCGGGCTCGGTGGAGCCGATTCGACCGGCCGAGCACGGCGCCCCCGAGACCGCTCGAAGCCAGGCCAAGCCCGGCGAGGGACCTCGGCCCGCAAAACCCACCGGGGCTGTGCCAGGTTCCTGGGATGCTCCCATGGTCGCGCGTTTCAAGCGACAGTATGGCTCCGGGCTCGAAGCGCTGACCTATCTCGGACAAGATTACCTCATTGTAGACCGCTCGCTTATTGGCAACGTGTTGCTGCTCCTGCGTGACCGGGAACAATTCGACTACTGCGTCGATGTGACGGCGGTTCACTATCCCAAGCGGGAAAAGCAGTTTGAAGTGATCTGGATTCTATATTCTTTTGCTCGCAATGAACGAATACGCGTGAAAACCATAATGGCCGAGGGCGAATCGCTGCCCAGCTCGGTTCAGATCTGGCCTACCTGCAACTGGCTGGAGAGGGAAGTGTTCGATATGTTCGGAATCACGTTTGAAGGCCATCCCGAGCTTAAACGCATTTTGTTGCCCGAAGGCTGGAACGGCCATCCCCTGCGCAAGGATTACGGCATCATTCAGCAGGACCAGGAATGGGTTCAGCTCAATCTCGGGATTGAAAGTGGTCAATGAGCGAAGCCAGCAAATATCTGTCACAGCTGCAGGTAGGCGAAGGCGAGCAGACTTTTCTTGATTCGAACGAGCTGATTATCAACATGGGGCCGCAGCACCCGGCGACGCACGGGGTGCTGCGGGTCATTCTGAAGCTCGATGGCGAGAAAGTCCTCGGCACGGAATGCGTGATTGGGTACCTGCACCGGGGTGTCGAGAAGATTGCCGAGAATCGCACCTACACAATGTTCAATCCGTACGTGGATCGCATGGATTATGTGGCCGCGGTCTCCAACGGCTTGGGCTATTGCCAGGCGGTTGAGAGGCTGCTGAATATAGAAGCCCCGCCGCGAGCAAATTATATTCGTGTGATTCTGACCGAGCTGAACCGGATTTCAAGTCACCAGCTATGGCTCGGTACCCACGCCCTGGATATTGGTGCGATCACACCCTTGTTTTACACCTTCCGCGATCGCGAGGAAATTCTGAAGATTTTCGAAAAGTATTGCGGAGCCCGCCTTACCACGCATGCTTTCCGGATTGGTGGCTGTCAATACGAGACCTATGAGGGCTTCGAGCGTGATGTCAAGTCATTTTGCAATTTTGTAGCTCCCAAGATCGAGGAGTATGAAGAGCTGCTGACGACCAATCGCATTTGGGTGGAGCGGACCAAGGGTGTGGGAGTACTTTCCGCCGCCGGCTGTAAGGCACTGGGCGTTACTGGTCCGGTGTTGCGGGCGAGCGGGGTGAAGTGGGATATTCGCAAGGCGCAGCCTTACGCGAACTACTCGGAATTCGATTTTGAGATTCCCACCCGCCAGAGCGGTGACACCTACGATCGTTACATGGTGCGCATGGCGGAAATGCGCCAGTCGTTGCGGATCATTCGCCAGGCGGTGGAGCGTATCCCCGAAGGGCCGATCATGGCCAAGGTCCCCAAGGTCATCAAACCCCCGCCAGGGGAGGTTTACCACTCGATCGAGGCTCCCAAGGGTGAGTTGGGTTACTTTATCGTGAGTGACGGTTCTACCCAGCCGTATCGGCTACGAGTGCGGCCGCCGTCTTTCGTGAACCTGCAAGCACTCGATTTAATGGTCCGAGGGCAGCTGGTGGCCGATGTCATTGCCGTGATCGGCACGTTGGACATTGTGCTAGGCGAGGTCGACCGCTGATGCTCACTTCGATTACCTCTTATCTGCACAGCAACGAAACGCCGGGCGCGGCCGGCAACATGTTTTGGGCTTTGCTATACATTCTGGCTATATTTCTCGGCCTTTCGATCGCTGTCATTGCCATGAATTGGCTGGAGCGCAAGGTCCTGGCCCATATGCAGGTCCGCTTGGGCCCGATGCGGGTGGGGCCACATGGGCTATTACAGCCGATTGCGGATGCACTCAAGTTACTCATCAAAGAAGACATTATGCCCGCCCATGCCGACCGGCTGGTGTTTTGGATGGCACCTCTCATCACCGTGCTAGCGGCGTTTACCACCTTCATCGTGGTGCCTTTTGGACCGACGCACGCCGTCACCGACATGAACATCGGAATTCTTTTCATGCTGGGGGTGTCGTCGTTGGGGGTGCTGGGGATTGTGACGGCTGGCTGGGCCTCGAACTCGCATTATCCACTGATCGGCTCACTGCGCTCGAGCGCGCAGATGGTTTCCTACGAAGTGGCCATGGGGTTGGCCGTGGTCTCGGCCGTCCTCATGACCAGCCTGCATGGAACTGGCGTTTACGGAACGGGAACGACAGGCTCCGGCACCGGCACGCTTAGCATGATTGGCATTGTCAAGGCGCAATACGACCAGCAGATCTGGTTTGCCTTCAAGTTCTTTCCCCTGGGCCTGATTGCCATGTTTGTCTTCTCGGTTGCCATGGTGGCTGAGACGAACCGCGCACCCTTCGATTTGCCAGAGGCAGAGTCGGAGCTCACGGCCGGCTTCCACACCGAATACAGCGGCTTCCGCTGGTCGCTGTTTTTCCTGGCGGAGTATTCGGCGATGATCGCGGTGTCATCAATTGCGGTGACCTTATGGTTCGGGGGCTGGCTGCGGCCCTTCCCCAATGCCTTGACGGGGGCGACTTGGGATCTCCTTTTTTCGCTCTTCCCCGGCTTTTCCTTCCTGGGCTTGGGGGCTCTGGCATTGTTGAGCGCCATGAGAATGCCCCGACATCGCATGTTCAAGATCCAAACCATCGGCTTGGCCGGATTTGGGGCGCTGCTTGCTCTGATCGGTCTAGGCCTGCTTGTTCCGCCGCTTCGCGATCGTGTTCAGGATATCTACTGGTTTGTGGCCAAAGTGGCGGTTTTCATGTACCTCTATATCTGGTATCGCGGTACCTTTCCGCGGTACCGTTTCGACCAACTGATGATGGTGGGATGGAAGATTCTGCTGCCGACGGCGCTGGCCGCGCTGATCGCAACTGCCGTGGTGGGGGTGTTCTGATGCAGCCGGTGGCGACCACCTTCTTTTTCTACTTTCTCTCCGCCCTGGCTCTGCTGGGTGCGGTGTTTGTGATCACCCGTCGTAATGCAGTCCATTCGGCGCTGGCCCTGATCGTAACACTGCTCGCGCTGGCGGGAATTTATCTCATGCTGTACGCTCCCTTTGTAGCTGGCGTGCAGATCATTCTCTATGCCGGCGGAATTATGGTGTTGTTCCTGTTTGTCATTATGCTGGTAAATTTGGAGCGCGCGGAAAAAGAGAAACAATTCAACCAGCAGTGGTTGATTGCCCTTGTGGCCGCCGGAGGGCTGGGGCTTCTGTTCGTGAGGGTGTTTACCGAGAGCAAAACCGTTTCCGGTTTACTCCAAAAACCGCTTGCGCAATTGGCGGAGAGCACGAATACACAGCAGGTGGGAATTGCCTTGTACGGAAATTACATGCTGGCTTTTGAGATTGCCTCGCTGCTCCTGCTGGTGGCGATTGTGGGCGCCGTGGTGATGGCAAAGAAGAGGATCTGAAAGGCAGCGACCAGCGCGGGGGAAAACAGTGCCCCCGGCGGACTCGTGCACTCACCTGGTGCTCTGCCAGAGACGGACAAGATGGTTCCGATTACCCCGATTCATTACCTGATCCTGGCGGCGGCGCTCTTCGCTTTGGGCACGATTGGGGTGCTCACGCGCCGCAACGTGGTCATCGTGTTGATGTCCATTGAGTTGATTCTGAACGCGGTGAACTTGAATCTGGTAGCGTTTTCCCGGCTCTGGGGACTCAACGGGCAGGTTTTCGCGATTTTCGTCATCACCGATGCGGCCGCAGAAGCGGCAGTCGGCCTCGGCATACTGATCGCGTTTTTCCGAAACCGAGAGACGGTGAATATGGACGAAGTGGACTTACTGAAGTGGTGAAAACAGCCACGTCCTGCCCAGTGCGCGGGCAACTTTACAGAGCTCATTGCGAGGTGCGGGCTTAAATAACACCTATGTTTTTTCTCGATCATATTTGGCTGATACCCCTTTTGCCGGCCCTGGGTGCGGCAATCATGTTGTTGTTTGGCCGCAAGCTCGAAAAGTCGGCGGTCAGTGCCATCTCGGTTGGTGTGGTGGTGGTCGCGTTCCTGTCGGCCGCGGGGGTAGTCATCGAGTACAGCGCCTGGGCAGCCTCCCCGGAGCACTTTCACCAGCCGTTTGAAAAGATCGTTTACAGCTGGCTGGGAAGCGATACGGGGCATCTGACCTATGTGACGAAAGACGGCACGGCAGCTCGATTTCAGGCCGATGCCGGGTTTCTTATCGACCCGCTGTCGAGCATCTGGCTCCTTTTTGTGACCGGGGTCGGCATGTTGATTCACATTTATTCGATGGGTTACATGGCTCACGAGGGCGGCTATTATCGCTTCTTCGGATACCTTAACCTGTTCATGTTCTCCATGCTCACGCTGATTCTGGGCAACAACTATGCGTTGCTGTTCGTCGGCTGGGAAGGCGTGGGTCTTTGCTCATACTTATTAATAGGGTTCTATTTTCATCGTAAATCGGCAACTGATGCTGCTAATAAAGCTTTTATCGTTAATCGCATCGGGGATGCGGCATTTCTTCTGGGGATGTACACGCTGGCCTGGTATTTTCGATCCTTGCGTTTTACTGAGATTACGCAGCTGGCGCGTAGCGGACAATTCCAGATTGGCGATCCGGTACTGACGGCTGCTGCTTTGCTGCTCTTTGTGGGCGCCTGCGGGAAATCGGCGCAGCTGCCTCTTTACGTATGGTTACCAGACGCCATGGAAGGGCCGACCCCCGTCTCGGCGCTGATCCATGCAGCCACGATGGTCACCGCCGGCGTCTACATGGTGGCTCGCTCCAATGCCGTCTTTATTTTGGCTCCGACCGCCATGAAGACGGTAGCCTTGGTGGGAGCCCTGACTGCCATCTTTGCGGCCTCCATCGGTTTGGTGCAGAACGATATTAAGCGTGTGCTAGCCTATTCGACAGTTTCGCAGCTCGGTTACATGTTTCTCGCCTTGGGGGTGGGGGCTTTTGCCGCGGGAGTGTTCCATGTTTTCACGCACGCCTTCTTCAAGGCTCTGCTCTTCCTGGGCGCCGGCTCGGTAATCCATGCAATGAGCGGGGAGCAGGATATGCGCCACATGGGTGATCTCCATCGGCGAACGCCCATTACACACTGGACGATGTTTATCGCCACCTTGGCCATAGCCGGAATTTTCCCTTTCGCGGGCTTCTTTTCGAAGGACGAAATTCTATGGCAGGCGTGGTCGTCGGAAGGCGGCGCCTATCGCCTTCTTTGGTTGATAGGAGTGGTGACGGCCTTTATGACGGCCTTTTACATGTTCCGACTGATGTTCTTGACCTTTCATGGTACGCCGCGCATGAGCCCCGAGGTGGAACATCATATTCATGAGTCGCCCCGCTCGATGACCATGCCCTTGGCGATTCTGGCTGCCTGCTCAATCTTTGCCGGTTGGTTAGGCGTGCCGCACAGCCTGGGTGGCTCGAACCGCTTCGAAAACTTTCTGCGCCCAGTTTTCGCCAAAGAGGCCTTGGTTTTTCACGCCGAAGAACCGGGTCAGTTTGCGGCGGGAAAAAAGGAAGAGCAGCATACAGATCCTACCGAATACACGCTGATGGCCCTTTCCCTGGGATTGGCCGTCGCCGGGTGGGGGCTGGCCTGGAAGCTTTATCGTGGTGCTGCGCAGGGATACATCGAGCCGCTGGCCGCCAAAATTCCCCCCCTCTACCGCACGTTGCTCAATAAGTTCTACGTAGACGAGGCGTACGACTACCTCTTCACCGGTCGTCGAAAACTGGGGCGGGTGCGGCTTGGCGTTCTGGGACTTGGAAATGCTTCCTCGTGGTTTGACTCTCGCATCGTCGATGGGACGGTGAACGGGGCGGGGTGGATGGCGCGTGCCTTCGCCAAAATTTCGATATGGTCGGACCGCTGGATCATTGACGGGCTGCTGGTCAACGGGCCGGCGATTTTCGCCCGCATGCTCTCCTACCCAATGAAGCTCCTGCAGTGGGGTCTGGTGCAATGGTATGCGCTGATCATGGTTTTGGGGTTGCTCGGCTTCACCGCCGCCGAGATGGGATTGTTGATGTGGTTTGGCTGGATTGTCGGCGGGGCGCTTGCAGCTGTGTTGGGGTACTTTGTGGCGCGCCTCATTGCCCGGCGTGTCCACGCGAGCCGAGCCCGCAAGACCATCGTCGCCGGAGCTGCAGACTGAGGCGCGCCATTGACAATTGAGTTTTCTATGCAGAATCACATACTGTCGATCATTCTGTTTACACCGCTGGCGGGCGCGACCCTACTGCTGTTCGTGCCCAAGGAAAGCAAGCACGCGATCCGCTGGATCGCCAATCTGTTCGCTCTGGCTGGATTGCTGGTTTCCCTCCCGCTTGTGCCCTGGTTCTGGCAGCAGCGCTTCACGGCCGGCTTCAAATTCGTGGAGGGAACGGCCAACAACTGGATTCCGTCAATCGGCGCCGGATACGTGCTCGGCATCGACGGCATTTCCTTCCTGCTTATCATGCTCACGACCCTGCTGGGATGGATATCGATCCTATCGTCCTGGACAGCCATCGAGGATCGAATCAAGGAGTATTACGTCTGGTTTCTGGTATTGCAAACCGGGATGCTGGGCGTTTTTATGGCCCTCGATTTCTTCCTATTTTTTGTTTTCTGGGAAGCGATGTTGGTCCCGATGTACCTGCTGATCGGAATCTGGGGGGGGCCGAGAAAACTGTACGCTGCCATCAAGTTCTTCCTGTATACCCTGCTTGGCTCAGTAGCAATGCTCTTGGCGGTTCTCTTCTTGTACTTCTACAACTTCCATCAAACGGGGCAGTACACGTTCAGCATTCCCGCGCTCTATCAGACCGCGCCCAAGATTTTTCACGACCCGGCCTACGGCGTGGAATACGCGATGTTGCTGTTCTTTGCCTTTTTCCTGGCGTTCGCTATCAAAGTGCCGATGTTTCCCTTCCATACCTGGCTGCCGGATGCTCACGTTGAGGCGCCCACCGCCGGCTCGGTGATTCTAGCCGGTGTTCTGTTGAAGATGGGCACCTATGGATTCATTCGTTTCTCCCTCCCATTTTTCCCGGATGTTGTCATGCACCCAAAGGTGCGCAGCTGGATGATTGCTTTATCGATTGTCGCTATCATTTATGGCGCCTTGGTGTCGCTCATGCAAAAAGACATGAAGAAGCTGGTCGCCTATTCGTCGGTCAGCCATCTTGGCTTCTGCACGCTCGGCATTTTTGCCCTTAATCCGGCAGGACTGAGTGGTTCGGTGCTGCAGCAGATCAATCACGGAATTTCGACCGGCGCGCTGTTCTTGATCGTTGGCATTCTTTACGAGCGGCGGCATACGCGCGAAATCGCTGAGTACGGCGGCATCTCGAATGTGATGCCGCTCTACGCCACGATCACCATGATTATGTTCCTTTCTTCGATGGGACTGCCTTTGCTGAACGGGTTTGTGGGCGAGTTCACGATTTTGCAGGGTACGTTTATGGAAAACCGTACCTGGGCGGCGCTCGCCGTGCTGGGAGTGGTCCTGGCGGCCGCCTACCTGCTGTGGCTTTATCAGCGAGTCTTCTTTGGAACAGTCACCAACCCCAAAAACGAGAAGCTTCTGGATTTGAGTGCGAGAGAGGTGCTCACCTTTGTCCCGCTGATTGTGATGGCTTTGTGGATCGGGCTCTACCCTAAGCCCTTTTTCCAGATTCTTGAGCAGCCGGTCAATCAACTGATGGCCACGGTGCGGCCAAACTATCCGGGCGCAAGTTTGGCCCATGCGAGCACGCCAGCAGCGTCTGCTGCGCGCACAGGCGGGCAAGCGACGATGATTCCGGCGAAAGGTAGCAACTAGTGGTCAGCGTGGCCCAGATGTTCGAAGCGAGCGACTACCTAATGTCGCTACCTATCCTCCTGCTGAGCATTTTCGCCCTTGGCATTCTGATTATGGATCTCATGATGCCGGAGGAGATGAAATGGGTCAACGCGGTGACGGCGTTCGTGGGAGTCCTGCTCGCCACCTGCGGTGTGGTGCGCATTCAGCACGCACTTGATTTATCTCATCGCACCTGGGTGCCGGCCTTTGTGGGGTCGATGGTAATTGATCACTTCACGCTATATTTTTGGTATCTGTTTCTGGCCGGTACAGCAGTGGCCATCCTCATGTCGGTCCACTACATGGACGAGGAGCGCGAACAGCACGGCGAGTTCTATGCCCTGATGTTGTTCTCGGTGGTCGGCATGATGTCGATGGCTGCCGGATTCGACATCGTGCTTATCTTCATCGGACTTGAACTGATGGCGATCTGTACCTATGTGCTGGTCGGCTTCCTTCGCCGCGACCGGCGCTCCAATGAAGCAGCTCTCAAGTACCTTCTGCTCGGAGCCTTCTCGTCAGGAATCTTCGCCTATGGACTCTCGTTGCTCTATGGGCTGACCGGTAGCACGAATTTGGCAGTCATTCGCGAGCGCCTGACACATGATCTTGCTCAGTCCCAGAACCATGCTGATCCGGTTGCGGTGCTCGCGCTTGTGACCGTGGCAGCCGGGCTGCTGTTTAAGATTGCTGCAGTTCCGTTCCACCAATGGGCACCGGATGCCTACGAGGGCGCACCCACCAGCATCACCGGATTCATGTCCGTGGCGGTGAAAGCGGCGGCTTGGGCGATGCTGCTGCGCGTCCTGGGCATGGGACTTTACCCCCTGCGCCTCATATGGGTGCCACTTTTGATCTTCGTCTCGCTGGCCACGATGACGGCCGCCAATCTGGCCGCACTGACGCAGAATAACCTGAAGCGCCTGCTGGCTTATTCGTCCATTGCGCACGTCGGCTACATGCTGTTGGGCGTAGTGGCATATGGCTCGGCGATCGAAAACGCCGCCATGACGGATGGGGTTAAAGGAATCCTGCTCTACCTCCTGGTTTATACCTTTATGAACCTGGGCGCGTTTGCGGTCATCGCATCCTTACGCCGACGTGACGTAATCGGCGATGACATCGACGACTTTGCCGGGCTATTCGCGCGCGCTCCCACCGAAGCTGTCCTCATGCTGGTGTTCCTATTATCCCTGGCTGGTATTCCGCCGCTCGCAGGCTTCTGGGGCAAGTATTTTATCTTCCTCAGCTTGATCGAGACGAGGCATTACGCTTTGGCTGCCGTCGCCGTTCTGTATGCGGTGTTCGGGCTGTACTACTACATGCGTATTGCGAGCGCAATGTTCATGCGACAAGCGCTCGATACCGAACCCGTCCGGGCGGGAGGCGCGATGTGGGGGGCCTTATGGGTAAGCCTGGCAGCCACGCTCGCCATCGGGGTGTATCCTGAACCGTTCATTCGCATGGTGAACTGGTCGCTGAATGCCACCCAGAATCCGGCATTCGCGAACCTGATCAAATAGCCGCCATCACTCTGTAGAGAGCGCTGTTAGGTTGTCGTCCTCGCCCAATCCGTCGAGTAAGGATAACTTCTGGGTTCAGCTTGCTCGCTACAGCCAACTGGGGTTCATCTTGCCGGCCGCGACACTCGTAGGGTGGTTAATCGGCGTCGGCCTCGACAAATGGCTGCATACAACCTGGCTTTATCTTTTAGGATTGTTGGTGGGGACTGCCGCGGGATTTGTAGAATTGATTAGGATAGTCATTTCCGACTCCGGGAAATAGATAACTACTTGGTCTAGCTTCTCAGGTCCCGCGAGTCCGAATGTCGCTTTGAGCCAATGCTCGGGTCCTGCGACTTCGGTTGCGCCTTCCGAAACCGGTCACTGCGTTGCGCCGCCGGCCGTCTGGCAGGCTATGCAATTGCTAAAACGGGCCGAATGGCTTGCCTTGGTTCGCGCTGAGAACCTTCAAATGAAGGATGAGCAGTCTAGCGCCAGTCGATCGGAAACCTTCTATTCGGGTGCGCTCGACCGCATCCGCGTTTCTATGATAGTTCTCGCCGTGCTCACGATGCTCGCGGCATGGGTAACCTACGGTTGGCATATGACCGTGGGCTTTGCTGTGGGCGGTACTGTTTCCTACCTGAATTTCTACTGGCTCAAGCGCGTGGTCAACGGCATGGCCGATCGGATTACGAAAACCCAACGACGCGAGTCGGTGTGGGCAGTGGTGTTGCGCTTTCTGCTGCGCTACTTTTTGATAGGCATGATTGCCTATGCTATAGTGCTTGTTTCCCCCGCGAGTCTCTACGGGTTGTTAGCGGGCCTGTTCCTGCCCGTGGCGGCAATCGCGTGCGAAGCTGGCTATGAGGTTTATATAGCTGTTGCACGTGGACTGTGAGCACAATCCAGAATACAGCAGAAGGCAATTGCACTGATTCTCTGGCTGTTTATGCCCGAACAACTCTGGATCACTGAAATCCTGAACCGTGCTTTGGCGCGTCCGGTTGACGTATTGCTAAGGGCCTTGCATGTGGCTCCGCATTATCCGCAGGCGCCCATTTCGAATGCGGTTGCAATGCAGCTGCTGGTGTTCTTATTGCTGGTGGTGGTATTTGCCATAGTCCGCTCACTGCTCTCCGTCGATCGCCCAGGTGCCCTGCAGCATATCTTTGAAGGGGTGCACGGTTTTATCACTCATCAAAGCGAAGAAATCATCGGCCATCACAGCTCAGCGTACACCCCTTACCTGGCGGCGCTCGGGTATTACATTTTGGTGAGTAACCTCATCGGCCTGATTCCGGGTTTTGAATCGCCCACCGCGGCGAGTCCGAGCGTCCCACTGGGATGCGCGATTCTGTCCTTCTTCTATTACCATGCTCAGGGATTCAAGCATTCGGGGGTAAAGTATCTGGCTCATTTCGCAGGTCCTATGCCGGTCCTGGCACCATTGATGGTGCCCATTGAAATGATTAGCCATCTGGCGCGTGTCTTGTCGCTCACGATTCGTCTGTACGCAAACATGTTTGCCGGTGACATGGTAACGCTGGTCTTCTTTTCACTGGTTCCGGTCGGTATCCCGATTCTGTTCCTCGGGCTGCACATCGGAGTTTCGTTTTTGCAAACCTACATTTTCGTTTTGCTGGTTACGGTGTACCTGCAGGGGGCGGTGGCAACTGAACATTAGTCTGCGGTTTTGCAAGCTCCACCCTCGAGCCAGGCGAGTCGGGCCAGTTGCAAGTATTCGCACGGCGTAGCTTTTCGCCAACAGCGTGAGGGCGCCTGCACGGTACGGCGTCAACCACCCACTGCTGGCCACCTTATAGTAGGACGGAGGAAACAAAGACAATGCGAACATTCAGCTACATTTTCATGGGATTGTCGGCGATCTGTTTTGCCATGCCGGCCCTCGCGCAGGGGCCCGCCGCCGCGGAGACCAACTGGGTTGCCATCACTTCTGGATTTGCCATGGCCATCGCTTCGGCCGTTTGTGGGCTAGCTCAGGCTCGGGCGACAGCTGCGGCAGCGGAAGGTTTGGCGCGCAATCCAGCGGCGCGGCCGGGAATTCAGCTGGCGCTCATTTTAGGCCTGGCCTTGATTGAGTCGTTGGCCTTGTACACGCTAGTCATCATCTTTGCCAAAGTGAAATAACGACACAGCGAAAGCACTGGGTTCGACCTCAAGCCTCCGCCGCCGGTCCAGGCTTTCCCTATTCATCGCCTGGGCCCGTTCTTGCCAGCAGTGCCCTCCTGCCTGCTTGCCCTGGCTTGAAGCGCACCTTCTCGCATTGACTCGCCTGAGAGATACCAGGCGTCTTGCTGGCTGACAGGGCCCTTCCCAGGCGCCCGATGCAGAGGTCGTAGCGGGAGAATGGCAGGCTGCCGAGTAGGGGACCTCGCGTTGCCGCTAACCATCGGGGCGAGAGATCGTGCTTAGAGAGAGACTCGAAGACGGTGGGCCCACGGCCACCCCAAAGATGGCAACCGCTACTGGGATGGCAACAGTTCCTTCGAGCTGGTGGAAAACAAGGTCTTGATGTTGTCTAACCGATGCCGCGATCGAAAGCACATGAGCAGCCAGAGAGGCGCACCCCGGTCGTGCTGCCGCGGGTGAGCCCAGAGCCAAAGAGCGATCAGGTCACCGCATCCGCACACAATGCCTTGCCATTTTGCTCCTCAAAATTGGTCGTGGCACAGACGCGCTCCAAACATGATGCGAGTTTTTGAGCCAGGGCACGAACATAAGGCTCGCGCAACAGTGCCAGGTGCTTGGATTCAACCAATTGCACTTCGACCTCTCCACTGGTGCGCGTTCCCCAGCCGAGTTTAGGATCATTGATATAAAAGAACGGCTGTTTGGGAATCTTAAAGACTGTTATTTTTGCTGAACACTTAGCCGGAACAAAGTCCTTGCCCGGCCAGTATACTTGCGGCCAGAGACCCTCGGGGCGCGAGGAACCGTAACGGTTTTCGGCCCATTGCCGAACCTCACTCCATTTTTCCGCCGGGGAACGGCGCCAAAATTTCTTCAGGCGTCCAGAATAATAGTCGATCTTCCAAAGAAGGCGATTCTGACTGTTCTCGAGAACCCAAGTGTCAAGGATTGCCAGCAGGCCCACGCTTTCGCCTGCCGCCTCGAGCAAGCGAGCCATATCAAACGCGATGCGGGCGCCTTCGCACATTCCCGCCAAGTAGTATGGGCCGTGGGGCTGAGTCGCTTTCATGGCGCGGATGTACTCGGCGGCCAAGGCTTCAAATTCCGTGGCCATGTACGGCCGCCGCAGTCTTGGTCCGGGACCTTGGATTTCGAAGATGGGCTGGTCCTTGCCCAAGTGGCGCGAGAGGGCGAGGTAGCCAAGGGGATTTGCACCCGGAACAACGATGCCGAACAACGGGGGCTTAGAGCCCTCGGGCTGGACGGGCACAACCATTTCGTGTTGCCGAGCGCTGCCGTTGCGAAGCACGCGTGCCAGGTACTCCACCGTAGCCCCTTGAAACAGGGTCGCCAAGGGAATCTCCTGACCCGTTTCTTTTCGAACTTCTGCCAGCATTCGTACCGCTAGTAGGGAATGACCTCCCAGCTCAAAGAAGTTTTCAATCACGCCCACTGACGGCAGTCGCAGAACTCGGGTCCAGATCTTGACCAGCATGCGCTCGACCTCATCGCGGGGAGTAAGCTCGGCAGGGTTTTGCCTGGTTACACCAGGCGTTGGCAGGGCGCGGCGGTCCACTTTGCCGTTACTCGTTAGAGGCAATTTTTCGAGCAGCAGGTAAATGCTGGGGACCATGTAAGCGGGCATATGTTGCTCGGCATGGTGGCGCAGCTGTGCTGTTGAAACCTCCTTGCCTGGCTTGGCAACGACATAAGCCACCAGACGTTGTTCTCGCTCGACATCTGCAACCATAGCGACAGCTTGCTGAACGGGCGCAAAGCGCTCAAGCACACTTTCAATTTCGCCCAGTTCAATTCGGAAGCCGCGCAGTTTGACCTGGTGGTCTCTACGTCCCAGGTACTCGAGCGTGCCATCGACTCGACATCGGCATAGGTCGCCCGTGCGGTAGACCCGAGCTTCTGGACGGGAGGCGAATGGGTCAGGCAGGAAACGTTCAGCCGTCAAATCGGGTCGGCCAATGTAGCCACGCGCTACCCCCGCCCCCCCCAAATACAACTCACCGACCGCTCCAAGCGGGACAGGATTCAGGTGGGTATCGAGAACGTAAGCTTGCGCGTTGGCGATGGGTTTTCCAATCGTTACCTCGGCACCTGACTCGACGCGTGTATAGGTAGCATAGGTGGTGGCTTCGGTGGGGCCATAGAGGTTGTACACGTGGCGAACCCCCGTTCGACTGTAGAGGTCTGCGACGAGAACGGGTGAGAGTGGCTCTCCTGCCAAATTGATGGTGATGATTGAATCCGGCAGATGGACGGAGCGCACAAGTTCGGCCATCGCCGAAGGCACCGTGTTGAGGAGGGTAATCCTGTTTAACCGGGCAATCTCAGGCAAGCGCAGGATATTTTCGGCCAAAATAACCGTTCCCCCCACACTCCAGGGCGCAAACATTTCGAAGACGGAGAGATCAAAGCAAACCGATGTCGAGAATAGCGTCCCCGCCAGTTCTTCCGCGCTGAAAACCGTTTGCGCCCACTGAATGAAATTAGCCGCCTGGCGGTGTTCGACGGCAACTCCTTTCGGTCTTCCGCTTGACCCCGACGTGAATAACACGTAAGCGAGGTTTCGCGCTTCGGCCATGCCATCGAGGTTTTGATTGGGCTCACTGTGCAGGCGCGCGCTTTCCTGGTCGAGGCAGATGAGCTCTCGCCCCGGGGGCAGGTGTTCCTCGAGGCTCTTTTCGGTAATGATGATTGCCGTGCCGGAATCTTCGAGCATCGCTTGTATGCGAGATTTGGGGTAGGCAGGGTCGAGCGGAACATAGCCGCCTCCAGCCTTGAGCACGGCGAGGATCGAAACCAACATGTCGAGCGAGCGATTCAGGGAGATGCCCACTAGCACCTCAGGACGAACTCCTCGCTTGCGCAGGTAGCGAGCCAGCTGATTGGCGCGCGCATTCAGCTCGGCATAGGAGAGCTTGCGATCTCCGGCCACCGCCGCGATGGCACCAGGAGTGCGCTCGGTCTGCTGCTCGAACAAACCTCCGAGATCAAAATCGGGTTTAAAGGTTTTCTGGGTGCTATTGAAGCCAATTAGGATTGCTTCACGCTCGCGAGGAGCAAGAAGAGGCAGATCGGAAACAGCCTGGTTCGGATTCTCTACGATGCCATTCAGCAGGCGAACAAAATGATCGTGCATGCGCTCGATCGTAGAAGCCTCGAACAAGTCCGTACTGTACTCCCAGGCGAGGCGCATGCCTGCGGTTGTCTCATTGGCCGTCAGCAGCAGGTCAAACTTGGCGCTCGTCGATTCGGCATTACCGAAGGGGGTGATCTCAAGCCCGGAAATCGTCGCAATTTCTTTTGGCATGTTTTGCAGCGCAAACATGACTTGGAAGATGGGGTTGCGACTGAGGTCCCGCTCCGGCTTCAGCGCTTCGACGATTTTTTCGAACGGGACGTCCTGGTGGGCGTAGGCGCCGAGCGTAGTTTCCCGAACTTGTGCAAGCAACTCGCGGAAGCTCGGATTTGCTGAAAGGTCGGTGCGCAAGGCCAGGGTGTTGACAAAGAGTCCTATGAGATTTTCCAGCTCGACACGACTGCGGCCGGCAATAGGTGACCCCAGCACGATGTCTTCTTGTCCACTCCAGCGCGACAGCAGAACAGTAAACGCCGCCAACAGAACCATAAATAGCGTGACCCCTTCCCCCTGGCTTAGTTGTTCAAGTCGGCGAAGGAGGTCGCTCGCAATCGAACCGGAAAATTTAGCGCCGCGAAAGCTCTGCCGCGACGGTCGCGGATGATCGTTGGGCAACTCGAGAGCCGGCGGCGCGCCCGCCAAGCGGCTTGTCCAGTACTTGAGTTGCTCTTCGATGCGCGGGCTAGACAAGTACTTTCGCTGCCAGACCGCGAAATCGGTGTACTGCAAGGGCAGCTCGGGCAGACAGACCGCTGTCCGCAACGCCAGCTGTTCGTAAAGCATGCACAACTCTCGCAACAGAATTCGTTGCGACCAACCATCGCACACAATGTGGTGGACGGTGATGAACAGCACGTGGTCATCAGCTGCCAGCTTCACGAGCCGTGTTCGGAAAACGGGGCCGCGAGCCAAATCGAAACGCTGCTTTTTCTCGCCGGCGGCGATATGTTGGGCTTGCGAAAGCCGTTCCAGCTCGGAGAGATGCGACAGGTCGAGGAGCGGGAAACTAACCCCCTGCGCTGGCGAGATAATCTGAAGCGGCCCGTCGTTCTGCTGTTCAAAAGTTGCCCGAAGTACCTCATGGCGCCGCAAGACTTCGGCCAGCACCCGATCGAGGGCCTCAAGCAGCAGATGCCCGCGGATACGCAGAGCGAGGGGAACGTTGTAAGCGACGCTACTCTCCTCGAGTTGGTCGAGCACCCACAGCCGTTGCTGCGCAAACGACAAAGGGAACGCTAGCAGGTTATCGCCCGCGTATTCGGTAGTCGTAAGCTTCCCCGGGCTATTTTGTGTTTCGTTCACGTTACCTATTGTCTATATCTATGCTATCTAGCCGAACCGTTGCCTTCTATTGGATCATGAGCCGCTTGCCACGGGAAGGTGAGACTCAGGATTGCGATTCCTCTACCTCGGCTCACCGGATCATACCGCGTATCTCGCTTGTAATCAGTCGTTTTGTTTAACCCCACGCCGCATGAGCATCATGCAAAGCTTTGCACATGGGTACCGCATCGGTTAAGGGGGGAGGAAATGTGGCCGGGCAAGGCTTCAGCGCTCACTTAGCCGCGCGTCTGAACTGAAAAGCTTGCCTACCAACGGGTTGCAAAGCCGGCTCGTCGGAGTCAATTTTATGGACTTGACCTCCATCGATGATTCGCGCCAAAGAGGCGATGGTTGGACATTCAAATATTGCACGCAACGGTAGATCGCAGCTGAACTGCGTCCGTATGCGGGCAATGACTTGTGTCGCCATCAATGAATGCCCGCCGAGCGCAAAGAAGTTGTCGGCGACGCTGAGGTGATTGCGGCGGAGCATCTCGCTCCAAATGGCGGCTAAACGCTTTTCGGTGGGCGTCCGGGGAGAAACAAATTCGCTATAGGCTTCGTGGTCGCCTTCTTCTGGGGCAGGCAAAGCGTTACGATCCACTTTGCCGTTGGCGCTCAGAGGGAGCTTGTCGACAATGACAAAAACGCTTGGAAGCATGTAGTCTGGCAGGCTTCGCCTCAAACCATTCCGCAGATCGGACTTACGTACAGCCGCACCTGGGCGGGGTACGACGTAAGCAACGAGCCGCCGGTCATAGGCAACCTCCTCCCGCAGGCTGACGACCGCCAGCTCCACGTTAGCTTGTTGTTCGAGCAGACTCTCGATTTCGCCGAGCTCGATGCGGAATCCGCGAAGCTTAACCTGGTGGTCGCTACGCCCCAGGAATTGAAGTTTCCCATCGGGCAAGTAACGCCCCAAGTCGCCGGTTCGATACATCATGGCGGAAGGATCTGCTCGAAATCGATCGCGCAGAAACCTGGCCGCCGTCAGGTCAGGTTGTCGCAGATATCCGCAACTCACTCCTTCCCCGCCAAT
>JAFATF010000121.1 GCA_019244045.1 Acidobacteriota bacterium
AGGGTGTGCCTTGCTTTGGGCTGCGTAAGAGCCAGACGCTCGGCGAAGATACGGCGCCGGCAATCGCGGTTCGTGCAGCGGAAGCGCCGGACATGCAGGTGCAGGTCGAGGATACGCCCTTGCCAGGGCAAGTCTGCAAGACGGCGCGAATAGGAACTGTGGACACGGGCACTGGGCTGATGGCACAGCGGGCACGCGGCGCGGTCCCCGGTTGACCGGGTGATCAGAATGATGTGATCAGGTGAGGGCAGAAGCCGATCAACCGTCAGACCAGACGGGACCAGCGACAACAGCGATCTTGGAAACAGGATGGGTCACGCAAAGGAAGCAGTTCCTTTATATGTCCCTTCCTCCGGCTACCGTCACCAGCCTGCACCGAAAATGCGGATGAGCCTTGATAAAAAGGGGCAAGAAGAAATCGATGACAAGTACAAACGACCCCGATCATGGTTACAAGTGGCGGCGGCCCTCTATATCTACAGGTATCAAGTGGGGTTTCGGTGCGCTCAGCCTAATCGTCACGATATCATCCGCTGCACCGGCAAACGCTGATGATGTAACTGTGACTCTATCCGAAATGGATATTTCCGTCCAACCGGTTGGCCAACCGTTCAGCTTAACCATGTCGATTCAGAAGGATCAAAACAACAATGTAACCGTCGATATTCCGGCGATCACGCAAACTTTTGCTTCCAGTCACACCAGTCCAAGCTTCGACCAAAGTCGCAATTACTTTCCAGCTCTGTTCAGTATACCTGACTTCCCCATTGCACATTCCACCTCCTCAAATGAGTATCCGCCATTGCCTGCTAACTATCCACTGGGCGGATATATTGACACTGTTGACAACAACATTCCTGTGCAATTTCGACCGATGGGCGGGCTTCCGATTAAGTTTATGGTCGGCAGCAGCGTTACTCCCGGTTTGAATTACACAGGATATATTGACAACCAAGGGCGGCTGCAATTTTCCGCGCCAGATGATTTCCCAGTCGGTGTGGGAACGTTTGCGACTCTCCCGGCACACGTCACCTATCAGATTGGCGAAGTACCTGATGTGATCATATCCAATTTTCAGATATCGCTAGGTTTCTCGGACTCTTTCAAATACAATGTGAATGATGTTGCCGATCTCGCCGGAGGGACCCCCTCTTATACCTTCGACTATGGTGACTTTAATGACATAACATCGGGGTTTTACGACGGCCATTTCTATACAACTTGGGCGGACAATTCGGCTCAACTCCCTGGAAATTCCCCGGATCAGCCATATAAAAGTTATGCGCTAGCCAAATACCAAGTGAGTAATTTCGGCAAAACGTTCAAGTGGGAACGCATTGTCAACCTAAGCCGAACGCCAGGCGGGGAAGACTTAAGCCCCCAATACACCTATGCCGAAGGTGGAGTGACAGTTGATCCAGCCGACGAGAATACCGTCGCGGTAACCTACCAGCAACGCAAAGAGTCTCGCGTCGGATTTGTTCTCTCGCGTTCATTCGATGGCGGTAGGACCTGGACCAAGAAGCTGTTGGGGCTAGCCGATCCTAATAATACGAACCAACCGCTGGACCCGAATCTACCGATCGGTGGAACCGACGAGCATTCGCGGTTTGATCGTTTTGGTGGGTTGTGGATTACCTATAATGCCGATGCGCAGGCCCCAGGTTCCCCTTACACCGGTATCTTGTATCTCGTGTATAGTGCCGATAAAGGTGAGACTTTCCACCTCATCGAAACAATAACGCCGCTTGTCCCAAGTCAAGTACCGGCAAATGTTCGCCCTTTCTATCATGGTATCGATTATGATTTTCTCGCCACCGGCCCTGACGCAACGAATTTAAACTACGATACCGTATGGATCAGTACTGGCGATGCGTTCAATACGTGCGCTCCAAACGAATACCAGCAGAGAGCCTTCGGATTGCGCATTAAAGGTCTTGGGGTTGCCAATATTGACCTGCCGTCGTTCAAGCAATACGTCGTACCAGGCAGCAATATAGGTGCATGGGGATCAATGGACGTAGACCCAAATGGCACGGTTTATCTCTCGCTCCAGCAGGGCAACGTCAAAGGCACGTACCTTGAGCTACTTCAAGACAACGCGCATAGTTGGCTCAATGTGCTAGAACATGGGCTTGCCGATGACAGCTTTTCTAATCCTCGGTATTTTGCGCTAAGCGCCTTTGGCGATTGCTCACAATTTCCGCCGCAGCCGCATAACAACTATATACTACCAGGGAGCCCCGAAATCGCAGTGGATAAGTCCAGCCAGCATCCAGGCCGCCTATATGTACTCTATAACAATCGACCCAATATCAATAGCTTTGCAACCAGACCTTACCTGATATGGAGCGATGATAAGGGAGTGACGTGGAGCAATCCGTTCAGCGTTTCCGACGATCCATCGCAAGCAACAAAGATTCACACCAACATTGCAGTCGACCCGACAACAGGAGTTGTTGGCGTATCCTGGCAGGACGCTCGGGGCAGCGCAGATGATACGGAGGTAAATGAATACGGTGTCTTCCTTGATCCTCGAGAGCTACACTGACATTGTAAAGTGAGGGGGAAATCCTTCACTGAGCTATGCTGCAAGCGATGCGCGTGTCGCCGCTGCGCGCGAATTCCAGGGCGTCGTGCAATGCCGGCCGGTCGGCTTCTACGCGAGCGGACGAGATCGTCTGCTGTACCTAGTAGCAGCCTCTACGGCTTTCAGAGAATCCTTGCGGATCAAGATGTTGCGCTGACTCCAAGAAGGAAGCTCGGGTTAGGTGCCGCACTTGGGCCTCGACGCTCTCGCTTTTTCCGCCGGGCGGTACCCGTGCATAGCCGTATTTCATGGGCTTAGTTATGGCGGTAATTTATGCAAAGGAAAAGCACTTTTAAATCAAGGCGCTAATTTTTTTGCATTAATCTTGATTTTTGACTGGACGCAGGTTGCCAAACTCGCTGCCACCCACGCTTGTCGAGTACAGCATCCCAATCAGAGGAGCGCGGGTCAGATGCCTTAAATTGGCATTGCCTACCGAACTCGTCACCAGCTGTCAGTCAATTCGCACGAAGATAAGGCCGAGCTTGTCACCGAGTACCTTTGTGATATGGCCCTTACCGGTAGTGTCTTCGACCAACACCACTTCACCCGCGCCGATCACCCGGCGCTCCCCGTCGCTCGCAATAACCTCAAGCTCTGCATTGAAGGTTATTACAATCGGCCGCCAAGGTGCGGGATGCAACGGTACAAGATTAGTGCCGGCGCCTTCGACAAAAATGATGGCAGTGGCTGGAAGCTGCTTCGACACCTTGATGCCGCCCCGGGGGGTCTCCTCGCTACACTCGATCTCGATTTCCCGGAAGTGCG
>JAFATF010000228.1 GCA_019244045.1 Acidobacteriota bacterium
TTCAGATACTCAATAAAAAACGGAAGCTGGCCAAGCGGGGTCATCGCAGCCCGCTCGCCCGCCTCCCACTCCATGTGAACCCGGCCGGCAAACGTGTCGGCGATCACCGACCGCTCCTTGCCATACTCTACCAATGGTTGTTCACCCGTTGGGTGCGGCGTGGCGACCGCTCGATCCGTGCTCATGCCGTTGCGTTTGCATGGATTCGCCAATCCTGCCAACGACCAACTGCCGGAAATAGGTTCAATGTAGTCTAGGCTGAATAATTCTTGCGGGCAAGTTGCGCGTGGGAGCCGTGGTCTACTGGCGGCGCCTTCGGTCAACGGCTGCGGCGGCTTGCCGGGCGGTTTGGAGGGCATAGCTATGCCCTTTCTCGCGGGCCTTGCGGCTTTCTTCGAGCAAGCGATCGGCCGTCGTGATGATGTCGTGGCCCCACTGGATCGCAAGAAAGCACCACCAGTAATCGGCGCGGCTGCGATCGGGACTGGTGCCGTCGCGGTTGCGCGGCGCCTTGTCGAGACTCATCGCAGAGCTCGGCCATTTCTCGGTCGTGCCTGAAAAAGTCTGGGTTGACCTGAACGGCTCGGAAACGAACGCAAATTCCTCAACAGATGCTACGAGGCCAAGCTGGTCGAGCTCGGCGATACAGGTGAGACGACCAGACTGGACGGCGCGGATGGCAACACGCGGATAATTGGGCGCGTATTTGGCTTTGATATTGAGTGAGCCGGCAATCTTGCCGGCGCCACTGGCCGTCGGGTCACTGCCGGCGCCGCGGCGGACGCGGCGCGCGAATTCGCGGTTGTGAGTCCCGGGCAGTGCCAGCCAAGCTTGATGTTTGCCGGGCGAAGTTTCGATGTGCAGAAACATGGCTGCGGAAACGCGGCCCAGGGTATCGGGTGGGATGTCATCGAGCTGGATAAACCATACGCTCTCGCCATAGGGCCGCACATTGAGATTGAGATGATCGGCAAAAGCCGTCTCCAGCATGGTTGGCATTATGCGATCGAGATCGGCGGCGCCGATGCGGGCAATATGGATCGCATTGGGCCAGTCGTCATTGTCGGCGTGGGGCAGGGGCCCTCCGAGCGCCGCCAGTGACTGGCGCAATGACCGCGCGCGCCGAGGCTCCGCTTCGCCATTGGTCCAGGTGACATGAAAATGCCCGGCGCCGACACTGACGAAGATACTAAGCATCATGCGTGCGGCCGCGAGCGGCGTTTCGGTGCCAGTTTCTCCCATGTGTGTGCGTCTGTGTTGCGACAGTGATGTTGCAACTTGGGCATGATTCAGCAAGAGGGACCTACTTCTCGATAAGCCGGCACTGATTTGACGCTTGGTCGGCGTGGGCCTAGATTCCAGGGAAGGAGCAAAACCGATGCCCGATGACGTTCGCAAAAGTGAAGTAATCGAAACCACGGTGAGCGAAGTTGCTGCCGAGCTGGCCCGGCGTGGCCTCGATCCGCACGATCACGTGACTATCACGATAGAGCCGGACGAGCTGATCCCTGGCCGGCGTGCTTGCCGCGCGCGGGTGATTGCGGCCGGGCTGACCGATGAGGATATTGATCGGCTGATCGACGAGGCGCGCACCGAAGCACAACCGCTGCTTGGATGAGGGTCGTTGTCGATACCAATGTCTTCATCAGCGCCGGGCTAAAGGAAAATTCGCCACCGGAGACGGCGATTCATCTCGTCGCTGCAAATCATCTGTTCCTCAAATCCACAATCACCGAACAGGAGTTGTTCGTTACTCTGGACCGACCGCGCCTCATGCCGCTGATCGATCCGCGCTTCCGGGATTGGCTGCGCGAGTTGATGGCGACGGCCGAGTTGGTCAACATAACAGAGCGCATTGCCGCCTGCCGCGATGTGAGGGACGACAAATTTCTTGAGCTGGCGGTCAACGGCCGCGCCGATTTGATCGTCACGGGCGACCGCGATCTGCTCGCACTCAATCCGTTTCGCGGCATCTCGATTGTCACCCCCGCCGACTTCGTGCAGAGCGGGGGCCGGTAAAAACCCACTGTAATACGCTCTGAGTTTTGTGCGCTTGCAGCTGCCGAGCGGACGGTTAGGTCTTCTTGCTGTCCTCTGGCTTGGCGAATGGGGATTTGCCCCCCTCGTCACGGTGTTGCTGCTGCTGGCGAATGCGAAGCCCGACTTGCCGCGCCTCATCGAGCAATGCGGATGATGGGCCCCAGGCCTTGGAATTGCCGGTGCCGGCCACAGAATTGCCGGAAGGCGCCGGGAGTGCTGGACGCGTTGGCGGTAACAGCGCGGTTGGTTGGCGCTGCAGCACAGTTCCGATCGGCCTGAAACTGCCAGCTGATGTCATCGCCAGGTCGGGCTCGAACGAATGCCGGCGGGCCTTCTCGAGTTCGCGCCGCTCCTTGTGGCCTTCTGTGCCCCAGATCTCTTCCTTCAGTTTCCAGAGCGTACGGGACAGGCATAAATCCTGCGGGTTTTTCTCGAATTTCCGCAGCATGCCGGCGAAATATCCACCCGGTGAGCTGTTGATCTGCCCTGGTTCATTCCCCTGCTGTTTTGTCGACACGATGGCCATGGCGACTGCGGCATATTCGCGGCCCATCACGTCGCAGGCACGTCCCCAAAGGGTGCGGTTGATGCCCATTTCGCCGGACAGGTACAACGCTGCATCGACGACCGACGGCCAGTCTTTGTCACTGGTCCGCGCCGGCATATAGGGCGCTAGCCGCGGGGCGAGCTCAACCAGTGTCGCCGGTGTGATGTGCAGTGTTTCCGGAAACAGGTGCTTCGATTTGGATGGGCTAGGGTCGTTTGGCGCTGGTTGTGTCTCGACCCGACTACACTCCTTGGCTGCGATTACAGTATGATAATTATCATTATCATTTAAGGTTGTAGATGTATTGTGGGCGCCGTTTTTTTCGCCCATGGGCGATATTTCCATAGGTTTGATGAGGTCCCTCAGCATCTGCTGGATCTCATCTCTACGGCGCTCCAGGGCCTTTACGACCAGCGTGAGCTGATCAGACCGGTCGCACTGGCTGCCGGTTTCGACCAACTCGGCCTTTTCCTGCAACAGGCATTGCAAGGCCTCGCTGTCATAGCCTTGTACCGCCAGTTCTTCAGCCGCCTGGTCAATGGCCTTGCGCGCAAGGGTCTTCCGCTGCCGCAGCTTTTTCATATAGTTGCGTTCGATCTCGGCTTCGGCGGCGATCTTTTTGAACTCCTCGTGCCGCTCCATCAGCAGCGAGAGATCGAAACCGAAAGCTTTGGTGATGCGGCCGGTTTTGGGGTCGCGATGGCCATAGCGACGGCCTTGCGGGTCGTCGCGCATGACGAAAATCCCGGCCTCCTGCAGCGCGCGGTTCAACATCTGCACCGCGCGCGGTGACACGCCGAGAAATTCGGCCTGGCGCCGGGCTTCTGGCCATGCGATCGGCCGGCTGCCCTCCTCCCAGTCTTGCGGCTTGGTGAGGCGCACGAGCCAGTCGACCAGCTTATAGGTGTGCGCTGGCAGGTGAAGATAGGGCTCCGCCTCTTTGAAGGCGTAAAGGAATGTCAGCGGTTTGGCCGTACCAGCCGGCAGTCCCTTGAAGCTATCGGCGCGGTCGTACCAGGCCCGCATTTCGAGTGTGACTCGCCGGCAACCGTTTGCGCGACTTTGGGATTGGGCAAAGCTCTCCTGTGGCGCCTCATGGGCGCTATCATCAATGTTCATCGTCGTTCTCCATACTGGTTGGATCGCGACGGGCAAGCCTCTCCCGTTAACGGAACGCCAATTTCCGTTTGACAAGAACGGCGTCTTTTGGCTAGGTTGGGGCTGCGATTATTCCAACCGTTGCCTGAAAAGGCCCGTCAACAAGAATTAACGAAGACCGCCCGCCAAGGCGGTCTTTCGTGTTTCTGGGTTGTTGTTACTGGGTGGTTCGCCTCCTTTGTTCGAATGAATTCAGCAATTCATGTGCTGAATGGGGATGCTCCGCTGCGGCTCCGAAATTTTGGGGACTGCAAAGGAGTGATTGGTGGAGACGAGCAGGGAAGTCGCACCGCTTCGCGGTTGCGAATGCAGTCAGTCAGAGAAGACTGGAACATGCGATCGCCCTGGGAGCCATAAACTTCCATCGCTTCCTCCATAGGGTGCTTGCATTGGGCAAAACAACCCCGCTAATGGAAATGCCAGTTTCCATTTGACAAGGACGGAATTTTTTGGCTAGGTTGGGGCTGTGATCGTCCCAACGGCTGCCGAAAAGGCCCGTCAACAAGAATACCAAGAGGCCGCCTTGCAGGGCGGCCTCTTGCGTTATAAGGCTTACTGCTGGGCGGTTTCCCTCCTGATTTCGACTAATTTCAGCAATTCGCGTGCTGAATTCACGTGTTCGAGGACCTCGCCACGATTGCGCAATCCGCAGCGGGCTTTGATCGCATCGATGAGCGCTACCGTGTCACTGTGTAGCTTAAACATCACCTCTTGCTCTCCGGCAGCTACAATGCGGCGCCTACGGGAGCGTTGACGGGCGGCGTTTGTGCTTGTCGGCATGGAGGTTTCCTGCGCTTGTGACATGTAATCCACAGAGGATGGCTTTGGACGAGTCATTGGGATTTGTCCATGATTCGATATTCATGGATTGCCGCATTCACCGCAGCCCATTGAAATAACAGGATCGTTTCGGATGCGGATATTTTCCACCGGCGGTCGAAATCCAGGATTTGGATGGGTATCGAATCGCGAATCTGGGTGGAAAACTCCGACTCAGTGAGCGCCGAACGCATTGGAAAATTCGGCAATAACTTACCCTCCATAGGTCGACCGCTCTTTGATGCGGTCAACTGTTGCGCACGAGGGTAAGCTGGTTAAGATGGGATGTCCAGCCTGCCGTCCATATGTTTTATATGGAGGTGTTCCTGCTACGGATTCTTGTCCGGCCGCTTAAGCCGTTGGTTGGCTTTCAGAATGCGGTGGGCAAGGCGCAATTGCGGAGTACTGCCGATCTCTACGCCTTGCAGATTTTGTTTTTGGAGCCGCTGATAGGTTCCGACCAGACGCGAGGCGAGACGCAAACGATCGCTGTTCGTCAGCGTTGGATCCGATAGATCGATTTTCTGTAAAGCTTCATAGGCGGCGAGCAATCGAATTTGAGTAAGATTCGGTTCGGCGCTCGTGTTGTTGCCAATATCATAAGTCCGGAGGAAGTCGATATCCTCGCGATGGCGCCACCATTTGATCACGATGTCGAGCTTGTGGCTTCGTGGTGCGTTGGTGATGAAGATCTCGCACGCCGCTATGCTAGGTAGGCCTCGTGCCAGTTTGCGGAAAGCAACAACAGTTTTTTTGTTCTGGTTGAAATGAAAAATATGAAGCAAATATCGTATGATCCGATGGCGACCAGCTAAAGAAATATTTTTCAAATTACTAATGCGTAGCTCGGTGTCGCGGTTCTGATATACATCATTCTTGTATTGCGTGAGATGTGAAGCGAATGCTGATACATCTTGCGTATTATCTAATGATAGGTGTGGCTGTTTTATCCGTGCGGATATAGCTTCGGGCGCTTGCAACTCAAAATGTCGGGTTTCGATGATGGATGGTGCATCGTTGGCGGTGCAAAACCCAAAAGCGCCGGTCATGTCGCCACGTGGGGTGGGTAGCGGGACTCCGCTTTCATAGGCATACGTATCGCCGGGCTGCAGGGTTGGTTGCAGGCCGCCGACGCTCGCGATCATAACCTTACGGACGTTCCCTCCTTCGTCCCGGAGCAGCCATTTTTGGCCTAGCAGTTGTATTGGTTGGTCTCCGAAGTTGGCGAACCGCACTGTGTATGACCATACAAAAAGACCGGTTTCCGGTTCGGAATATTCCGGGAGGTATTGGACGAGGCCCACAACGGCAAACACCTCCTGGGGTTTGATGGTAGGACGGAATATGACCACGCCAGTGTTGGTCAACTGTCGGGCGTGGAATGGTCGCCAGGCTGAGTCTGAGCGTCATGCAGTCTCTTCATGGGCCACCATGTGCCGCATTTTCAGGTGTTGCTGCAACCCGAACCTATGGTCGACGAGGTCATCGACGATAATGCGAGAGAGATGGCGCGGCTCCAACTTGCTCTTCATCGCAAGCGCCGTCTCAAAAGAGAGGCCGCGGCACGGGAAGCGGAAACCGCGTCGCAAGAGATAGCGAGCGAGGCGGCGAAGTAAATTCACGTGGGCTGCGCCGGCAGCGATGCACCGGCGCAGGGTCTGATTTACCTCTCTCGATCGAGAGCCTCGAGCGCCTGATCGAACACCCGGTCGAGTTCAGCCTGTTCTGCCATAAGCCGTTTCAGTTCGGCTTCGGCTTGCCTGCGCTCGCGGCGGCTGAAGCCGCAATTGTTTAACTCAACACGAAGCTGCCAGATTTGGTCGTCGATTGTAAGCATCGCGTCTCTCCTTTTTCTTGAAGACGGGAGACGCGCGGCATGCCGGGGTGGGTTGGGTCGAGGATCGCCCCTCAAGGGGCGGCCGGCTTGCCGGCGAAGGGAGGTGCCGATTTTGTCGAGCGTTAATAAAACTTGCGCGCCCGGGCGCGCTCCTTACGCTCGGCAAAATTGGAGGGGACCGTTCGTCCTCGAGGCAGTCTGCCCGGCATGGTACACTGGAAATTCGTTGAAGACATTTTGGTTCGGACTATTCCCGGAGCCTGGGTCTCTCCCCCTTCCGGTGCGGCCGTCGCCTTGCCGTTGTTAGCATGGCTGTCTTCCTTGGCGGCTGTTTTCTTCAGCCGTCAATGACAATGGGATGGCTGGCGCCGTGGTGAGATGGCAGTGAAAACCCCGCCGCACGGTGGCGGCGGGGCGGAGCGCGGCTCAGCGTTCGCGCGCTTCCCACAGGATGACGTGGGTTGTGCCGTCTTCGGCCGGCTGCTCGAGCCTGACGAGGCGGCAGCGCACCCACTGAGGGCCGAGTTCCGGGCTGCCGAGCTTGAGGCCGATGTAGGTCTCGCCGCTCGACTTGGCGACCTGGCTCCACCCGGCGCCGAGCTCGTAGCGCTGGCCGGCTGTGTAGACGCGGTGCGTAGGTGCGTTCTCGGTGGTCTTGTCGACCGGGCCGATCACGGCCGTGTCGCTTGGGTGGTGGAAATTTGAAGGTGGCGTAATCTCCTAATTCGCAACGCAAGACCCGGCGGTTGGCGCCACCGGAGGAGATCACGCCATGACAAATGATATCGCTATCGAGGCCGAGGTTCCATTGCTGGGTGCGG
>JAFATF010000331.1 GCA_019244045.1 Acidobacteriota bacterium
TCCATAGGACCGGTCTTCACTACAAGCGAGTTCGCGTTGTGCGCTGCAATCATACTTCGTGAAAACAAAAAACTTCCCCGTGAAAAGCGCATCAGGGTTATAAAATTTTTCTTTAATTAACGCGAAACTGCGGAAGTTCGGCTAGGAACGACGATCGCTCACGCGGTCGACCCATAGCACCCCCTTTTCGTCGCTTCATTGCACCACCTCGGAAAAGCTCAACTCGCCTTGCAAGGCTCTCTCCACAAAAAAGGCACCGTAGATCTGCTGCTTCAGCCCTTCCACTATGGCGCGCCGCAGAACCTCCGGACCATGGCTCTGTAAAATCTGGTGTAGCCGATCGACATCCTCAAACCACTGCCGCGGCCGGCGATGGACAATCTCGGTCAGATACAGAAGAGCTGGCAGCTCCAGCAACTGCTGCCGCTTCAAGTAGCGTTTGCCGCGTTTCCCGGAGATGGCCGAGATCATCGCGGCGCGATGCTCGGCTAACCAGGAGCTCTCCTGGGCAGCGAACTTCGGGGATGCTCCGCTTCACAACGCCCGGCCACGATGCGCACTCGTTGCGCGTACAGGGTACAACGTGCCCGGCATGCTGATGGCTTCCGGCGGCATGGAATACGCGTGACCCTCGTGCACCACCGTTCCGGTCGGACCGACATAAACCGGAATGCGCAAGGCCAACTCTTCGGGCTTTACTTTCAAGGGGCGCAGTCGCGGCGCTTCTTCTGCCAGACGCACCGCGGGAATGATTCCGGTCGCGCGGCATGGGCGTTGCTCATTCACTTCCCGCTCCCAATCTCCCCGTTGTTGCTCCAGATCTTCTGCGTCATAAAAACGACGCACTTTGAAAAACGAGGACTTGACGAAACCCACCAGGTTCTCGACACTGCCTTTTTGCCGGGCCTGATACGGCCAGCACAACTCCACCCCCACGCCCATCTCCAACGTGGCGTAAGCAAATACCGGGTTCCATTCCGTGACCTCGCCGTTCTTCCGCCACTGCAGAGCAATCGTCTTCGGTCGATCAAACACACAGAGCAACGGACGGCCGCCCCAGCTGGCCAGGTGCTCAGCTAGGGTCCGGACCAAACTTTCCACCTTCTCATCCTTCACTAGACTGACGCGCACCCAGCGCGAGTACTTCAGACGCGAAGCGAAGAAATGAATCCGCGGTCGCGTGCCATTCAAGTACCCCACCTCGACTTCCCCGAAATCGTGCTGACTGAACTCCCCGGGAAGACCTTCGAAACGCACCAGCGGCTTGGCCGTCTTGGTTCGCAGCGAGGCGACCAATTCGTAGAGCGCAGTCTTGCCACCCTGATAGCCCGCCTCTCGCACTCGCCGCAGGATCTCCAGCGAAGCCAGCTCCGGCGTCTCCTCCAGAATCCCAACCACCTGTTTCCGGAAATTCTGAACCCTGCTTGGCCTGCCAATCTGTCGCTTTACCCGCTCGGCGGCATCATCGACATGCACCACTGGAACCTCTTGCGCAATGCGCTTTACGGAGCATAAAGAGACTCCTGTCAGCCGGGCCACCTGCTTTTGCCGATGGCCAGCTCTTAACAAAATCTCGACTTCATGTCGCTTAAGCATGCCCAACATCCTCCTCCCTCCACCTCCCGCGGGCTCACAGAACCGGGGAGGTACAGGGAGAGTTCTACCTTTTACAGCCTTTGTTGGGTGGCTCAGAATTTCCGGAATGCGGTGGGTCAGAATTTCCGGAACTTACAGTAATAAATCGAGAGCGTCTGTTGGGGGACGGCTGGGATCGGCCTATCCCGAGTACATGAGGATCTTGCCACGGCGTGTCCTGAATGCGCTGAGGTCCGGACTGCTCGCGTTCACCGCCGGCTCCCTTTGTATCTGCGTACGCGAGATCACGATCATAATCGAACTTGCGCCAGTCCCAGTTGGGATCGGCGAACAGCCAGTATTTCCAGAAATCTAGTCGCAGCGGTTCTTTACGGTCAGTAATGTAAGTTCTTTATCTCTGGGCTCAGGTATCGCCTTCCGGGTTTTCGCTTTCGGGAGAGTAGCCGCGATGATCTGCTCACCCGTACGCGGATTCTTGGGCCGCTTCAAAAATTTTTTTGACTGCTGAAACCTGCGCTGCGGTCCAGCATTCGTCATCTTCTTTTCCTTTGGAGAGGAGAACGCCTGGATCGAAGTGGCATGTCGGCGGGTCAGAGATGATTCCGTCGTTGACACCATCGTCCGCATCGCACGCGTCAATCGCCGCCTTGTTGATCAATGGAAGCTTGGAGCTTGCAAAAACCGTGTTGCCGTTTGCGCGTAACAGCGAACGCCCACAGAAATCCTACGTCCGGTATTCTCGGGCGTCCAGGTGAACACGGGTATGGCCGGGATCGCCCGAACCACTCCGTCATAATCAGCAGGAAAGCGCTGCACTTCAGCTAGCGCTTGGTGCCAGCCGCTCGAGCAGCCCATAAATAAAGAATGCTCAGGAAGCCGGCCGGTATATTCCCGCATGATTAGCTTGGCCGATTCCGTCATGACGTGAACTGCCCGCAGCCCATTTTTTCCCGATGACCTGCGGAGAAGGCAAGATCAGCCCCAGTGGGGCCCGTATCCGTGCTCGGAGCTGCAAAATCTCGCTCAAGCCCATTTGCCAGTTCAGAATACTGGATTGCTCCGTTGTAGCCCGCCGTTTTCTTCGCCCAAGAGCTTGCCGTTCCAGCGCTGCGCGAACGGATGCATTCCTCAATGTTTGATAATCGAGTCCGATGTAGGCTTCGCAACGGCTACAACCCGGCAGAATTCAGGAGTCTCCAGGATGTTCGAGGTACTGGAGGACTGAATCGACGGCAGGTATGTTTGTTGATGATGATAGTCACAGCTGGCTGAGTCAGCTTGGCAACGTCCTCACACCTCACGGCCTTCGCCTGAGTTTGACTTAGCGCGACGCATACCAATAGGGATGCTATGGCTGAGCCAATGACTTTCTTCTGTAGCATTTCCTTGATTGGCTACCACCCCAATGCATAGCCATTCTCTCGCGGGTCGGCACCACCGAGGCGGAACCCGGTTGATGAGTCGATAATGATACCGTTAACCCGCCCAGACTGCGAGATAGGTCTTATTTCGTACCCCGTCGCACGCAAGGCATCCATCGTCGCGGCCGGAATCCTGTCTTCCACGAGGAAGATGGGCTTGATTTCGCTGCCCGCTTCCGTGCTACCGCCCACCCGCATCCGGGGAACCGTTATCGCAGTTTGAATGTCCATTCCAAAATCGATTACATTTGCAATCACCTGAACCAGGTGCTGCCAGATGCCATCGCTGCCAGGCGTTCCGATGGCCATGTATGGCTTGCGATCTTTGAGAATAATGATGGGAGATTCATTGGATCGCGATCTCTTACCTGGTTCCAGTCGTGAAGGATCATTCGGATCGAGATGGAGGTGGCGCATTTCATCGCTGAATAGAATGCCAGTATCGGCAGCGACAAGGTGGGAACCGAAAAAGTCGCCAAGCGTCTGGCTGAGGGCCACCATGTTCCCTTCTGAGTCAACGACATTGAGGTGAGTCGTGTGCGTCTCCTCTGTTTCCCCGATATCACCTGCCGTTGCGACTGGCATCGTGGAGTCGAGGTGAATCAGCTTGCATCGCTCTGCCGCGTACTCCTTTGAGACGAGTTTGTCAGTGGGAACCTTGACAAACTCGGGATCGCCAACATATCGGTTACGATCAGCAACAGCCAACCGCATGACTTCGCCGAGCAGGTACAAATACTCTGGTGAATTGTGGCCCAAGGCTTTCAGATCATAGCCCTCTAGCATATTCAATTGTTCAAGCACGGCGACCGCACTGCTGCTGGGCGGCTGAGTATAAACCGTGTAGCCGCGATATGTGGTGCTGATTGGCGTCACCCACTTTGCTTGATATTTCGCAAGGTCATCGGCGCTGAGTACTCCACCGTTCTCTTGAAAGAACTTCGCGATCCGTTGAGCAACATCACCGCGATAGAAATAGTCGCTTCCATGCTCAGCGACACCTTTCAGGGTTCGCGTGAGCTCAGGCTGGCGAAAGATGTCGCCGGCTCTGGGAGCTCGTCCGCCCGGCAAGAAAACTCGTGCAGTCGAGGGAAACCTCTTGAATTCCTGCTGATAGATCTGGATGAAATCGGCGAGCGGCTGCGTCAGGACAAATCCGTCCTCGGCCAGTTCAATGGCGGGCTGAAGTACCTGCGCCCATGGTAAGCGTCCGTATATTTTGTGCAGAGCCTCATAACCTTTGAGGCAGGAAGGCACGGGGACGGACAGAAAACCGTGGAAGTAGTCCTTGCCTTTGTAAACATCTACGGTGGCATGCTGCGGAGCCGATCCATAAAAGTTCAGTGCTCGCAGCTCATGTGTTTTGGCCACGTAAATGGTCGCGAAGCCGTTGCCGCCAACCGAAGACATTCGAGGGTCTACTACGGTTAGTGCGACGGCCGTCGCCACCGCCGCATCGAAAGCGTTGCCGCCCTGCTGCAGCACGCGCATCCCTGCCATGGAGGCAAGCGGCTCCAGCGAGGTCACCATCGCCTGTCGGCCGGTGATCAAAGGACGTTCAACGAGCCGTGGCGCGCGTTTCAGGTGCTCAGCAAGATCAGGTGGGTCTCCCGGCTCTGATAAGGGGTGTGTTTCAGGGACAGCGGAAAATGTGGTCGGATTCTGGCAGATCGCATAGTTCAATGCAACGAGTACAAGCAAGGCAGAACATGGAACCCGACGGTACATAACGGCCTCCTGCAAAAGCGGTTCGTTCACTTCGAGCATGTTGGTTTTGTACCTTGATTCACCCCAAAAGCGTTCGCGCCTCACCCTTGTGCTGCCAAATCTCACTGCTGAAGCGCAGATAATTACCGCTCAACACCTTGTCGCTTCATGTAGGAGGTTGGTGGCCGTCGCGACCTATCAGTGCTGTTCCGACGAATATCTTTGGCCAGCCTCCGGCACGAATGGAAGGATACTCCCGGCGGGTCCAAGTCCTTCGCATACAGTTTTAGAGTGTTCCCGCTAAACTTCACAGCTAACCTGGTGCGCGCGTAAGCTGCTGGTCCCCTGGTGGTGTACATTTCAGAATCGACGAAACTCGGAAATGGTAGTCTCGTGTGCGTGCGCTGTGCTTGCTAGGCCCCACCGCTGACCTGGAACCAGGCCCTCCATCACCAATGGCCCAGGTCGCCCGACCCGTAGCACCCCCCTGATGCGAAGGCAGGCACCTCCCACGTCTGGGTTTAACAATCGAAGGTCCAAACAAACCGAGCGGATACTCCCGCTGGTGATCCTCAGTGCAACAACTCATCAACGATCAGAACACAAATCCCCGTTCCCAAACTGAGAAGATAGATCCCAAAAGCTTTCAGGGTCGCGTGCTTGTTAAACTGTTAAACCGGTATTGACGCCCAGCCAGTACAGTCAGAGTAGCCGCCGCCGCGAAGAAGCATAGAACCACAAGGAAGCGTGCAAATGAAGAATGAGTGAGCCCTCTGGCAATCTCACCTTCATCAGAGAATGGCATTTTTCCATAAATGGCATGCAGCAGATCCATGGTGCATGGAAACAATCGGAGGGTCGCGTTTGTGAACGCGGCTGTGATCCAGAAAAAACCCGGACGCTGCGTCGCAATGAGAAGACACGCTAGGGCGGCACTCAGCGAGAAGGCGGGATCTCCTGCAAGTCCGAGCACAGCTACGAGGCCGCTGATCGGCATTACGGGATGAACGCTCTGAAACGTAACGTGAACTGGAATGTTGGCACACTTATAGACAATGTAGTGTCCCATCTCGTGCAGTGGAATGGACACGAGACTGAGCAGCACAATGATGCCGACCCGCTGCGTACAGCAGAGCTTCACTTTGGTCTCCTCTTCGACTCCTGCTTGTTCCGCTCCAACATGTGCGGCCACCTGCATGCGAATGCCTTCATTAATTGACTACAGTCAGCTGCTTCGTCTATCTCGTTCGCGGCGCATATCTCAGAACAACCGATATGTTTCTCGCTGCCGATCAGTAATCGTCCAGAAGCCGGTGAGCAGAGAGTCCTTCTCCTCCGGCAAGGCGAGGCGAAATCCGTGCCGTTGATAAAAGCGAATCCCACTGGGCTGCAGCCCAGGTTCCGGCCATTAACTGGCCGGTAACTGGCCGGTGCGCCGGCGAGCTAGCTCCACCAGCAACGCGCTCCAATGCCGTGGCCTTGATGAGCGACCAGCACATATGCGCGTGGCGAACGAGCGTTGTATCACGAACCTGCTGGATACCCATGACTCCCACAAGCGTTTCGGAATCCTGCTGGCAGTCCCAACAACGCACGCCCGCCCGCATCTCATCCAGCAGCTGGCGCCGGGACATATAAGGCTCATGCCGGCAGTCGGAAGGAATAACCCTCGGTACCGGCACGCGGCATCATTGATGGCGCGCTCGAACGCCGGAATAACGGAATCAGTGCACGGTCGAGTCATAGCGCAGGTTCCACGGCTTTGCGAAGACGATCCGCACGCCGCCAGCGAAATCATTGAGGGTCGCAGCAACATTTCTCTGGCAGCGCTCGCGAGTGCCCAGGTATTTGCCGACGAAGAATAACGACGATATCAACCGCTGCCTTCGCAGGTGTTGCGCGCGAACTCATCCAGGCATTCCACATATGAGCCGGCGATAGAATTCCAAAAGTCAAACTGTCCAAATTCCGCTCGCCAAGTCGAGGCAATCGTGGCTCCGATGAATGGCGAGTCGAGTTCGTCCATACAGCTGCTGGCGATTGTGTAGTTCGATGGTGTAATCCACCAAAGATTCATCGTGCAATACTTCGATTTGACCGTCGCAGACGCAGCCATGGCCAATGAAGCGTGGCACGAAAGCACTTTCCTAGTGGTGAAAAGATTTAAGAATCATGAAGCACTCCCCGAGGTGGTTCTGGTTGGTGAAAGAAACCGAAAGACTTGTTCACGAAGGATTCGCAGTTGTTGCAGTTCTCGATTCGTCTCCTACGACTTCGCCTTCATGTACACATTTGCTACGAACGTCATGGATCTCATTAATCCAGTTTTGCTGCTGTTTGAATGAGCGCCCATTTTCTCTATAGGTAATGAGGGCGACTCTTTCACAGACAGTCCTTTGAATTGCTTGACGGTCGTCGAAGATCAGCTCCAGGGCAATCACGTCGTGCAGTAATGACGCGCTCAAGTGATTGTCGATTGATGTCGGCCTCCTCGGCCGGCGAAATCTGCGAAGAAGTTAATGGTCCGGTGGAGAGGCTAGTCATCAAAACGTTCGAAGTCGCACGATAGTTTCAGCTCCCTCTTCAAAGCGGGAATACGTTCGTTAACGCCGGCGAGATCTATGAGCAATGGCCTATGCCCCCTGGAGAAACAAAGCCTTTCCGGTCGAGCACGACACTCGACATGTACCAGCAGTTCGTACCAGAAAGTCAGCAACGAGCTGTGGAAGGACTCAGCCGTTTGGTCGATGAATTGTGACCAAACGTGACCGATTGGTGACCAAGTGACCGGGAGAGCAGCTTGCAAGTGATTGAAAAAAATGGTGGCCAGGGACGGAGTTGAACCGCCGACGCCAGCCTTTTCAGGGCTGCGCTCTACCACCTGAGCTACCTGGCCACAACTTCACTGCCACCTTTTAACTTGGCTACCCTCAGACACGCTGAGCGACAGTGGAATTGCCTCTTCGACAACCCACAAAATCAGGAGCGTGGAACCGCAGAAATTATACAATTGGCAATCGAAGTCGCTCAATTCCACAGTCAAAAATGTTCCGCCATACGAGGCCACCAGCTCCCAGAGCATTCCAGCGCGGCACGTATCCTGAGTCGCCATCGCTTACCCGTCTGGCTCAACGGCTAGCGCCTGAGGCACTGCCGTGTGTTCCGAGCCATGACGCCAAGGCGGGCGCCTGATTAGCCCTCAGGTCGATGCAGTTCCCAGCAGTCTCCTGTGCCTGCCGAAATGAACGCTCGGCGTCAGGAACAGTATGCTGGATAAAAAATGCGCGCACGTCGGTGCGCAGACCAGGGTCGCAGAACGAGCCCGTGCTTTCGATCAGTTCACCGGTGTTGTAACCGCCCATTACCTTGCTGATCTGCGGCCATTGAGACTGCACGAAACTCCATGCTAGCTTCTCGCCTTTGGGGTTGCGCAAGACCCTGGAAATCAGAATCAACTTGTCCTGGGTGCGCACGTCAGGGCTCATAGCATATTCGAGGGTTCGCCGAAGCAGCGCGGGGTTGCTGAACCATGCCAACGAGGCTAAGTAACGATAATATTGCTGCGGTGCGCCGTTGGTGGATTTCAGGTGTTCCATGATCTGATCGTAGAAGCCGGGATCGCCATTCACTGCAGCTAGCCTGAATATTGTTTCAATGATCGAAGCGTCAACAGCCGCAGGAGTGTCCAACGCCTTCTGTGCCAGCTCCCTCGCCTTTCCGAGAACCTCGGCATCCCCGCCGGTGTAACCTAAGGTGTAGAGCACGTACGCTCGGAGCTCTTTGCCATTCTCGTCCTCGCCGGGCGACGCTTGCCATCCAACTTCATTGAAGACGGGTCTCAGCAGTTTCCGCACCCAGGCTTGGTACTGGGCGCGATCCGATTCAGCGACGAGATATTCACCGATATAGTCAAGTTGACGGTCAACTTGCGACGCTACGATGCTGTTACGATCAGAAGCAAGCGCGTTGGCTAGCTTCAGAAAATCTCCGATCGGCTGCTGGCCAGCTCGCACCGCCGCCCAGGCGTCCCGCACTAGAACAATGCGCTCGGCGGGGCTTAGGTTCTTTTCGGCGTCGCTCGCCAGCTGCTCGAAAATTGCCGAATCGTACTTCGCGCGGTAATATCCCTCGGCGTTTCCATTGGCAAATATCCAACTACTGCATTGCGGGACTTCAAATGTGTGCTGCGTTAGGGTCAACAATTCCCATTGTGTCGCTCCACTAGCTCCCTTGAGGAGCACCGGAATTTCCCACAACTCGCTCGTGGGGCTCGCCCAGAGCGCTTTGTCCACGTAATAGCGGTGCTGTCTGAGCGTCACCTTGCTCTGGCCGCTATCGCAGGTGGAGGTGACACTCACCATTGGAACCCCCGGCTGATCGACGAATGTGGGCATGATGCGGTCGACCGGCTTGCTGGAGCTAGCGGCGAGAGCGTTCCAAAAATCCGACTGGGTCGCGTTGCCATACGCGTGCGAGCGAAGGTACGCATTCACACCCGCGCGAAAACTCTCGTCTCCCAAATAGGACTCGAGCATACGCAGCACCGCCGCTGCCTTGGTGTAGGCAATACCATCAAAAAGCTCTTGTATCTGGGCGGGAGTTTCGGCGCTCTGATGAATGGGGCGGGTATTTTGCAGGGAGTCGAGCGCCAGAGCGTCTCCCGCGTCCCGCACATCCTCCAAATTCAGGTTCCATTCCGGTTTCCAGGCAGCAATGGGCTTGCTTGACATCCAGGTGGCAAAGCCTTCGTTGAGCCAGATGTCGTCCCACCATGCCATGGTGACGAGGTCGCCGAACCATTGGTGTGCCATTTCATGCGCCACCACGCCGGCGATTTCCTTCTTGGCCGAGGTAGGTGCCTGCTTCTCATCCAGCAGCAAATCCTGATCACGAAACGTGATTGCACCGGTATTTTCCATGGCGCCAGCCGCGAAGTCAGGCAAAGCGATTAGATCCAGCTTTTTAAACGGATATTTGATCCCGAAATAACCGTCGTAATACTTCATACACTGCTCGGCAGAGGCGAGTGCGAACCTACCCATCTCCTCCTTTCCGGGCGTCGCCCACACGCGAATGGGAATGTCATCCGCGGTTCCTTCGATGTACTTGAAGTCACCCACTGCGAGCGCCACCAGGTAGGAAGACATCTTGGGACTGGTGGCGAACTTGACGGTATGTTTGGCGGAGCCTGGTCCCGGCGTGTCGGAAACAACGGCGGCATTCGAGATGGCGAGATCTCCCTTGTCGACGACCGCACGTATGTCGAAAGTCGCTTTGTAGGTTGGCTCGTCAAACGAAGGGAAAGCTCGGCGCGCATCGGTCGCTTCAAACTGTGTGACTGCGTACTTCCGCCCTCCGGCTTTACTGAGATAAAACCCTCTCAATTGATCATTGAGGATACCGGAGTAGAGAATATGAATGGATGCCGCACCAACGGGCAATTCCTTGGCAACCGTCAGGGTGGCCGTTTCCTTATCCTTCGCCAGCGTCACCCTGGCCGGCTGTTCCTTACCTGCACTCACGATCGCAACTTTCTTGAACTCGATGTCGACCGCGTTCAAAGTGATGGTAAAAGTGGGCTTCAACACGCGTACCTGGAGGGTTTCATCGCCCTCAAATTCATCTTTGCTGAAATCGGGAGCAAGTGTAAGTCGATAGTTGTCCGGGGAAGCGAGCACCGGGAGCCGCTCGGCCAGGGCAAAACCGCTTAGTGAGCAAAGGGTTAAGAACAAGATAGCGAGTTTTTTCATCTTCTCCTCTTGTGGTCGATTATTCGGTCCTGGGGATTCCATTCAGTATCGTGGTCGAACAGCGATTCGCTGCCACCCAATAGGGAATCTCCCGGTAATCGGCAACCTCAAACACGGCGATATCCGCGTCTTTTCCAGGTTCGAGGCTGCCTTTACGATTGCCTAACCGCAAGCTGCAGGCGCCGTTCATGGTCGCCGCAACAATTGCTTCCGCCGCCGACATTTTCATCTGCGTACAGGCCAGCGATAAGACAAATGGCATGCTGGTGGTAGGCGATGTGCCGGGATTGTAATCGGTGGCTAGCGCCACCGGAACTCCGGCATCGATCAGCTTCCGTGCTGGTGGGAAGTGGCCCGTCGCAAGAAAGTAGTTGGATGCAGGGACCAGTGTGGCCACGGTATCCAGTTTGGCGATAGCGGCTACATCACCATCCTCGACGTAATCGAGATGATCGAGCGACGCTGGGTGATATTTCAGAATCGGCTGCAAGTTACATTTTGCCAGCTGGCAAACATGAACTCTCGTCGCCAGACAATGGTGGGCAGCAACCCGCAAAATGGTCTCCGTTTCCTTCAGGCTAAATGCACCACGCTCGGTGAATACGTCAACGAAAGCCGCGAGGTTCCGTTTGGCTGCGAGCGGAATCATTTCTTTACAGACGGCGTCAACATAGGAATGTGAGCGTGCAAGAAACTCCGGTGGTACGACGTGAGCTCCTAACAATGTCGGCACCACTGTTCCAGGCCAGCGGCAGGCCGCCTCGCGTATAGCTTCGAGCGACTTCAATTCTGCCTCAATAGTCAGGCCGTAGCCCGACTTAGCCTCAACCGTGGTCGTGCCCTGGGCGCCCATTTCCTCTAGAGTAGCAAGTACCCGCTGCGCCAACTGGTTGCGAGTTGCGCGCCGCACACCTTTGAGGCTGGAGCGGATGCCGCCGCCGCTCTCGGCGATTTCCTCGTAACTGGCCCCTGAAACGCGCTTCTCAAAATCAATCAATCGCGCATCCATGAAAACCGGATGGGTGTGGGCGTCGACGAAGCCGGGGACCACGACCTTCCCTTCACAGGGAAATTCCGTAATTTTCCTCCGGTTCTCTCTCACCCAGGGGTCGCGCAGGGCATCGCTGGTGTTTCCCACGGAAACAATCTTCCCGCCTACACTCAAGACAGCTCCGTCTCGAATGATCCCAAGCTCATTGAGCTCGGCGCCGCGCCGGGCTCCGCCCGAGGAGGAGCGCAAGGTGAGCAGCTGTTTAATATTGATCAGTAACACTGCCCCGGCGGAGATGCCCGCCTTCGGCGGCCCTGCGGCGTCAACTCTGAATCCGCTGGTCGGGTACTTGCCGAGGACAGGCATTTAATTAGGGGGCTCGAGGGCAGTACACATGGGGCGATTGTTATTGTGGCCTGGAGCATTGGCCAGGATGCTGAGCTTCCTTGTCCAGGCGGCCGACATGGCCGTTGGGCGCGATTGCTTCACTCTTTCATGGGAATATTGACACCCTTTTCCTTAGCGAATTCGACAGCCTCGCTATATCCCGCGTCCACGTGACGAATGATGCCCATTCCCGGATCGGTAGTCAGCACACGTTCGATGCGCTTGGCCATCATTTCGCTGCCGTCGGCAACCGTAACTTGCCCGGCATGCTGCGAGTACCCGATTCCGACCCCACCTCCATTGTGGATCGACACCCATGACGCCCCGGCCGCCGTGTTCAACATGGCGTTGAGCAGGGGCCAGTCGGCGATCGCATCACTGCCATCCTTCATGGCCTCGGTTTCGCGAAACGGAGAGGCGACGGAGCCGCAGTCCAGGTGATCACGCCCCATCACAATGGGAGCCTTGATTTTCCCTTTGCTTACCAGATCGTTGATGGCGAGCCCAAACTGCGCTCGCTCCCCGAATCCCAGCCAGCATATACGTGCGGGCAGTCCCTGAAATTTGATGCGTTTGCGCGCCAGGTCAATCCAGCGTTTCAGGATACGATTGTGGGGGAAAAGCTCAAGCACCAGCTCGTCGGTGGTGTGAATATCCGACGCTTCACCGGACAGCGCTACCCAACGAAAAGGTCCCCGGCCTTCGCAGAACAAGGGGCGAATGTAGGCGGGAACAAAACCCGGAAAATCATAGGCGTTTTTGACGCCCCTCTGAAAGGCAAAGGTCCGGATATTATTGCCATAATCAAATGTCACTGCGCCCATTTTCTGCAGGCGAAGCATCCCCTCGACATGACGCGCGATCGAATCGAGTGATTTCTCCTGATAGCTTTCAGGAGCGCGTTGACGCAACTCGCGCGCCGCTTCGAGCGTCATGCCGCCGGGCACGTACCCATTGAGCGGGTCATGTGCCGAGGTCTGGTCCGTCAAAATATCCGGCACCACGCCGCGCTCGCCGAGCTGGGGAATAATATCGGCGCAATTGCCCACCAGGCCGACAGAAACATTTTCCTTTTTACGCACCGCATTCTTCAAAATGCGCAGGGCCTCATCGAGCGTATTGACCATGAAGTCGAGGTACCCGGTCTTCAGGCGCTTTTTGATTCGCTCGGCATCCACATCAATTCCAAGAAACGCGGCTCCTGTCATGGTGGCAGCCAGAGGCTGAGCGCCCCCCATGCCACCCATGCCGCCGGACACGATCAGCTTCCCTTCCAGCTCACCTCCAAAATGTTTCTCGCCGGCAGCGGCGAAAGTCTCAAATGTTCCTTCCACAATGCCCTGCGACCCGATATAAATCCATGATCCGGCGGTCATCTGTCCGTACATGATCAGGCCGGCCCGCTCGAGTTCATTGAATTTGTCCCAATTTGACCAGTGACCAACGAGATTGGAGTTGGCGATCAGTACGCGGGGAGCATAGTCATGCGTCCTGAAAATGCCGACTGGTTTGCCCGACTGCACGAGCAGCGTCTCGTCGTTATGCAGGGTTTTGAGCGAGCGCACGATCGCCTGAAAGCAATCCCAATTGCGAGCCGCTTTACCTGTGCCTCCGTAGACTACGAGCTCATGCGGGCGTTCGGCGACCTCTTCGTCAAGATTGTTCATCAGCATGCGCAGAGCGGCCTCCTGCTGCCAACCCTTGCAGCTCATTGCGGTGCCGCGAGGCGCGCGAATGCCGGGGAGAACTTCGGTGTCAAGAGGCATAAAACCATGGTAGTCGTCTGTTGCGCCGGTATGCAATCAGCCGCCGCGGGAAGACCGAGAAGGGCGGGTCGCAGTTTGGCTCATTCGCGAGCGGCCATTTACATGGGCAGGAAAGGATTGAGCAAGGTCTTAAGGGTCGAAGTTCGGCCGGGAGAAGGTCCTCGGCTACCAGGTATTGTATCCCGTGC
>JAFATF010000554.1 GCA_019244045.1 Acidobacteriota bacterium
AGCTGGTCAGCCATCCGGAAGGAATCTGCAGCGGCGTTTACAATCAAACTCGACCAATGATGAGATTGATCATTCACTTTCTACGCAGTCGTCACAAATCCACGCGCTGCCATTGTGGCGTACTAGTTGCGGCACATACGCACGACAGCGTGAACACTCCTCGGGCATTATCGTCCATTCAGGCTGGCCGGGCATTGACATAGCTCCCAGAGAAAACGATGCGTAGCGAGCAATTGTGTGGCTGCAACCGATTATTTTCAGGGCCGCCCTTCTAGCTACCTTTTTTCGGCGAGGTAGTGGTGCGTCGAAGGTCCGGAAAAAACAAAGCTTACAGAGCAGAGGCCCGTTATCGAGGCTCAGCCTCAGCCGGACCATTCGGCCGCAACTCTGGCACTCGGCGAGAGCGGTCAGATTACGGAAGAGATGAACGTCTGCGCGTGTTGCGAATTGGCCGAGCGCAACGGTAGGTTGACGACGCTTGCGCATAGGAGCCGTGACCTCCTTTGCGTGAGTATGCCGTCGGTGTCTGTATCCTGCAGATGCCGTCGGCGTTTTGTTACTATTCAACGCCAAATACAAACCAACTCAATTAAGCAGCCAACACCGCTGTCATCTGTCGACATGGCGGGCGATTCGTCCGATGCCTGCTATGATGCGGAGGGGTAGTCGGTGGGGCTGGGCTCTAGTTATTTTCGCTGGTGCCCCTGCTTGGCGCAAACGCAGTATTGGGGGTCCGCACAATCGGCGTGCAGCCCCGCGAGGCAGTACTCGCAGATGAACGATTCAATGCGTTCCGCCATATTCGTCCTTTATTCGCCTTAAGACCGAGAAGCAATACGCAGGTCCGGTCGGCTCCCAAAAGATAATGGCCTGCGGCGCCCAGACAGCAGAGGGAACACTGGCCCGCCGCCCACCACGGCCATCCCTATCAACCCAACCACACCCCGCGCCGAGGACGGCGCTCCAAGAGGCTCGCTCCCGCTCGCCGGAACCGCGCTTCGCGCGGAGCTTGCCCCCTGCGAAATGTCACACACTGCTAGGGAATCATTGGACAATTCGCCCGCCAAAGCCGTTTAAACGCCCGCTGCCGCGATGGATGGTAGTCGTTCATCGAAAAATTGGCCCTGGCGAGCTGCTTGGGCCGAATCCGCTCAACCGCGCGGTGCTACCGTGGCAAAATCGACGCGGCTTATGGTAGGTTCCCTGCTGACGTGGATTGGAATGGGATGGCTAGAGCATGGCCTGGCCCATTTCTAAAAGCGGAGCCGCTGAGCGTTAAACCCGATCCACTCAGCGGCCCGCACTACTCATAGCAATCGTCACCTCTTTCGTTTCCGGTTCGGATTGCGGCACTGAGACATCACCTCCTTTCACAGCTAAACACAGTCCCAATGTGACCATCCGCTATCGAGATGTAGGACGGTGCCGAAGCGATGCCTGAGCCCGGCGAACCAGATCCGCTTGGCGCAAACCTTACAGCGTTTCATGCGGTTCATGGGTTGGCGTCGAACCAGCGCAGCACTTCGCCCGCGAAAACGAACGACCCGATTGGTTGCTCGTTGTTCCGTCGCCGCAATTCCAGCATCTCGCGCAACGCCACGAGGCCCGCCGCAAGCGCCTCGTACTGGCGGAACATTTCCGTCCATTGTTGCTTCGTCGCCATTTGTCAATCGGCGCTGAGATCCGCCGCGAAGCGAACGCTTACACATTTCGATAGCTGGCGCAATTCGACGGCAGCGCACATTGTCCTTCTCTGCGTAGCACGCGAGGTGAAGCGCTATACACAAAGCAGCCATTTTGTGTATCACTGCTGACTGATGGTGAGCAATGCTAAGAAGAACATGGCGGGAATTTTTAAAGGTCCGCCCAGCGCGTCCAGCCGTGAAGCTAGAAAAGCGTGTAGATAAACGGGGCCACCGCAGAGTACTGGGCCATTGCGATCAGCGCGCCCAAAAGCAGGAGGGTTGCAATTAGAGGGGTAAGCCAGAACTTCTTGCGCTCCCGCATAAACCCCCACAAGTCTCTTATGAGTTCGACCATTGAAGCTGCTCACTCCATACGCTAACCGGCTCAGCGGGACAAAGAATATTGGTGAGTCGACGTTGCGTTCACCGACCGCGTTCACGCCGTTTCGATCATCTGACGCATTGGACCTTTCAGCAATTCAGTAATGGGAGCATGAGCAGCCGGACAACCTGAGTTCCCCGCCGCTTGGCCGCCTCGCGAGCCGCTCAGAAATCCATCCGAGGGACAGAAAAGGCCCGTCGTCTGAAGCCTTAAGTATATTTTCTGTTCCGTTGCTCTCCATACCCACCTTTGCTAGACATCGGGAATTTGGGACAAAGCGCAGCAGATAAATGAGTTGAAAGAAGGAGCGAACCATGAATTGGGCAGCAAAACGGTTAAGCCTTCTGGCGCTTGCTGGTGCAACTGCTCTAGCAGTGTGCACTTGTCTAAGCAGCTCAGTGTACGCCCAAGCCGCCGGCACCTGCCCCGCGGTCCAATATAACGTTAGCTTGTAATGGCGAACCACAGGGAACGGTGTCCTTTATCTCAAGTTTGGGATTTACCCGAGAGAATTCCTGCA
>JAFATF010000709.1 GCA_019244045.1 Acidobacteriota bacterium
TCCGCAAGAAGTGGGCGAGCAGCATCGAAAGCAATGCTATCCACGGCTCTGATGCCGAAGATACAGCCCACTTCGAATTGAGCTTCTTCTTCGCCGGTTATGAACTGGCAAAGTAGATCGTCCGCCTGCTTTCCGGCTTCTTGCCTAACTCACGGTTTCTGGACCGGATTCCTGAAGCGCGATGATAACTTATGCGCTTAGCAGGGAGCTCCGATCGCGAAACCGGGGTGCGGTACCAACCGCATCGGCAAGCGAAAGCTATTTGCCGCTTCACGCCAGCCGGCGCTGCAGCCACTCCCGCTTACCTGCGTGCCCACTCTCGACATGATCATGCGCAGGGCCGGCCTTGAACGTGCCCGGGCGCCGGAGCTCAAAAGCGCACATTCAGCCGCTAGACAGCGGGAGCGTGTGGCCTGCCCCTAGGCCCTGAAAGTCTGTGCGGTAGTTCGCCAAGCGGGTTTGCTGCACCGTTCGACGCGCCGGAAATACAACTTTCTGCCGATGTCTCAGTAGGCCAATCCTTTTTCCTACCTCTCTGACTGACGGCGTGCCAAACATCCGGCACCAGGTTTGCAATATGCTTTTTGGGTGTGTCCTCAAGATGGTCCGCAACACAACCTTTATGAATGAGAGCATCTGCGGCCTCCACAAAGGAAAACAGGCATATGGCGCGGTCTGGCCAGCCACACGAGTAGCGGCTCACCAACTAGTCTTTATTATTCCAAAGGCTCGTAGAGATTTCCTTCTACCCGGTCGGCGATCTTGGTCAGCTCCTTCTTCGCGTACTGCAGATAATGTGGTGCCCCACGATGGGCTTCCAAAGCGGCATCGTCGTTATACTGCTCGTAAATGAAGAAGCGGCGCGGCTCGGTTCTGTGTCGGTGCACGAGATACATTTGACAGCCAGGCTCTTTCCGCGATGCTTCGGTCAGCTTGGAAAAAAGACGGGCAACTTCGGCTTCGCAGCCAGTTTTTGCCCTCCAAGTAACCGCCAAGACAACCATCGCTTCGCTCCCTGCGGGTTAGCTTCTCGCCCGCGCCTGTTTTTTCCGATTCATGGCCGCCTTCAGCTCATCGCCAAACTCTTCCGTGAAAATCGTCTGTTCGCGATCAGGGCCGGTGGAAACCATCCCGATGCGCGCCCCGGTTTCGTTCTCGAGGAAGGCTAGATAGGCGCGCGCCGCCTTGGGTAGCTGATCCATGCTGCGCACCCCTTCGGTCGAGCGTTTCCAGCCCGCCATGTTCTCATACCTGGGCATGATTTTGACGTAGTCGCTGTCCTCGGCGGGCAACTCAGCGGTTTCCTTACCGTCAATCTTGTAGGCTACGCAAATCGGAATCTCATTCAACTGATCGAGGATATCGAGTTTGGTAATGACGAGCCAGGAGATGCCATTAAGCATGACGGCGTAGCGCAACAGGGGAAGATCGAGCCAGCCGCAGCGCCGGGGACGACCGGTTACGGCGCCGAACTCGTTGCCTCGCGCGCGCAGCTCGTCGCCGGCTGTATCGAGCGCTTCAGTGGGGAATGGCCCGCCTCCCACCCGGGTGCAGTAGGCTTTGCTGACACCCACGACCGTGTCGATCGCGGTCGGCGCAACGCCTGTGCCGGTCGCGGCTCCCCCCGAGGTGGCGCTGGAAGAAGTGACAAATGGGTAGGTTCCGTGATCGATGTCGAGCATCGTGCCTTGCGCTCCTTCAAACATGATGGACTCCCCCGAGGAGAGCATCTGATTCAGCAGGAGCGCCGTATCGCAGACGAAGGGAGAGATTTTCTCCGAGGCGCACGCGTATTCCGCGTACATCTTGTCGGCATCCAGCGGCTCGGAGTTGAACAGCGCATGCGCGATCATGTTCTTTTCGCGCACGGCATTTTCAATGTGGGTTTTGAGCAGCTTGAGGTCAAGCAAATCGGCCACCCGCAAACCGCGGCGGCCCATCTTGTCCTCATAGGCGGGCCCGATACCTCGCGAGGTGGTGCCGATTTTCACCCGCCCGGGAGCATTCTCGGCGGCCAGTTCAATCATGCGATGGTAGGGGAGGATGACATGAGCCCGGTTGCTGATGAACAGATTCCCGTCGATGGTGATACCCGCCGCGCGCAATTGGGCAGCTTCCTTGAGAAAGGCGATGGGATCGAGCACGACTCCGTTGCCAATGACGCCGCGACAGCCCGGGCGCAGCACTCCCGAGGGCACCAGTTGAAGGATGAACTTTTTTCCATCCCTCATCACGGTGTGACCGGCATTGTGTCCGCCGGCGTAGCGGGCCACCACGGGAAAGCTCTCGGAGAGCACATCCACGATCTTGCCCTTGCCCTCATCGCCCCACTGGGCGCCTACGATCACCGCAGTCTTGCCTCTGGTCACTGCCGGCTCCCTGATTGATTCGCGGCCACCCGCGGCCGCCTACGAGTCGCCGCACACACTGGTTGCCCGCGATATTTGCAACCAAAAAAGTGGAATTAAACTGGCGCGGGGTGTGGACGAAAACATCATACCCTGGCCAGCAAGCGATCGGCAATTGCTCGAGACTTCCGACTCTGGTGCTTTTTGGTTTTGTGGCTTTGATGAGCATCAGGATGCCTCGGGCTGGCCTTATCGTCCATCACCGTCCAATCCGTAAGTTCGCCCCCTTTCGCCTCTGGCGCGAAGTGGCTGAATCCGGCGACGAATTTGCAATCAGTTCTATAGACTCTTCTAATGCCTGAACTACCGGAGGTTGAAACTGTCGCTCGCAGCTTAGCCCGACAGGTTACCGGCGACCGTATTGAGTCGGTGTGGCTGGGCGCAAAAAGCGAGCCGCTCAAGTCGTCGGCCAAGGTGATTGCCTGGGCGCTTGAGAACGCCCGCATGGCGGGAGTACGGCGGGTGGGGAAGCAAATTGTCTTTGATTTGGTGTCTCCCGCCGGAGAACGTCGGCAATGGATTGTGCATCTGGGCATGACCGGGCAACTGCTGCTCTCCTCCCCCGATGTCGTGCCCAAGAAGCATACCCACGCCATTCTGAAACTCGCTTCCGGGAGGGAATTGCGGTTTGTCGATCCTCGCCGCTTTGGCCGCCTCAGCATTGCCCACGAGGGGGACTTTAGGGGGACGGGCCTCGAGCCCCTCGAGATTGACATCCCCAGCTTCGTTGCCCTGTTTCGCGGCCGCAAGACTCCGATTAAGAGTGCGTTGCTGAACCAGAAACTTCTCGGCGGGGTGGGCAATATTTATGCCGACGAAGCGCTATTTCGCGCCGGCATACGCCCCCGTCGCCGTGCCGCCACCCTGGCACGTGAGCAATTGAAAACCCTGCACAGCTCGCTAAAAAAAGTCCTGCGCGAAGCCATCCGGTTGGGTGGCTCATCGATCTCCGACTACGTAGATGCCGACGGCAAAGAAGGTTATTTCCAATTTCGCCACCGCGTCTACGGTCGCGCCGGCGAGCCGTGTTTCGTTTGCCACTCGCCCATCAAGCGCGTCCTGATTGCGGGAAGAAGCAGTCACTATTGCCCGAAATGCCAGGCATAGCTCTCTGTCGATCGCGGTGAGAAGGAGTGCGAGCCTTTGGGTGGCCATTTTCGCTCGATGTCGGTAAGATCTCATGTCTTGAATCAATTCCTGAATTATGGCTGACTTCGCTATCGGTGTGGATCTGGGAGGCACGAATCTGCGCATCGCCGCCGTTGACGGCGAAGGTCGCCTGATTGAGAAGGTAACTCTGGGAACCAAAGTCGCACTGGGCCGTGACCGAGTCCTCGATGACATGTGCGATGCCATCCGCCGCCTTCGCGACAAGTATCGCGCGAGCTCCCGTCTCCTGGGCATCGGCATCGGCGTACCCGGGATCATCGACATGGAAGCCGGCATGATTCGTGAATCACCGAACCTGCCGGGGTGGTCTCACTCCCCCGTCCGCTCGCAAATCGAAGAGCGCCTCGCCACCCGCGTCATTCTGGAGAATGATGCCAATTGTGCTGCTTTCGGAGAGAAGTGGCTGGGCGCCGCCCGCGAGGTCGATGACATGGCGATGATCACCCTGGGAACCGGTGTGGGGGGTGGCATCGTCCTTGAAGGGCACATCTGGCATGGCATGAACGGAATGGCGGGCGAATTTGGACATACCACGATCGAGCCCGAGGGCGTCCTCTGTGGATGCGGGAATCATGGCTGCGTCGAGCAATACGCCTCGGCTTCGGCGATCATGCGCATGGCCAGAGTAGCGATCAGCAGCGGACGCGCGCCAGCTTTGGCCAAAGCGGCAAGTTCTGATCCGGAATTCAGCGCAAGAGCTGTTTACAACCTTGCTATCCAGGGAGATGAGGATGCGCGAGGTATCTTCCAGCAGGTCGGACGCGCACTCGGAATTCTGCTGGGAAATCTCATCAACTCTTTTAATCTTCCCATGTACGTGGTGGGCGGCGGTGTGTCCAGTGCCTGGGAGGCGTTCTCGCCTGCTGTTTTCGAAGAGATAAGGCGGCGTTCGCTGGTCTACGCCGCCACCGCGCCAGCCAGTCAGGCAGGCGAGCAGGGTGCTTCGGCGCGGGTGAAAGCAAAGGTGACTCGTAACACAATCATTACCCGGGCACTGCTGGGCAGTGATGCCGGCCTATATGGGGCGGCAAGGTTGCCCATGACGGACAATCGCCAGATGAGTAGTAGCCGTTCGGCTTAAAACCGCGCCCAATTCCCCGCTAGGACGTGCAACCGCCAGCCGTGCGCCCTCTTGTATGCTGCTGGTCATTGCCTGAGAATCTTTCTTAAGGCCGCCAGCAACGCCCGATTTTGCTCCGGCGTTCCAATCGTGACCCGGATGGCTTTCGGTGCGCCCCAGTCGGCAAGCGGGCGAACCGCTACGCCTTCGCCCTTTAGACGCTCGGCAAACATCTCCCCATTCCCTGCGGTCTCCATATAGAGGAAGTTGGCCCAAGTCGGGAGGGGATTGAATCCAAGCCCAGAAAGTTCTTCCCCCAGCCACTTGGCTCCGGCGCGGTTGTTCGCTAGCGTCTCGCGGACATGAACCTGATCGTCGAGAGCAGCCACGGCTGCCGCCTGTGCCGGACCAGAGATCGAATACACGCTGCGCACGCGGGCAAATCGCGCCAGCAGTGCGGGCGGCCCGAGTGCGTAGGCAATACGCAGGCCGGCCAAGCCGTAGACCTTCGAAAATGTGCGCAATACTATGACATTGCGGCGCTGGCGCACGTAATCAAGGGAATGCGAATAAGCGAGCTTGCGCTCTCGGGCAAACGCCTCCGCGTACTCGTAATAGGCCTCGTCGAAGATGACGGTGACATGCTCCGGAACCCGGGCGAGAAAATCGTCTGCGCGGCGGGCATCAAAGACCGTCCCTGTAGGATTATTCGGATTGGCTAGAAAGGTGATCTGCGTGGAACCGTTCGCAGCCGCTGCCAAGGCTTCGAGATCAAATCCGTGCTGCCGCATGGGGACTTGAACCAGTTGTCCACCCGCCGCACGAGCAGCCGTCGAATACACGACAAAGGAGAGCTCGCTCGTGATTGCCGTTCCTCCTCTGCCCAGCAATGAGCGGGCAATGGTGCTGATCAGTTCGGTCGAGCCGGCGCCGATGAGCACCTGTTCGGGGAGAACGGAATGGCGTTCGGCCAATTTGTTTTTGAGCTCGGAAGCCTGGCTGTCAGGATAGTGATGACATTCGCTGAGCGCTGCTTTAATGGCTGCCATGGCGTTGGGTGAAGGCCCCAGCGGGTTCTGATTGGAATTGAGGTAGATCAAGGCGCGTTCTTCCCGCGGGCGCTATTTTGAGGAAAACGTAAGGCTAAACTGCCGCTCATGCTGACAGTTTTTCTGCCCGAACTGCGCCTTTCAGCCGGATTACCTCCTCGAGCGTCAGCTGGCGATGGCGACCGGGAGCGATGTCCAATTGGATGGGACCATAGCGGACGCGCTTGATCTTCTCGACGTGATGTCCGACCTGTTCGAACATGCGCCGGATCTGGCGATTGCGTCCTTCAATGAGGGTAATTTCGTACCAGGGATTGGCCGCCTTGCGAATCAGGCGCATCTTGGCCGGCCGAATTGTCATCCGGCGTCCCTGCCCAACCTCTATTGACACCCCAGTCCGCAGCCTAAGAAGCGCTTGCTCGGTGGGTTGACCACTGATTTTTACCAGGTAAGTCTTCGGAACATGGGATGAGGCTTTCATAAGCTGCTGCGCAAGTTGCCCGTCATTGGTAAGCAGCAACAAACCTTCGCTTGCGTAATCCAGCCGGCCTACCGGATAAACGCGCACCTTAATTCCTGCCAGCAGACTCATCACCGTAGGCCGTCCTTCGGGATCACTCACCGTGCTGACGTATCCTTTCGGCTTATTCACGAGCACATACACCGGGCGTTCCCTGGCAGGCAGAAGCTTGCCGTCAACCCGGATGTGGTCCCGAGCAGGATCGGCTTTGCTCCCAAGTTCCGTCACAGTTTGCCCATTAACCGCGACTCGGCCGGACGCAATCAGCTCCTCGGCCTTACGCCGCGAAGCAATGCCGGCCCGGGCGATAACCTTTTGTAAGCGCTCTTCCATAAAGTTAAAAGCTTAGCAGATGTCGCACCTGGTGTTTCGTCCGGCAATGGGGTATTACGTTGGTAATCTTGGGCGCGCTTACCTTGCGCTATAGTGTTGTATCCATTCGCAATTGGCCACACACAGTCTGTTGTCAAGGAGTTGAGAACTCGCGCATGAAAACATCTCTTGCTTTGCTGCTTACAGT
>JAFATF010000002.1 GCA_019244045.1 Acidobacteriota bacterium
GGCCGTGCGTAGGATTTGGGAGAAGACCGGTTGGAAGAATGAGGATGTGGATCTGTATGAGTTGAACGAAGCCTTTTCCGTGCAGGCGTTGGCAGTGATTCGTGAGCTCGGTTTGGACATGAACCGAGTCAATGTGAATGGGGGAGCGGTGGCCCTCGGTCATCCCATTGGCGCGAGCGGGGCGCGTGTTCTTGTCACTCTCATATACGAGATGATTCGCCGCGATGTGCATCGTGGTATCGCCGCACTGTGTTTAGGGGGTGGGAATGCGGTCGCGCTGGCGGTTGAGCGCTAGAGTTCACCTGATTCGATAACTCTCAAAACTGCCGAGCGCCAACTGGTCCGTTCCTCAATCTCTACTGTCTCGGGTATTCTCCGGCCGAATCGCAACACCTAGGCGTTTTTCTCGCGCACAATGTACTAACCGGCTGCGGTTCTGGTGGGCATCTGGGCTGATGCCGTCAGGGCAATAACGTTTCTGTGTTGGGGGACAGAGGAGAACCGCCAATCGAGAAATGTGGCCCTGCTGGCAGATCTAGAGTTGAGCGGTGTTGCGCGGTACAACTCAAAGACGTGAGGTTTGCTTATTCGCTGCTAACCGCGGGAGTCCTGGCTTGCGGCCGTGGCCAGCGCGGCTGCGACAGGCAGTGAAACCGTGAAGATTGCTCCCGCGCCTGGAATCGAAGTAGCTTCGATACGTCCCCCATGTTCTCTCAGTACAGCCCTGCAGATGCTCAATCCCAGCCCCGTACCTCGTCCCGGGCGCTTAGTGGTATAAAAAGGATCGAAGATGTTGGGCAAGGTCTCCGGGGGAATTCCCGGGCCGTCATCCTGAAACACGATCCACACGGAATCGCTATTACGACCGAGGCGTATTCGCAGTGTGCCTTTGTCCCGCAGTTCTCGGATTGCTTGCTCGGCATTCACGATCAGATTCCAGAAGACTTGCACAAGCTGATTGGGGTCACCCGCGACCGAGGGCAGGGAATCGTCGGGTTGAAAATCGATGCTGATATTGTTCTTTCGCAGCGAATAGGCTTCGAGGTGAAGACTGCGCTGGACCAGTTCACTTAAATTGACCCGACTCCTGCCGGGCGCCGGGGGGCGCGAGTAGAAGACAAGATTCTGCACGATCTCGGCGGCTCGCCGCGCCTGGGAGTGAATCATAGTGAGCTGCTTTTTGACAGTCTCCGCCACTTCGATTTCAGAGAGCATCTCGCTGAGCCCCAGAATGGCGGTCAGAGGATTGTTCAACTCATGGGCAAAGCCGCCGATCATCTGCCCCATGGCGGCCAGCCGTTCACTCTGAATCATCTGCTGTTCCATCTTCTTTTCCACGGAAATATTGCGGGTGGAAACGACTACTCCCTTCATCAGCTCTGTCCCCGCGCCATACAGGGGACTGGCCGAGGCCCGCATGGTCGACCAGGTGCCATTTCCATGGCGCGCGCTATACTCACAAAGACCAAACCGTTGCTTGCCCGAGAGCACACTTCGACACAACTCCACCAGCTCGGGCGACTGCTCCTGAATCTCGCCGATTTTCTTCCCCAACCATGCCTCCGGTTCCAAGCCGAACAGATCGCGAATTCGCGAACTGACGAAGCTGTATCGCTCATCGGTGTCAATCACCAGGATCAGATCAGGAAAGCTTTCAAGCAGGTGTCGCTGAAATTCTTCCTGCTGCCGGAGTTGCCGCTCCATCGCGCGCCGCTCGGTGACGTCAACCAGGGTGCCCTGATAACGAATAATCTGGCCGGCAGGATCCCAGACAGCGCGGGAGGTATCCAGGAAAACCGCAGGCTTTCCGTCTTTGCGGCGGAGAGTGATCTCTCGGGTGCGCACTCCGCCACGATCATCGGAGGCGCGGCCCAGAACCCGCGTCTGTTCTTGAGAGAAGTTCAGCGCCTGGCCGTCGATGGCCAGCAACTCTTCCTTGCTTGGGTAGCCGAGCATCTCGACCAGGGCAGGATTGACATCGAGCAGTTTGCCTTCTGGCGTGCTGAAGTACACGCCTTCCTGGAGGGTCTCAAACAATTCGGTAAATCGCGTCTCCTTCTGTCGTTCGTGGGTTACATCCCGGGCCAGAACACTGATTCCGACCACCGCCTCACCCGAGACAATCCCGTTCAGCACACAATCGAAGTGCAGTATTCGCCCACTCGCTTTCAGCCTGACCCGGATTAGTCCGGCCCAACGCCGCTTTTCAAGAAAGCGCGAAAGCTCTTTGTCCGCCTGCGGCCGCTTAGGTTCGTCGAGAAACTCATCAAGTGGCCGGCCGATAATCTCCGCATAGGGAAGGCCGAGCAGGCTGGCAAATTGACGGTTGATAGTGCGCAGAATCCCATCGAGCGATACTGCGAATGCCACCTCGTCAAAACTGTCGATCAGTTGCTTGAAATTTCGTTGCGAGCGTTCGAGCACCTGGCTGAGCTGGTCGAGTTGGTCTTCGGACGGAACCGCGCTGACTCGGCTCTCGAGTCCACGCAGAATACCTTTGAGCTCCGATACTTCCCTCTTACGGCCGTAGGCATAGGCCGCGAACAGGACCATCAGCACCAAGAGCCCGGCCGGGAGAGCACCAAGACTGTAGGGAAGACTTTCGAGCCGCTCCCAGGTAAGCAGAGCGACAGCCAATGCCAGTAGCACGAGCAGCCACAGAGACCATCTCCACAATCGACCTTCTTCACGCTCAAGCTGGTTTTCTTGCCGCGCGCGATTCAAAATCTCGTTCGGCTGCTTCTCCACGAAAAAAACTCCCATGCAGGTGGCGGGTGGCGGTCACTCGGAATCCTAGTGGATAAGCTGGCCGCAAACAACAACAAAGGCGAGTGTATAACTCCGTGGTAATGACGAGGAAGATGGCTCCGAGATGCGATTGATTGCTTAAAGGATCCTCTTCTGCGACAGCCGTGGGGCGTGTAAGGGGCCCCGACAGGCTGGTCTTCGCCAATCGGCCGTCGCCCTATCCCTGACCGTGCCCGCACGTTGCAGACACATTCGATCCGGGTTTTCGAATCCATAATCAGCTGCGTATCAAGATAGTGTGCCGATGTTGCACCTCATTGCGCACAGGAAAGGCACTCGCTCGTAATGGCGGATGGGGCGGGAGAGCCGGTTCTGAGCTATAGGACGTGGAGGCGCTCGGGCGCCAGTATGGGCTGGCACCCGGCCGCGGAATGACTGGCGAGATCAGTTTTACCAACTCAGACGATTTTGTTGAAAATCAAGTTTGGGGTGCTGTTGCAAAGATGACGCGCCGACATAGCGATGAATAAGGAATCGTATGCTGGGCTGGTGCATTCATCATGCAGAATGCTTCGATTCGTCGGCAGTTCCAAAACCTATACTTGAGGTGCGATGAGGTGCTGGAGTCCATCTGGCCGGCGACGCTGTATGCGATTAGGTGCCCGCTAGCGCAGCGCCTAGCTCTGGCCCAGGCGGTCTTCGTACAGCAGCATGCTTCGAGACCCGCATGCAGCAAACACACGTCTCGGAGCTCGCCTACGCCTACTTCAATGCTGTCCAAGTACGACCCTGGGAGATCAATCTGCGGGATGTGAGGTCGCTCTACATCCGGTGAATTGCCTACCCACTGCTTCCAGCCTACCAGCGTCGCATTGGCATGCGCATCAAGGTACAGGCCCGAGCTTTTCAGGTCCTCATTAAGTTGCTGCGGCATGCGGAGACATCGCCACAGGAGAAGAGTTGCGGGCAGCGCTGTCGCCTGACAGTACTTTCGTAGATTCATTTCGGCACAATCTTGGTGGGAGACTCCGAATGGCGCAGGATT
>JAFATF010000183.1 GCA_019244045.1 Acidobacteriota bacterium
ACGTTCTCGAATTTCAACGTGGACGCGATCCAGGAGGTGCAAACTAACTCCGGTGTTATGCCCGCCGAAGTTGGACACGGCGCCGCAAGCTTTACCAATGTAGCGTCGAAATCAGGATCTGACCAGGTGCACGGCAGCTTTTTTGAGTTTCTCCGCAATGCCGCTTTCGATGCGCGAAACTACTTCGATCACATTGACCTCCTAACTCACAGGCGCATTCCGCCGTTCCTGCGGAACGAGTTCGGTGTGACTGTGGGCGGCCCGGTCGCGCTCCCGCCAATCTACGACGGCCGCCGCCGAACTTACTTTTTCGGCGAGTATCAGGGATTCCGGCAGGTGTTGGGGACCACGCAGGTCTTCCCCGTGCCGACCGTGGCCGAGCGCCGGGGCCTGGACACCACTGCGTTTCCCGGCGACACGCTCAAAGTTCCCGTCAATCCGGCTGTTGCACCCATCCTCGCCGCATATCCTTTGCCCAATAATCCCCGGGGCGCCTATGGAGCGCGTACGTACGAAGTATCGTCAAAAGTCGCTACCGACACCGACCAGTTCTCGATCCGGGTTGACCACGCAATTTCCGGCAAGGCTTCGCTTTTGACGCGTTTCAGCTTGAACCAGGTGAACGGGCCCATTACCAACCCGGACCAAACGGCCATCGACCCCACATTTGGCATTCGTTTCTTCGATCACCAGCGCAATGCGCTGCTGAAGTACACGCGCACTCTGTCACCCCATGTCACTTTCGAAACCCTGTTTGGGTATATTCGCAGCACACCTCTTTTCCCCAGTCCCAATCACACTCAGCCGGCGATTACCTACGGCGACGGTCTGTTCGAGCCATTCAATTCGGCGGACGGCTCGATCATCGGGTCGTATAGCAACCTGTACCAGTTGAAGAATGATATGTCCTGGATACACGCCGCTCACAGCTTCAAATGGGGTATCGAGATTCGCGCCAATCGCGATTCAACCGTTTTCGGCACCAACCCAAACGGCGCTTATTCTTTTGGAGGCGGAGCTGCCTATTCGCCGGTGCCTATTGCTTCAGCCGGCGGCCAGCACAATATTGGGGTAGGTAATCCCCTGCCCGATTCGCTCACCGGGTTGCTGACCGCCACGCCCTACTCTTACACCATCACGGTCGCGGCGAATGGCACGCCTGCCGGCGATAAATTCGACGAGGCTGCTACCCGGCGTGAGGCCTATGAATTCTATTTCCAGGACAAATGGAACGCCACCCCACATATGGTCGTGAATTACGGGTTGCGCTTTGACGCAAACAGCCGTATCCATGAAGCGCAAAAGCGTACCTCGGGACCGAGGTTCATCGGGCCTGGCGGTCAACCGGTTTCCTATTGGGATCATTCCGCACAGCAGATATTCATCTATGACCCCCAGCCTCCCTACGACCAAGACTGGAATGGTTGGGGGCCCCGGGTGGCTGTGGACTATGCCATTGCCGAACACACAGTTCTGCATGCCGCCGGCGGTATGACATCGATTATTCCCAACTTGTGGCAGGATAATTTTCTGACAGGCTCTATGCCTTTCATCTTTACTCCTTATGTCAACACGCTTCCCGGCATTTCTTTAGCTTTCCAGAACAGCGTGACGCCGCTCAATCTTCCTCCCGTCTACACGACCGCTGGAACCCTGCTGTTTCCGCAGGGTAGAAGTACCGTGGTGCCCCCCAACACGCAACTCGACCTCAATCGATTCCAAGATGACCTTTCGGCACTCACACCCGGGCATCAAGCGCAACTGCTCTCGGTCGAAGGTATCGCCCGGGAATTTCGTAATGGCTACATCGCTAGCTATACGGCAGGGTTAGAACACGACTTCCAGGATGTCAAGCTGGTGCTATCGTATGTGGGCACCGCCGGGGTTCATCTCAGCACAGTGTATTCTCCCAACGGCTACGGCGGGGCCGATCCTGCTTTCGCTCCTTTCACGCGCTTTGATTCTTCTGCACACGCCGTTGGCGGCTTCGGCCCCGAAATCCTGATGACCAGCGATTCGCATTCTACTTATCACTCTTTGCAGGCGACCGTTGGCAAGAACTCACCGCGGGCCGGGTTGGGCGTCCAGGCTAGTTACACCTTTTCGAAGTCCATAGATGACGCCAGCGCCGTGCTGGGCGGCGGATTTACCGCCGCTGGTCCGGTCTTGCAGACCTTTCCTCAGAACCCCTGGAATACAAGGGCTGAAAAGGGACCTTCGACTTTCGATGTAACTCATGTGTTTACCGCCAGCATGATACAAATCCTTCCGCTCGACCGCTTTAGCTTTCTTCGACCACTCGGGCACCGGCTGACAACGGGATGGCAATTCTTGAATATCACCACCCTCATGAGTGGCCCTCCCTTCACCGTCTATTCCGGTGTACAGCAGACAGGCGCCGGGGCGGGCGGGGCCGACCGGCCTGACCTCATCGCTGAGCCTGATCTCTCAACCGCTCGCCCGGTGCATGAGGACTACTTTGGCCGCGGCGCCGAAAACGCCTCCTTCTTTTACATTCCTATCAACGTTGCGGGCGGCACCGGACCTAATCACGGCCGTTTTGGGACGCTCGGCCGTAACAGCTTCCGAGCACCCGCATTCCACGATTTCGACTTGGCGCTGGTCAAGGACACCAGCTTTGGGCGTCGCCACCTGGCGGAACTCGGAACGCTGGAGTTTCGCGCCGAATTCTTCAATGTCTTCAATCTCGTCAATTTTGGGCTGCCTTCCAACATTCTTCGTGGAAGCGGATTTGGAATAATCAGTAAGACGGCGGGCTCCTCGCGGCAAATCCAGTTTTCGCTCAAACTGATCTTCTGAACCCCAGCCGTGGGGACCGCGCTCGGGCGCTGGGCAACACTGGCGAACTTCTGCGGACCAATATCCTTTGCTTCCCTATTCGTGTTTCCCTGCCTTTTACATCTACAGCGCAAAATCATGAAGTCCCAAAGGACGAGACCGCAGCAAGATGCCAGTCGCGGCTCGGTTCAATCCCGACTCGAAGCCTCTGAGCATATTGAATAAGGTGGAGTCGTCGGCACACTACGAATGAACACGCGCTCGGCCCAGCCAACAGCCGATGTTGTTCCCATTGCTTGTTCGGGTATATTGGGGCAAGCAAAATGAAAGCTATTCTCCCACTCCTATTAATGATCGCCGCCGTAAGCGATGGCACTTGCCTTGCACAGAATACTCGTTTTCGGTACATCCGATTAGGAAGTGACAAGGACGTCGGGCCCAGGGCGAACTTCGGACTCGCCTTGATGGGCGGGGGGAGTGACCTAGACGAGGCGTTTCGCTGGCTCTGCAACAATGGTAGAGGCGGCGACTTTTTGATCCTCCGTGCGACCGGCAACGATTCCTATAATGCCTACGTAAAAGCTCTGTGTCGTGCCAATTCGGTGGCCACGCTGATAATCCCCAATCGGGCGTCTGCCCAGCAATCCGCCGTCGCCGACATCATCCGCAAAGCCGAAGTGGTGTTTATCGCGGGTGGTGATCAGGCCAATTACACGCGCAACTGGACGGACACACCGGTTGAGGATGCCCTCAACCAAAACATAGCTGCCGGAAAGCCCATCGGAGGCACCAGCGCGGGTCTTGCGGTGTTGGGAGAGTACACCTACTCTGCCGAAGGCGATAAGCCTGACGATGCTGACCTTACATCACCTCAGGTCCTTGCGGATCCATTCAATCGGCGTGTTGCTCTCCGTCGGCATTTTTTGAATATCGACCTTTTAGCAAATACACTCACAGACACTCATTTTGCCAAGCGGGACCGCATGGGGCGTTCTATTGCTTTTCTGGCGCGGATTGTGGCTGATGGCTGGTCGGCGAAGCCACGAGAAGTGGCAGTCGATGAAAAAAGTGCGGTTTTGGTTGAGAGGAGCGGCCGAGCTCGAGTCATTGGCTCGGGACAAGGTGCATATTTTGTCTCGCCCCAGACCATACCGGAGGACTGCCGCCAAGGTACCCCGCTCACCTTCCGGGACATTGCGGTTTATCACGCCCCAGTTGGTTCGGAGTTCAATTTGAAGCAATGGCGCGGCACAGGAGGGGGTAGCTATTCGCTTTCGGTGATTTCAGGCCGGGTACAAAGTACCCAGGCGGGCGGCGAGGTCTACTGAGGTGGATGTGAGCAGCCGAATCAGCATCGTGCCGCAGGCGGAGCCCGAACAAATCCGCGTTTTGCCTTGATTGTGCTCTCTGGTTTTGAGAGACTTGCCGCCTTGGGTATGCCGAGTCTCTGCTGGGCAACTTCCGCGGGATTGAGCCATCGTCGCTTGGCCTTAATTGACGCTGGCAAACTCGCCTCTGGTTTGTGATTTTCGACGCCCGACTGCTCTGCGCAGTGCGGCGCTCCGCATTCAACAATCGGGATCCTGTCCTCCGCACTTCTTGTGGGAGATGCAGCCGGGCTGGATTTTCAGTTAGGGATTTCTACAGGCAAAAAGAAAGCGTTTCGTGGGTGGACGAGGTGCATGTCCGATTCGCTCGCCCACCCACTACAGATCTATTGCTACCGCGCTTGATAGTACGGAAGAGTGGAGGGACCGACACCTCGTTCATCAAAGGAGGCATGATGAGGGCACGAGTGTTCATATTGCTGGCGATGGTCCTTTACGCTTCCGCGAGTTTTCTGAATGCACAGACTTCAGAAGCACGCATCCTCGGGACTGTATTCGACCCGAGCGCAGCCGTTGTTGCAGGAGCGAAGATTACAATCACGAACAGCGCCACGAATGCCACCCGACAGCTGGTAACTACAAACGCAGGTGAATACGTTGCGTCGAACCTGGACCCCGGGGCCTATACGGTCAGTGCCGAAGCTCCTGGATTTAAGAAGGTGATCAGCGGTCCATTCAATCTTGAGGTCGCCCGTGATGTGCGCATAGATATCAAGCTCGAACCGGGAGCGGTCAACGAGACTGTGGCGGTGAATGCCGAGGGGGCATTGGCTGATACGAGCGACGCTACGCTAAACGGCGTGCTCTCAAACCAAGCCATTTCTGAGCTTCCGGTGCAAGGGCGCGATTTCCAAAACTTACTGGAATTACATCCCGGCGTACAGCGAACCCCGGGCGGTGGATTTCACTCCGTCACATCCAACGGCAACCGACCGGACGATAATAACTTTTTTATTGATGGAGCCGACGATAATGATGCCTACTATGGGGAAACGGTCGTCAACGATGCTGGAATTCAAGGCACGCCTGCCAGTTTTCTGCCGCTCGATTCGATCCAAGAATTCAACACCCAGGAGAGTCCGACGGCAGACTACGGAGTCAAGCCTGGTGTAGTGATGAACATCGGCATCAAGTCGGGAACCAATGACCTGCACGGTTCGGCTTACTATTTCCACCGCAACTCTGCCTTCGATGCCCGTAATTACTTTAATCCTGCGCCGCAGCGACTTTCCACTCTGTTAATGCATCAGTTCGGAGCGTCGCTGGGCGGGCCTATTATTAAGAACCGCTGGTTTTATTTTGTGAACTACGAGGGTATTCGCGATAAGGTTGGTAATCCGGGAGTGGTCGACAGCCCGGTAACGGTTTCGCTGGCAAACCAGATGGGAGGAATTGCGAATCCGGATGGCAGTCCGAATTCCGCTTTATACAGCGTTCCGGATGCAATCACCTACGTAAACTCGGCCGCTGGCCAAGCCTATTGTCAGGCCAACTACGATAACATTCCCACCTGCGCGCTCAACCCGTTGAGCTTACAGTTGACCAAGTTGCTCCTTCCAAACCCGGGATTTACATCCTCCCAAACTGATCCGGCCGCAATCGATTTCGACTTCGACAACAGGAATCGCGGCGACAACCTCGTCAGCAAGACAGACTTCATCGTCAACCCGAAAAATGTTCTAAGCCTCCGCTTCATTTATGGCAATACCCGGCAGGTCGAAGAAGACGCTCTTCCCCTAAGAGCGGAATGGCTCTCGACAACAAGTCCCATCACCCAGGTTTTTGGTGCGAGTCTGGCTTCCAATCCTACTTCTGCTTGGTCCAATGAGGTTCGCTTTAGCTATAACAGCTTCAACGAAGCCATCGCTCCCCTCGATCATAGCGTCAATCCGCTACAGTACGGATTAAACACGGGTGTGACCGATCCACGTCTTTTCGGTTTTCCCCGTGTCAGTCCAGGCTCGGAATTCAATTACCTGGGCGGTAATTCAAGCTGGCCCTTGTACACCACTCCCAGCAAGACGTACAGCTTTTCCGACGTGGCATCATACACGCGGGCCCGGCACACGATTCGCTTCGGCGGCGCGTTCCGCTATGGCAGCGTAGATTATTTTCGTGCCGGCTACGGCCGCGGGAGGGTTGATTTTCGTCATCTCTGGAATTTTCTGGACGGAGACGTGCGCCGGTGGCGTTTCCTCTACGGGGATCCGAGCCGGCAGGTCAACCAGAAGTCGGCGGGCTTTTTCCTGCAAGATGACGTGAAAGCCACCCATAATGTCACGCTGAATGTCGGCTTACGCTATGACATCACCGACCCAATCAAAGACTCCCGTAACCTGCTCGCCAATTACGTGCCCACATCGACTGCCGGACTGGTGCAAGTTGGCCAAGGCATCAGCTCGCCGTATGCGACGAATTACAACAACATCTCGCCGCGCATTGGTATGGCTTGGGACGTCTTCGGCACTGGAAAAACGGTGTTGCGTTCCGGATTCGGAATCATTTTCGAGCAGCCTTCGATCCGTACATTCATGTTTAACGGCGGCGGCCTGAACTTGAATCCCACTGGCATACCGTATATAGATGCCCGGGGCGTTCAGCAGAACCCCAAAGGCACGATCAACTCCTTCCTTCAGATCTCGAACGACGGTACCCTGATTAATTGGCTCGCCCCGAACCAGTCGCTAACGATCTTTCCCAACGCTGGCAACGCAGGGAATATCTGCAGTGTCAGTAGTCAATGCAACGTGTTCGCCGTTGATCAGCACCTAAAAACTCCTTACGTGATGAACTGGAACATCAACGTGCAACAGGCACTGAATCCAACCTCGCTGTTACAGGTGGCGTATGTTGCCAATCACGGGGTGAAGCTTTACAGCGTTACTGATATCAATCAAGTCAACCCGCTGTACGATGATGGATCGGAAACCATCGGCCGTCCCTTGGTCACTAACTGCCCAGTGGCACAAGGTGGCCAGGGTTTCGGCGGTCCCTGTTTCCCCTGGCTGGGATTCGTGAACTTCCTCGGCAATCGCTCGAATTCGAACTACAATTCACTTCAGGCCACCTTCACCAAGCGATATTCGCATGGGCTATATCTGCTAGCGGGATACACGTACGCACACGCCATCGATACAGCTACCAGCAATTTGGCCGGCGTGCCTCCGGACAGCAATAACTATTCTGCGGAACGTGGCAATGGCGATTACGACATCCGCCACCGATTTACGCTATCTCTTACCTATGATCTGCCCTCCAAAAAGACGCGATCACAAATGTTGGAAGGATGGCAGGTCACAAGCATTGTGAATCTGCAGACCGGCGAACCATATACTTTGGGCGATTTTAGCGATGACCTCAGCTTCACTGGTGAGTTTAACGATCGCTGGAATATGAGTGGCAATCCCCAGGACATTCACTGGTCGGCCGTTGCCCCACTTCCCTATTTCGATTTCTCCGACGCTCAGCACAGCGACGCGGCCTGTTTAGCACAGGCCACGGCACTGGGAACGGTTGACAATCTTTTTACTTACGGCTGCTACCACGAGGGAACCGCGGTCATCACTCCGCCCGCCAATATGACCCAGGGCAACATGGGTCGCAACATTTTCCGCGGACCCAACTTCACCAACTGGGACATGGGCCTGTCCAAGATATTTCGCTTGAGTGAACGATTCAAGCTGCAACTTCGTGGAGAGATGTTCAACGTTCTGAATCACCCCAATTTCGACGTTTTTACTATGAATACTGATCTCGCGGTGCCGAGCACGGTCGGTACCGTCGTTTACACACCGGACGTCGCGGCAGCGAATCCCGTCATCGGGTCGGGTGGGTCACGTCACATTCAACTCGCGGCGAAGATCATTTGGTAAACCGGGAGCTTGGACCAACAATGTTATACGCGTGGCCGTGGGCCTGCATCAGAGGAGAACTGGGTTTCTGAACCTGCCACAGCGGTCCAAACCCAAGCTCCGATCGACCTTTAAAGGACCGTTACCAACTTCTACGCTTATAATGTCGGAATGCCGATATCAGCTCGCAACAAACTCCGCGGAACAATCGAAGAGATTCAACTCGGTGACATCATGGCCCACGTCGTTGTTCGTGTTGGGGACAACCTCATCGAAAGTGCCATCACCCGCCGCAGTGCTGACGAACTTAAGCTTAAGCGGGGCGACACTGTGAGCGCTGTCGTCAAAGCAACCGAAGTCATGATTCAGAAGGATTAACTTGGCTCACTGCACGTCGACAATTCTTAGCATCGTCACTCGCCTGACCCAACGAGCCATTCTTTTTTCGTCAGGTATGACGATCCGGTACGGTCCTTCCTTCTCGCCGAGTGGTTTGTCGTCTCGTTGAAAGGCGAGCACCATCTGCTTGTCTGTGAATGCCGGGTCCAATTCCGGCAAAGCGATGACCACCCGGTAGCCATCTGCAGCTTCAACCAGCAAACAAGTGGCCAGTTGCGGGCCCTTCATCGACTCTCCGAACCTGACACCTGCCTTCTCCAGCACACTCTTCAGGGTGACACCCTCAAAGCTCACAGGAGCTGAGGAGTGCTGGGAAGCTGTTACCTTGACACGGGGCAGAGCTTCCAGATCTGTCCGACTCAGGATTTGCTTTCCTCCCTCACTCTGCACGATCAACTGTTGACATTCCAGCAAGAGGCTCGCGAAAACCACAAGTGTCAAGGCACTGCACAAGCGGACTGCTTTTTTCATATCACACCCGAAGAATCATAACTTCCGTAGCCTTAATGAGTGCCGCCGCGGTCTGGCCCGATTTCAAATTCATTTCCCGAGCCGATCGCGCAGTAATAATGGCAGTGATTTGCTGGTCACCGATCGAAATCACCACTTCAGCCATAAGACCACTGATTTGCACGCTCTCAATGCGCCCAACCAATTGATTCCTGCCGCTGAGGCGACGCTTGACCAAGGTCCGCTCGGGCGCTGTTTTGCCTCTTGTTCGAAACAGCAGCCGGTCCACCTCGCTCTGCGGAATGCGGTGGTGTCCACCGGCAGTGCGAATGCTGCCAATCTTCTTCTTATAAATCCACTGCTTAATCGTGGGGAAGCTGATGCGAAGCTCTACCGCCGCTTCGCGCGGCTTCAGCAAGTCTTCGGCATGTGGCTTTGACAATTGAGGTTTGCGCTTCTGAGGCATTTCCAGCGAATCCTACAGGCGCAAAGTGAGCTCGTCAAACGACATGACTTCGCTATCCCGAGCCTTCCTCTTTCGGGCAATTCGTGCATAGCTGCATCAGATTCGACTTAACAACCATCGGTAATATACACTTCTTTTACCACTACGAAGTCACTTGGGGGAACGAAAGGAATGCAATGCGCGCAAGTGCCCGAATCACAAATTCTTCAAATCAGTTCGAACTCCTTGCGGGCCACTCCCGTACGAACGGCGCGTGTTTTTCTGGGATTGGTGCTTCTCTGCTTTTTATGCGCGCCATTCTCGATGGGTCAGGTATCAGCAAACCTGTCCGGAGTCATCAGCGACCCGTCCGGTGCAGCTGTGTCCGGAGCCTCGGTCGAAGTCAAGAGTCTCGATACCGGCGTTCCTCGCATTAGCGATACGGATGCAGATGGTCGTTACAGGTTCTTTGCGCTACCCGTGGGGCTGTACGAGGTTCGAGTCACGAAACAAGGTTTCGCGGCGGGAATTCGATCCGGTATTCGTCTGGCGGTGGGACAAGACGCCACCGCAGACCTGAGGATTCGCTTGGGAAGAGTCAGCGAACAAGTAAAAGTCAGAGAAGACGTCCCGGTTGTGAACCTCACGACGCAAGACATTTCAGGTTTGGTCGCGGAAAAACAGATCAAAGATCTACCGCTCAATGGACGCAGCTATGATCTGTTGCTGACGCTGAATCCAGGAACTGTGAACTTCACTTGGGAAAAGACGGGCGGTATTGGTGTTTCGAATTCAACAACGGGCAATAACTTCGCGGTATCCGGGAACCGCCCGCAACAGAATATTTTCTTGCTGAATGGCGTGGAATTCACCGGCGCGGCGGAAAACAACATGCAGCCGGGCGGCAGCAGTCAGCAGTTGCTAGGCGTCGACGCCGTGAGGGAATTCAATCTGCTGCGTGACTCCTATGGTCCGGAGTACGGGAAGCGCCCAGGTGGACAAGTCACAATTGTCACGCAATCGGGCACAAACGAGCTCCACGGCAGCATATACGAGTTCCTCCGCAACAATGCTCTTGATGCACCCAATTATTTCGATCAGGGTTCGGCTCCGCTTTTTCAACGCAATCAATTTGGTGCCGCACTTGGAGGCCCGCTCCGAAATAACAAGACTTTTATTTTTGGAAACTATGAAGGGCTGCGCCAGCATCTCCACCAGACGTCGGTCGCATTTGTCCCGGACGATGCCTCGCGCGCGAGCGCTGTCCCGGCAATTCAGCCTCTTTTGCGTTTGTGGCCTGAATCGTCCCACGAAGCTTGTAATCCCGCTTGCGGGATTGCGCAGTATTTCAGCAGTCCCATACAGACGATTCGAGAAGACTTTGGAACCGTCCGAGTTGATCACAACCTGTCCTCGCGTGATTTTCTATCGGCGGTCTATACCATCGACGACGGGAATGATTTCACCTCGACTGTATTGGATCCCTACAGCTCGGACATCCTGGCATTGCGAGAACAAGTGCTGAGCCTGGATGAAACCCATTCGTTCTCTGCTTCTACCGTCAACGTAGCTCGCGTGGGATATTCGCGTGCCGGCTATTTTTTTACTGGCGAGCCAACTCCGGGAACACCCGCTGCAGCTGTGAGCGGATTTTTGCTGAGCCATCCAGTAGGAGCCGTCGTAGTAGGGGGAAGCGCAGCATCAAATCCGCAAGCTGCAATTGGCCTTGCAGGCAGCAACAATGGAAGCAACCTTCGCATGGGGAGGAATTTGTTCACCTTCGAAGATCGCCTGGCGATGACCCACGGACGACATCAGCTGACGTTTGGCGCTTGGTTCCAGCTCTTTCAGTCCAATGAGACCCTCGCGCTCAGTCAGTAT
>JAFATF010000216.1 GCA_019244045.1 Acidobacteriota bacterium
ATCCTGCACGAAGCGGCCTTCTGGTTTCACGCTCAGCAGTTCGAAGGTCGCGACCGGCGATGGCGGATCTTTCTGCGAAACGTGCCGGAACTGTCCGGCAGCGACCGGAAGGTATTCGTCATTTCGCGCGCCCAGGCTGGTCATGAATAATTTTCCGTCGCGGAACTGAATCCGACTCAATCCCACCAGGCGCCCCAGAAAATGCGTCAGCTCGACGCGCGGAGAATCGGGCTCGTACCACCCCGCGTAGTCCGCCGCATCCGCGGGAAGCGAGGCGACGGGCGGCAGAGCCGGCTTTTCCAGCCCTTTCGTGATGTACGCCCGGATCGTCTTGCCAATCTTTTCGTCCGCAGTTCCGTTTTCAGTATTGATGCTGTAGAAATATCCCACGCCGTAATCCGGCATGTAGCTCATCTCGGTGAGCCCGCCTTCAATACCTCCGTCGTGACCGTGATAGACGAATCCTTCCTCAATGCTCCAGAAATTGCTGAGCCCGTAGCCGGATTTCATGCCCTCTTTGGCGGCCCATGTGCTCGTGGGACTTTCCATGCGATCGATATCGCCGGAAGGTACGACCCGTTTCCCGCTCACCGCGCCACGGTTCAAATAAAAGAGCAAATAGGCCGCCATGTCGTTGGCGGAAGCGTTGATCGCTCCCGAGGGCCGCAGCAAAATGTGCGAGTAGCCGTACGGCGTCTTGCCGTCCTCGTGATACTGCATCGTCGCCGCTCCAGCAGGTGGCTGGAAGTATGTGGCCGTTTTCATCCCAATCGGAGCAAACAGGTTTTGCTCGACGAAGTCCTCAAAGCGCTGCCCGGTAATCTTCTCGACGATGTACGCCGCCACCGCTGGCCCGGAGTTGCAATAAGCCATGCGCGTGCCCGGCCGCCAGCGCGACGTCCGCGAATGATGGTCGTAATCCAGGCCCTGCTTCAATGTCATCGAGTCTGGAGCCTCCTTGGCATATTCGCGGAAATGTATGTCATCCCAACCGGCCGTGTGCTCAAGAAGATTCACCACGCGAACGGGATCCGTCGCCTCCCAGGGGTTGTTAAACCACACGTCGGGGGCCAATTTGTGTACCGGATCCTCAAGAGAAAGCTTGCCCTGATCGGCTAGCAATAGGATCGACAACGACGCGAACGCCTTGGCGGTCGAACCGATGCGGAACAGCGTGTCGGCAGTGACCGGTCGCCTGCTCGCGACGTCAGCAATGCCAAGCCCTGTCACCCACTCAGGCCCGTTCTTGTGCACGATGGCGATTGAGACGCCTGGCGTATGCGTATCCTCCAGGACCTTCTCGATCTGCTGCTGCAGTTCCTGAACGGAATCAGCAGGTTTTACCTTCTCTTCTTCTTTCTCGTCCGCTGCCAGGCAGACGGAAACAATGAAAAAGAGAACGACGATGGCGTGCGCGCGTCGTATGAGGGAGACCTCCGTGAAATCGCGCCGTGAGCACTAGGCAATCTCAGCGCTACATCTTATGTCAGACCGGATTATGCAGGTAGGCTAGATCTGATAGCGATGTCTTTCACGATCTGCTGCAGCCGCGCCGAAAGCGGCTCACTCCGCCCTCACCAACTCGTTTGTTTTCAGTGTCGGCCACGCGCTTTGGAAGCTTTGGGCAGCGTGCGCGTTTTGTGTTTGGGTACTGATGACTCTGGTCAGCGCTCGAATCTAATGACGACCGTCGCTCCGGCGGTTACGTGCACACCTGCGGGTGGCGTTTGGTCGCGAGCGATACCGCTACCAAGCGCGTCCACCTCGAGTCCGCTGGCTGCCGCCTGCTCGATGGCACTGCGAACAGTTTTCCCAACGAAAGATGGTACCACGATCCCACCTTGTTCAACCGCGATTACGACCGTCCCGCTGTTGGGTTTGTCCGGCAACGCGGTCGTGGGCGGCTGATCGCTGCGGCTTTTGGCCGCGTCCGCACTCTCCATCTCTGCCGCCGGCAGCGCGGACAATATATTCGCCACCATCGTTGCGGCCGCGGGCGACGAGGACCCGGTTTGATGGTCTTCTTTGATGGTCGCTATCTCAAGAGCATCTCCCAAATGATCGCGCGAGCCCTCTTCGAGATCCTGTCTCTTTACCCGCTTGGCGGCCACCAACAGTTCGCGGCTTTTCGGTAAGTCGACATCATGGGGCGTATGCAGGTATTCGAGGACCTGCTGTGCGATTTTTTGAAACATCGGACCCCCCACGAGGCCTCCATGATGTTCGCCGATCGGTGAGTCCAAGATGACGGCCAGCGCGATTACAGGATTGTTGACCGGGGCAAAGCCGGCAAAGGAAGCGATGTATTTACTTCGGGAATAGGTCCCAGTCGCGGGGTCGACCTTCTGCGCCGTGCCGCTCTTGCCTCCAGATGTATAGCCGGTGAGGATGCTGGTTCGTCCAGTGCCGTGCAGCACAACTCCTTGCATCATCTGCTTGGTCTCGGCGGCGGTCATGGGAGACAAAACTCGTCTTTGTGCCTGCGGCTGGAATACCACCGTACGGGGCATGCTCTCGGGAGGCGTGGTGCTGGCCACAATGCGCGGAGCGACCCACACCCCATCGTTGGCAATGGTCGAGACCATGGCCACCAGCTGCAGGGGAGACACGCCAATTTCCTGGCCCATGGCGATGGCGCCGATCGAAACCTTCGACCAGCGGCTCAGGGGCTTGGCTAAACCCCGCGTTTCGGCGGGTAATTCAATTCCGGTCTGCTGGCCGAATCCGTAGGCGCGAATGTATTTGTAAAGACGTTCGTCTCCCAAGCGCAGAGCGACCTTGATAGCGCCGACGTCGCTCGACCAGGCGAGGACATCGGCTACGGATAGCACGCCGAACGGCTTCCAATCGTGAATGCGACGGCCGTTGATGACAATCGATCCCATCTGGCAATCGATCAGTTCATGGGGATTGGTCAGGTGCTCGTTGAGCGCCGCCGAGAGCGTAACCAACTTGAAGGTTGAGCCTGGCTCATAGATATCGCTGACCGCGCGATTTTCGAGAGATTCAGGTTTGATGTGGCGGGATAAATTGGGATTGAAAGTGGGACGGCTGGCTAAAGCAAGAATTTCGCCGGTGCGCGGCTTTTCGATAATCACGGTTCCTGCTGCCGCATGCGTCTCGGCTAGACCGGCTTCGAGCTCCTTCTCGGCGATGTACTGGATGTTCTGGTCGATGGTGACGACGACGTTTTCCCCGGGTTCGGGGGGCCTCTCGACGCGGTTGAAATTTTTGCGCCGGGCATCGACCTGGATCAGGATACGGCCCGGTTTGCCCCGCAAGCGCTGGTCGTATTCGCGTTCAATACCGCTAAGACCTTCATCATCCATGCCCACATAGCCCAGAATTTGAGCCGCCAGCTCGCGCTTGGGATAAAACCGCTTGGATTCCTTTTGGAAGTAAATCCCCTTGAGATTTACAGCCTTGATGCGTTCGGCGGTTTCGGCATCTGCCTTGCGCGCCACCCAACAAAAAGAACGGGAAGCCCTGCACCGCGCCAGAATTTCCCGAGGATCTTCTTTGGTAATGCGCGTAACCAGCGCAATGGTGCTCGACAGGTCCGGTATTTCGGAGGGCACCGCGAAACCGGAGTCGACGTCGATCGACATCGCCAATTCGCGGCCGGCGCGATCATAAATAATGCCCCGCTTGGGGGAAATCTCGATCGTGCGCTGCTGCTGGTGCTGTGCTCGCGCCTCAAATTCCCCATAGCGGAAGATCTCAAGGTCGACCAAGCGCATGGCGATGGCCACGAACCAGAGCACAACCATAGCGCCGAGGAGGTAAAGCCTGCGCTGCGCGAGGTTGTTGGGAGAATTGGCTGCCACGGTGGAACCTGAGGAAAGCTGAAAGCCGAGCCGGCGAAAGCTAAAACTTCTTCCTGTCCGCTGTGCCTGCGCGGCACCTCTCGATTATCGCGCCGAAACCACCGAGATGGGCGTCGCACTGGCCAGAACCGGCGAGCCATTATCCGGCATCTGGCTGTCCATTCGGATCACCTGGCCGGGTTGCGGCGGCACCATGCCCATATTCTTTGCCAGCTTGTCAATGCGTTCCGGATCACGCAGGGAGGCTTCCTCCAGCCGCAAGGCACGATTCATCTCGATCAGATTGTCTCGTTCGAGTTTCAATTCTGAGATCTTGTATCCATATTCAATGGCTTTAAAATGCTGCCAGGCATAAGAGAGCGCGAGCAGACACAAGCAGGCGAGAGCAGTGCCGAAAATTTTCATTTCACGGCTACGCTGGGCATCGTCGACTTTGACCAGCCGTGAGTTGTCTATGTTCTTGCTGAAATAGACCTCCGGAGTACCGGTCCAGCATGGCTGCCGTTTCGCCGGGGCGAGTGAGGGGTGTGTGCCTGCCGCCGCCATTATGCGACCCCGACCAGTTTGGGTTCAGAGCGCATGGTTGGTTTGGCCGAGACGGCGAGATACAGACGTTCGAGTTCGGCCGTCTCACGCTGCCTTTGTAGCTTTTCGACGTGTTCGACGGCGGCCATCAACTGTTCAATTAGCGTTCCCGTGTACATTGCCTTCTCCTGCCCTACCCTGGCGACTGCCTCCGAACCACCCGAATCTGGGAGTTCTGTGATCCGGAATGGGGAGCCTCTGATCGCGCTTTCATTCCAGCGATCCGCCCTCCTTGGTTAAGCGGTCCCTGCGGACCGTTCTCTCACTTTTTCCGCCGCCCGCAGTTTCGCACTGCGGGAGCGCGGGTTACGATCAATCTCCTGCCGACTTACGCTAACCGGCTTGTTCGTGAGCAGCCGGTAATAGCCGAGCCTTACCCCATGTCGAAGGGCGTCTTTTACCATGCGGTCTTCCAGCGAATGGAAGCTGATGACCACCAGCCTGCCGCCCGGTTTCAGCAGCCGCGAAGCCTCGTTCAGCAGTGTCCCAAGATCGTCCAGCTCATGGTTTATGTAAATTCGGAGACCTTGAAAGGTACGCGTCGCGGGATGAATTCGTCGTTCGCGCGGATTCATTGGCCGGGCCGCGGCTGATACGACCTCCGCAAGATGTGCGGTAGTTCGTATCGGCCGCGACCGGACAATGGCTCTGGCGATTCTCCGCGACCTCCTTTCCTCACCGAATTCGTAAATCACATCGGCCAGCTTGCGCTCGTCCATGCGATTTACCACTTGTTCGGCGGTCAGCTCGGCTTGCGGGTTCATCCGCATGTCGAGCGGTCCTTCCGCCTGAAAACTAAACCCTCGCGCGGCATCTTCGAGCTGCAAACTGCTTAACCCGAGATCGGCCAGGATCCCGTCCGTGCTCGCGGCCGGCAGCCCGCTGGCGAGATCCGCAAAGGATCCGTGGACCAGTTCGACGCTCGGCCAATCGGCTCTGGCGCGACCCTCGGAGGCCGGGGCCCCTGGTGTGAGCTTTTCCTCAACCGTGATCGACGGGCCCGCTAGTGACCGCTTTGCCCTTGCCAAGGCTGCCGGATCCTTATCGCAGCCAATCAAATGACCCGCTGCGCCGAGGCGTTTTGCGATTTCGGAGCTGTGCCCACCCAGGCCCACGGTGGCGTCGAGATAGGTCCCGCCCTGCCGCACGTTTAAAAAATCGATCGCTTCTTGTAAAAGAACGGGAACATGGCCCGCTTGCATCTCCGCCCCGCCATGCCCACCCCTCTCGGGGGTGTTGGTTCAACCCTCGCCCGCTAGATGCCCAAGCCGTCGAGCGTCTGCTCATCCTCAGCCGTGAACTTCTCTTCCTCGATCTCCCGGCGATAACCTTCGAGATTTCGCACTTCCAGGTAGGTCAAATTCCCGACGACCGCCACCTCGCCTTTGATCTGCGCCGACTCGCGCAACAACTGCGGCATGAGCAACCGCCCCTGGCCATCCATGTCGACCATCTGACCCCAGTAATTCACTCGGTTCAGAAACTTTTTCTTCGTAGGATTAAAGGTCGAGAGCGCCGCTAATTTCTGCTCGATCCTCTCCCACTCCTCGAAGGGATATATTTGTGCACTCTTGCCATCTAGGCTGGTGACGTAGAATTGCGCCCCGTACTTCTCGTCTATCACCCGCTTGAACTCGGCGGGGACCTTGAGGCGCCCCTTTTCGTCGACGCGAGTTGGGTTATTGCCGCGAAACATGTCTGCTCGTGCCTACCGCGGGCTGAGGACGCCTGACGGCTACCGTTCGAAGAACGAGGGAGGTGAAAGCGGCCACAAAATTGATCACAGCAGCATCGTTGGAGGTCGTTGTTGGGGTGTCAGCCCTAAATTCCACTGGCGCCTCTCGCCGATTTTCTTCCCACGAATCCTACTGCTTCGACCACTTTTAGCCACTTTTGACCACATATTACTCCTAAGTGGTTGTCTGTCAAGAGGAAAGTTTCGGGTCGCTGCTGGGTGAGTTGCTGGTCTGAGTAAAGTACTATAAGTTGTGGTTAACTTATTATATGACCGCAATTAGTACGGTTTACTGGAGTGGTTCCTCTGACTCTTGCGCCTGTCGCGCTTAGCTTAGCGGAAAAGCCTCAAAACACGGTCATTTGGCCGCCCGTAGTTCGGCTTCGGCGAGCCAACCTCGCCGCAGAGCTGTGCTCGGCACGCCCGATAAGTAAGGTTTGATGTCGAGAATTGGTGTCCCGTGGAGCATATCTACGCCGCGAACTCTGAGCTTCGAGCCTTCTCGACCGAGCAGCTCGACGACAGTCAAGCCGATGGGGTTGGGGCGTCGCGGCGAGCGCGTGGCGAAGACCCCGTGCGCGCGGTTATCGCTCGGGGGGGTTCCGAGGAGTTCAAAACCCTCAGAGCGATCGAATACCCAGATGACAAAAAGGTGAGAAAAGCCTTCAATATCGGTCAGGCCCGCCGCCAGCTCCGGCAAAATTTCGAGCACGCCTTCGCTATCGTGCTTCGCCCCCAGACCCTTGGGAACCTCCCGCGGGTGCTTGTATCGACTGCTTACAAATCCAATGGGGCGAAGTGTGAAGCTGACTGACAATTTCATGGAATACCCCATGGCAGGCTAGTGATAGAGCACTTTCACCAACTACGGCATGAGTTCTGGTGCAGGCGCCTACACCGTCCTCGGAGCTATGACCAGGCCGATGTCTCGCCGTAGCGCACAATGGCTCCCAGAGCGCGTAGCGCGTCGAGCATTTTTCGGCGAAATCCAAAACTCCATCTTCACTGGATGGAGATGCCCGTCACTCAATGGGATTAGCCGTTTCCGCTCTTGCATGGTTGCTCGCGCGCAGCAATTCTTGTGCTCGCAGATCCGAATTGAGGAGAAACGCAAACATGCTCTTCCCGGCATTGAGGCTGCATGCGCAGATAGCGTTACGGACCTACGCGAACGACGACCCGGGGTGCCGCCGCCGCTCGAGCGAAAGCTCTAAGATTTGTCGCGTGCGACTTCCACCACCACGGCCGTCCCGTAGGCGAGTACCTCGGTGACCCCCTGCATGATTTCCGTGGCGTCATAGCGAGCCGCCACGACGGCATTGGCTCCGAGATCCGCGGCATGCTCGAGCATGAGCTCAAAGGCCTCAGCCCGGGTCTTCTCGCACAGATTCGTCAGAAGAGTAATGTTGCCGCCCACCAGTGTTTGCAAGCCGGCCCCGATGGTCCCGAAGATTGAGCGCGAGCGCACCGTTATGCCGCGCACCACGCCCAGCGTGCGTACGACCCGGTAACCCTCCAATGTGACTTGCGTGGTGACCATGTTGTGCGCCACCGTGCGGCCCGTCCCTGAATAGGAAGTTGCCATCCGTCTCCTCTAACCCATCCCCATACCGGCCGACTGCATGCAATGTGGAAGTCTACCCTAAGTTCTCCCGGGCGACGAGGGAACCGACTATAATGGCCGGCTCATCCGTGCGGAGGAAGAATGTTTTCTCGGCGCCGCTTTCTGCAGGCCGGTGCAGCGGCTTCTGCTGTGGCCGTCCTGGGCTTCGGGCAGGAACACTCCCATCACCCATGTTCCCCTTTGCCGAGTTCGATCTCGAGTCTACAGCCCATGAAGGATCAGGCCAAACCCATCACGGTGGGGGAGAGGCGGGAGCGGCAGGAGAAGGCGCGCCGCCTGATGAGGGCCAGTGGCCTCGATGCCATTCTCTTAATGGAAGGCACATCCCTAGCCTATTTCACGGGCATCCGCTGGTGGGGAGGGGAGCGCGCCTTTGCCATGGTTCTGCCTGCGAAGGCCACGCCATTCTTTGTGTGTCCCGCCTTCGAGCAAGGTCGTGCGGAAGAGCAGATCGGCAATAGTCCGCACGCTGACCACCCCGACATCCGCGTTTGGCAAGAAGATGAAGACCCTTATCAGCGAATTGCCCAGGGGTTGCGCGAGAGGCAGATTTCCACGGGAACTCTGGGCGTTGAGGAAACAGTACGTTACGTCTTTAGCAGTGGCATCGCAAAAGCCTCTCCGCAGTTGAAGCTCACCAGTGCAATGCCCGTGACCGCCGGTTGTCGCATGATCAAGAGCAATCAGGAGATCGCCTTGATGCGCTTGGCCGCTCGGGTCACGTTGAGCGCCTATGAGGCGGCCTACAGAGCTCTCCACGAGGGCATGACGCAAGAGGATCTTGCTGAACTGATTTCAGCGGCTCACAGCCAACTTGGATTTGCAGGAGAAGCCGATGTCCAGGTCGGTCCCTATACGGCGCTGCCTCACGGCTCGCTCGAGCCGCAAACCATTCAGGAGGGCACAATCGTTCGCGTTGATGGCGGTTGCAAGGTGGAAGGCTACGTTTCCGACATCAGCCGAACCTTTGTAATGGGCAAGGCCACGGAAGAGATGAAAAAACTGTTCGACATCGTGCATCGTGCTCAAAGCATGGCGTTGAAAGCAGCCCATCCGGAGAGCACTTGCGGAAGCGTCGATGTCGCCGCCCGCAAGGTGATCAGCGACGCCGATTACGGACCCGACTACAAGTATTTCACTCACCGGGTGGGCCACGGAATGGGCATGGATGAGCACGAGTGGCCTTATCTGGTTCGCGGTAATGCCACGCGACTTGTTCCCAACATGGTCTTCAGCGATGAACCGGGTATTTATCTGCGCGGACAATTCGGTGTCCGCCTGGAAGACGATATGCACATCAGCGATGCGGGTGCCGAGTTGTTCACTCCCCAGAGTCCGACTCTCGAAGACCCGTTCGCGAAGGGCTGAAATAAATATCAGGCTGCCCATCCCGTTCGCGGGATTTCACAAAATGGCAAGCTTCGAAGCCTGACCGTGCGCATCTGGGTTATCGTGCCGACGAGTCACAGTTCGCTTCACCCCGTGCGCTGGGCCGTCATTAGCCTGGTGGTTGTGCCTCTGGTACTTCTGGCTGCCACCTCGATCGCCGCCGCAGCACAGGCCAGAGAGGTGGCGCAACTTTTTCGAAATATTCTTCGTTACACGCTCTTTGCCGAAATTTTGCTCATAGTGGCACTAGCCCTTTCCGGTGCCGTCTACGAACGAGTCAGTCAAGCACGCGATCTCCGCCTGCATCCGCCGGGCGGCAGGTTGGTAGACGTGGGTGGATACAAGCTTCACCTTTACTGCACCGGAGAAGGAAATCCAACCGTGATTTTCGAGCATGGGCTCGATGGTTCGTACCTTGACTGGCGGCTGGTTCAACCGGAGATCGCGCGCTTTACTCGCGCGTGCTCGTATGACCGCGCCGGCTATGGCTGGAGCGAGCCCAGTCCCAAGCCCCGTGTTCCGGGCGCCATGGCGGAAGAACTGCATACTTTGCTCAACCATGCGGGAGAGAAGGGACCATTCATCATAGTGGCTCATTCCATGGGTGTCTTCAACGCCCAAATGTATGCCCGCCATTATCCCGCCCAGGTGTTAGCTTTAGTGCTGGTGGATGGATCAAGTCCCGAGGAGCCTCTGCCCTTTTCATGGAAAGCGAAATTGACCTTGCGCTTGCTCGAGTTTACGGCTCCCTTTGGTTTGCCCCGCTGGCGCAAATGGTGCGCCGGGACGAATGAGGCATGGCAACCCCTGCAGGCCGCGGTCAATTGCAAGGCCAAGGTTTTCCGCACTCACTACCAGCAGTGGACCGCCGTCCCCGCAGCAGCTGCGGAAATTCGGGAACTCGCTAATTCCCTGACGCTTCCTGTAGTCGTGATTTCGCGCGATCCTAGCCTTGCTCGAAACTCTACCGCTGAGCAGCACTGGATGGAACTGCAGAAAAAACTGCTCGCGCTGTCGCCCTATTCCAGGCAGGTAATTGCCCGCGGGAGCGGGCACGGAATACCTGGGCAACGACCTGATGTGATCGTCGATATCGTACGCGACCTAGTCAAAGAACTGCCGCAGGCCCGCCCCCAGCCGTCCCCACGCAGCCTTTCACCTTCTGCGTCGGACGGAGGCGCACGAGCCCGCCGTGAAGTGGAATTACCCTAGCGGTTGTTGATCTCCTCTACCAGGCGCTGGATGCCTTTGCTGAACCTGTTCCACCGCAGTGTTTCAGAATTCAGGCGCATGTGGGGGCGCGACCCGGGAATATGCGGCGTAGAAGAATTCCCCCGGACGCGACGGTAGGTTGCAGTGCCGTGCGAAACAGCTCTTGACCATCCTTGGCTTCGGGCAACATAAGCATGAAAACAAACCTCTCTCGGGGAAATGCGTCCAGGTGACTTCAGGAAGGAGGTGCTCACCGAGGGCACTAGAGCACGACGCGCCTGCGCGCGATACAGTTCCGGATCAAGCGCATCTCTGCGTCTTTGGTGACGAGGGTCGGCTAGTCAAGCCGAGGCGAGTGCGCGGCCGCAGCTCGTCCCAAAACCTCCTGCACTTTGCGCAACAAGGTTTCCATGTTGAAGGGCTTCTGCAGAAAAGCTGCTCGTTTTTCCAATACGCCGTCCCTAAAGGCGGCATCATCCGTATATCCAGACATGAATAAGGTTCGCACACCCGGATGCAGTGAGCAGATTTGCTCCGCCAGTTCGCGTCCGTTCATGCGCGGCAGGACTAGATCGGTAATCAGCAGCTCCACTTTTTGTTCCCGGTTCTCGCATAACGCGAGGGCCTCTTCAGCATTGGCGGCTTCGAGCACCGAGTAACCGTTCGTAGACAGCAGGGTGGTGATGAGCGAGCGCACGCCATCCTCGTCCTCGACAACCAGCACTGTCTCCGACCCGGCGTAGTGCTCAGACGCGGGGCCCGGCATCTCCACGCTGTCGACTGGCTGATCGATGCGCGGCAAATATACCCGGAAGGTTGAACCGACTCCGAGCTCACTATGGGCAGTGATGAACCCGCTGCTTTGCTTCACGATCCCATACACTGTCGACAGGCCGAGGCCGGTACCTTTGCCCACGGCTTTGGTGGTGAAGAAAGGCTCGAAAATGTGTGCCATTGTCTCCTCGTCCATGCCTGTGCCGGTGTCGGTCACCGTCAGCATGACGTAACGTCCGGGTGCTACCGTAACTGCATCGGAGCCGTGGTGATCCAGCTCGATATTTTGAGTTTCAATGGTCAGCTTGCCTCCGCCCGGCATGGCGTCGCGAGCATTGAGGGCAAGATTCATGACCACCTGCTCCATCTGCCCGGCGTCGGCCTTGACCCTGCCCAGATCTTTGCCCTCCCTAATCGACAATTCAATGTGTTCGCCCATGAGACGGCGCAGCAGCTGAAGAGCATTGGCGATCATACTGTTGAGATCGAGCACCCGGAACTCAATCACTTGTTTGCGGCTAAAAGCCAGCAGCTGGTAAATCAGCGAGGCAGCCCGATCGGCCGCTTTCTGGATCTGTTCGACTCCGGTCCGGCGCGCATCGACGGCGTGCAGCTTTTCGAGCAGCAGTTGACTGTTGCCTTTGATCACGGTAAGCAGATTGTTGAAGTCATGCGCAATGCCTCCGGCCAGCTGACCCACGGCTTCCATTTTCTGCGCCTGGCGCAGCTGCTCCTCGAGCAGGCGGCGTTCGGTAATATCTTCGGCAATCATCTCGAAGCCACAAGTCTTGTCAACCTCCTGGATGCTGCGCCCACTCAGCCTGACGGTGATGATCCTCAGGTCCTTACGACGCCATTGCACCTCAATGCCGCGCAGCTGTCCGCCAGCCAGCAGGTTGGTGACGATCTCGCTGTGCTGGTTGGTATCCGCATAGACGTCCTGGGTCATACGCAAAGCCAGCACTTCGGTGGCGGAATCATACCCAAGTATGGAGACCAGGGCGGGGTTGACATCGGTGAAGCGATCTTCCAGGCTCCAACGGAAGATGCCATAGACGGCGCTTTCGACCAGGGTGCGATAGCGAACCTCCGATTGCCGCAAGGCCTGCTGGTTGCGTTTGTGCTCGATGGCACTGGCCACATGCTGGGAGACGAACGTGAGGATCTCTTTCTCCCGCTGCCCGTAGCGACGTTGCCGAGTGTAGCTCTGCACGACCAGCACGCCGAAGGTGGTATCACCGCTCTTGAGCGGCACACCCAGCCAGTCAAGCGACGGGGCGCCTAGCATTTCAACTTCCCCTCTGGCCATCAAATCCTCGAATACTTCCGGAGTTGCCAGCAGCGGCTGCCCGGTACGCAGGATGTACTCAGTGAGTCCGCCCTTCGGCGGCCGCGTGCCCGGGGGCGGATCTGCTTCATCCACGAAGTAAGGAAAGCTGACCAGGTTGGCCTTGCCGTCATAGAGAGCCAGGTAAAAATTCTTGGCGTACATCAGTTCGGCGACAATAGCGTGAATGGCGGCAAAAAGCTGTTGCGGATCATCAGCCGAACTGGTGGTGGCCGCAATGCGATATAAAGCAGTTTGCAGCTGCTCGGCGTGTTTGCGCTCGGTCACGTCGATGACGACGGCTACATTGGCCGGTTTGCCCCCAAATTGAATAGGGGTGGCGCTGGCGCTGAAGTCGACCCAGCGCTCCTGACCGTCTTTGCGGATGATCTTGAACTCGTAATGAGAGGAAACTTTCTCCCCATGAAGACGGGCCTGCGATCGGCCGAGTGCCAGGGCGAGATGGTCGGGATGGATAAGCCGCGGCCAGGGGTCCTCCATGGCCAGCAGTTCGTCTCTGCTGTAGCCCGACATTTGCGCGGCGCTCGGGTTCAAATAATAAAACCGTTGGGCATAAATCACGATGGCCGGGCTGGCGGTTTCCGCCAAGGCGCGGAATCTGCTTTCGCTTTCCCGGATGGCGTCCTGATTACGTCTATGCGCAATGGCGCTGGCCACCTGTTGCGAAACGAAAGTCAGGATCTCCTTTTCCGGCTCTCCGTAGCGAATATTGGGCTCATACGTCTGTACCGTCAGAACGCCGAACGTCGTATCGCCCTGCTTCAACGGCACGCCCATCCAATCGCGCGAAGGTGCCCCCGTACGCATCTCGACCTCGGCGCTGCGCACTAACTGATCGAGGGTTTCGGGGGTGGCCAGTAAGGGCCTTCCCGTTCGCAGAACGTATTCGGTCAAACCTTTGCGGAATTTATGGGGCGGGGGCGGAACTCGGTCCTCTTGATCCACGAAATAGGGGAAGGAAACCAGGTCGGTTGCCGGATCGAGCAGCGCGACATAGCAGTTCTTGGCATACATCAGCTCCTGCAAAATGGCGTGGACCGCGCGAAACAGCTCATTCAGACCTTCGGCCGAACTGGCCTTCTCGGCAATGCGATAGAGCGCTGCCTGCAATCTCTCGGAGCGCCTGCGTTCGGTGATGTCGCGGTAAATTGCATAGAATGCAACCCGTCCGCCACCAATGCTGACGGGCGTCCCTAGAATGGAAACATCCACCAGCGTGCCATCCTTGCGCATGCGCTCGGTTTCCAAACTGGCGGTTTTCCCCTGTTCGACGACATGGTTAAGGGATTCGGCTTCCGCCTCTTTCGCCAGCGGTACAATCAGCCGGTCAAGCGGACGGCCGCGCGCCTCATCCAATGTGTAGCCAAACATGCGGGTAAATTCCTGGTTAACTCTCACCACGCGTTGATGACTATCGACGATGACGACGGCTTCCGGTGCGCTCTCAAACAGGCCCTCAAGGTATGCTTCCGGAACCTGCCTTTCGCGCTCGGCCCGTTCGAGCGAAGCCAGCATCTGATTGATCGAGCCGGCCAGGGCGGAAATTTCATCGCCGCCTTCCACCTTGACCCGTTCCGATAGCCCTCGGCCAAGCGCAACCGCGCCCACATTTTTACTGAGCGAGATCAGGCGGGCCAGGACCAGCTTTTCCATTAGAAACGCGCTGATCATGGTGAAGGTCACCCCCAGGAAAAGCACCGAGCCCATCAAGTAGAGCAGCGATGCCTTGCCCTCCTGGTAAAGAACACGGGGGGTACGCACTCGCAGTACGACGGCTGCGCCCCCGTCATAGCCTTTCAGAATTTCATATCCAGCAACCGTTTCCCGCGTCAGGGGGTGCACAAAGACCGTGTTTTCGCCGCCCAGGTGAGCCAGCGCACGGCGCACATCGGCGGTTACCTTCGAGCTGCTGGCGGCAAAGATGTCAAACTGCAAACTGGTCGTCCAAGTCAGGCGCTGGAGCTCCGGCGCATCCAGTTTGCGCCCCAAGAGCAAGGCGCCTTGCGGGGTGCCTTGTCCGGTGGACGTCAATACGGGCCAGGCCGCCAACAACATAAATCCCTCGGGCAGCAGTGCGATTCCCCCGGTGCCTTTGCCATTCATCCTGGCCAAGCGGGCAAGGGGTGCGAGCTGCTGCAGGACGGCCAGCGGAGCCGCGCTCTGACCAGAGTCGGCCTCAAAATGCCTGCCGTGCACAACTTCATCTTTGGCGTTGTAAAAAATTAAAAGATTCACCCGCAGCGCGGCGAGGGTACTATCCGGAAAATTCCGGTCTGCCCAAGGCGGATTGGGATGCTGCACGAAGCGATAGGCTTCATCCCATTGCGAGTCGTCGCGCGCCGCCGTACTCAGCAGATCGTACTCATTGGTGATTGCGTTCGAGACACGCTCCAGGTTCTGACGGACCTCGGTCTGCTCGGCGTCGGCAATGCGCGACAGGATGGTTGAGCGCGCGATCACATAAAGGCCGGTACACAAACCGACCAGCGTGGCCCCCAAAATGAATAATGTCTTCCTGCGTAGCGACAAGCAAGCCCTTTGCGCGACACTCCCGTTCCCGGCAGCCGCGATCGCCGACTGCCCAAAGAGTTTCGCCTTTTGACGCAATGAGACTGCTACTAAGGCGAGAATAGCCGAAAAAGCTGTGCAAGAGGAGGTACACCGGTAATAGCACCAATGCCCCTCGATGGAAATCATCGGGCAGTAGCTTTTGCCCAAGACAACAGTAGTTCCCTCTGTCGAATCGAACTAGCTCGGCAATCAGCGGGAGTTTTAATATGAAAGCCCCATTTTTGATTGGCCGCCTGGTGTTTGGCGGCTTCTTCCTCTATAACGGAATCAATCACCTGCGGAATCGTAAAGTCTTGGCCACGCATGCTCAGGCGAAGGGGGTACCCAATCCCGAGTTG
>JAFATF010000240.1 GCA_019244045.1 Acidobacteriota bacterium
GCGGTGCGGTCCATCGACTCCTTGGAATCAGCCCGTCGAAGTCGTGTCAATTAAAATCTATGCCCGGCTTCGGCCTGACCCCCAGCAAACTCTCGGCCAGCCGCCTCAGCCCCAGGCCAAGCCGACTCGCAACCTGGGCAGTAACGAAAATTTGTCAATTCGACCCAGCAACGTGATTTCCGATGACGGTCGCTTTCACCGTTATCGGATCGGTAAGTTTGCCGCTGCCTAAACGGCATGGCTCGGTCGCGTATCATGGGCAACTGGCTCGGCATAATAGTGTTGCAGTGTAATCTTTATACACACTGCAATCGGGACGGCGATCAAGAGTCCGACCACCCCAAACAGAATAGCGCCGCAAACAAAGGAAATAATGATGATGACTGGGTGGATGCGCGCTGCCTCTCCGAGCACGATTGGACCGACCAAGTTGTCGATCGACAGGCGCAAAGCGATTGCAAACCCGAACAACAGCGCCGCCTCGACAATCCCTTGTTCCTGGATCGCGATGACGCCGACGATCGTGGCCGATAAAAATGGTCCGATAACCGGAATAAGCTCCAAAATCCCGACCACGATCGCGAGCAGGACCGCATGCGGTAGATGGAATATCGGGCCAAATCCGATCCACGCGACCACGGCGGTATAGGTCACGACGACACCTAACCCGATCAGATAGCGGCGCAACATCGGAATGATTTTGGGCAACAGATCTTGGACTGAGCGGCGGCGCTCGGGCGGGAGTAGCCAGATCGACCCGGCCGCAAGCCGCGGCGCCGAAATCATGAAATACGGCATCAGAACCAATGTCAGAAAGGTGCCGAAGATTGCCGATACGGCCAAACCGACAGCGCGCTCGAGGGCAGTAACCCCCATCATTCCAGCCATCATTCCGCCGAGGGCGGTAACAACCTTGTCGGGCGTGTAGGTCTGGCCGAAGATCGTTATGCCTTTGTAGCCCATGATTTCGCCGAGAAAATGGCGCAAGATATCGGGTGCATGTGCAACGATGTGCATGACGGCAGGCACCGCGCTCGTAAAGACCCAATACCCGGCGGCGGCAAGCAGCATCAGCAGCAGCAAATACAGGGCTGCTGCGATTGGCCAGCGGGGACTTCCGAGGCGCCGCTGCAGCGTCTGAATCACCGGCTCTAAAACAAAAGCAACCGAGATTGCGAACACAAAAGGCAATAGCGCGATGCGGATCTCATAGAGCAGGACCGCGAGCACGGCCAAGACGGTCGCGATCGCCCACCCGCTGACGAATGACCGACGCCGCTTCGGGACGGTCTGTGAAGGCGTTACGCGCCCAGCGACGTCTTGGTCAATTGACATGTCCGATCCTTCCACATGACTCATCCCGTGAGCTGAGTGATGACGCCGTGGCAGGCGAGACACGCGACCGCGGTGTAGCCCAGCGTGAACGTCAGACCGAAAACGGCTGGGATACGAAAATGGCACGTCGTGCCGAAGTAAACGTTGGCAAGGACGACAGTACCAATCATGGCTAAATCGCGCCAATCACCCCGGCGAGAGAAAGCGCAGCGAATGCCGCGGATAACCTGCATGGGGAGATCGTAGGAGCCCCTTTATGCTACCGCCGCCGAGCCAACTCGATATTGAATATTTCCTTCTTACCTTGGCCAAGCAGATTGGTAACCGGGTTCCTTATGGTGAGTAGGTAAGAGCGTTCAGCGGCGAATCGCATTGAAGCTGAAGATGGTTAGGGCATTCTAATGCTCTCGGACAACGACACCGCAGCAGCTCAGTGCGACCCCGCTTCCTCTCCCGCTGTCACAAGGCGCGGCTTTGCTCTCGCGGCCTGCTTGGCAGCAGCCAGGCAGGCTTCGACCGCCTCGTGTAGTGTGCTCACATAATAATCTGCGCCGATTGCCTGGCGCAGGTCTTGATCGTGCAAAATTGGATCCTGCGCAGGCCATAGCCCAACAAGCAGCAGCGCCTTGGGCAGACGCTCGCGGAGCCTTCTCAGCAGATAACGAAGGTGGGCGGGATTGCCGCCAATATCCAAATACGAGATACATATCATTGCGATCTCCCGAAAATTGAGAGCACCAATATTCGAACGGGATACTGCGTCATACGAAACGGTCTGTGCCCCAAGCCCGTGCTTACCGAGTAGTTGGGCGAGCATGCCGGACGCCGCCTCGTCGAGCGGCCCGCGGCCTGCGATGCACAGGACCGGCGCTTTGCTCCGCCATTCCAGAGCGAGCCGACTGTTGTCCAACAGATCCCCAGTTGGCGGTGGCTGCTTTGGTAAGGCCTGCTGGTCTGCGGTTGGGCCGGCGATGCTCTGCTTCGCTTCACCCGCGGCAGGCGGGACATCATCGTATTTATCGAGATCTTGGACTAATTCGTTGGTTGAGGTCTTTAGTCGCTCGAGCTGCAACGGCGTCAGGGTCCCACGCACAACGTCATTCGCCGCGAGCTGGAGCGCTTTGAGCACCACTTCGTCATAGTATGATGAGAGCGGCCGGTCGGCGAGGTAGCGCTCGGCCTGCTCCTCCGCTTCATCCGGGTCGCGGGCGAGCATGCGTTGATAGAAGCTCTCGACCGGGCTCAGCGGCGGACGGTCGCCGAGCAGCACGTCGAAAAATTCCAGATTTTCGACGTGACGGCCGAGCACGACCAAGCATAACGTAATCGGGGTCGAAATGATCAATCCGATCGGGCCCCACACCCACGTCCAAAAAATCGCCGCGATGATCACAGCCAGAGGCGACAGACCAGTGCTATGACCGTAGATCATCGGCTCCACGAGCTGGCCCATGGTCAGTTCGGTGGCGACATAGAGCACTGTTGTCCAGATCACCATTGACCAGCCGGGCGCCACTGCCGCCGCCAGCGCGATCGGCAGTGCAGCGGCGATCCACGACCCGATGTAGGGGATGAAGCGCAGTAGTGTGCCAAGAATACCCCAAAGGACTGGATTGGGTATGCCGATAAAGTAGACGCCGATGCCGACGATCACGCCGAAGCTCGTATTGATCCCGAGCTGGGTCAGGAAATAACGGCTCAGCCGCCGCCCCGCATCGTTCATCGCGATGGTTGTTCGGTGTAAATCGCTGGATCCGAACAGCCGGATAGCACGGTCGCGCAGATCCTCCTTTTGCAGCAGTGTAAAGATCGTGACAACGAGAATGATCCCCGCGGTCGCCACTGGGTGAAGCAAGGGGGAAAGCACCTTCTCTCCGACCTGAAGCGCCGAAGGGGCGGGTTGCGTGACAACGACAGGCACGGGTTCCTTGGGCTGGACTGACGGTCCAGTATCGGTCGAAGCGGGGGCAGATACGGCGCGTTGGCTCGGTTTGGAGCCAGCGAGCTGATGGCCGAGGTCCTCGATCTTGCTTGAGAGTCGTTTGATCGTCGCATCCCGAAGACTGGTAACCTTGTTCACAATGGTCGTTTGATATTGTGGAATATCTTTTGTCAGCTGAGCCATCTGGGTCCCGATCGCGCTGCCCAGGGCTATGATGACACCGAGCGCCAAAATAACGGCTAGCACCACCGACAATATGCGCCCTAGCCATACCCGTCGCAGCAGTTCTACCAGCGGGCTGAGCAAAAAGCTCAGCAGAAGCGCCACTGTGATTGGGATCAGTACCTCGCTTCCGAAATAGAGAGCGGCCACGACGGCGACCGCAACGACAACTCCTGTCAGGACTGGCTTACCGGGCGCTTCAGCCGGTGGAACCTGGGGCGGTGGCGAACCCAAGTGCGACGGTTGGACTGCGTCGGACATTGTTCATAGGCCTCCAAAAGGCAGACGCATAGCCGGACAACATCTGTAGCTGGCTGGTGATCCGTCACCCGGATGCATAGCTATAAATCATGCGCCAATTGCGCATCAGAAATCTGCATTAAAAAGTGCAATTTCGTTAATGGATTGCTGATGATGCATATATGTTGAGGCGGCAAGTCACCTAAATTCAGTGCACTGCATCTGCGGCGTCCTGATTTTTGGCTCTCCAAAACTCCAAAAACCGGTCACGTTTCCGCCCCCGGATAGCACCACATAACGTCCGTTATGGTGTATTATTTTTGACCGAAATGTGTTATGATATTTGCATGGAAACCGCGCTTGTTGTCGTCGGCGGAACAGACACTGTTTTGCCGGTATCGATCGCCGCGGCCGGCGACCAGGCGGCCCGCCGCTTTATCGAATTCTTCACCGCCAACATCCGCAACCCCAACACACGGACCGCGTATCTGCGGGCGGTGTCGGACTTTTTCGGCTGGACGGAGACGGTCGGACTGCATCAGCTGGAGATGTTGGAGCCGGTGCACGTGGCGGCCTATGTCGAACAGCTGGGAACGACGCATTCGGCGACCAGCGTCAAACAACACCTGGCGGCGGTGCGGATGCTGTTTGACTGGCTGGTTGTCGGGCAGGTGGTGCGCAGCAACCCGGCCTCTGTCGTGCGGGGGCCAAAACACGTCGTCAAACGGGGCAAAACCCCGATCCTCTCACCGGAGGAGGCGCGGCAACTGTTTGACAGCATTCCCGCCGACACCCTCGTCGGGCTTCGCGACCGGGCGCTGATCGGTGTTCTGATCTACAGCTTCGCGAGGGTCAGCGCGGCGCTTGGGATGCGGGTTGAGGATTATTTCCCGCAGGGCAAACGGTGGTGGCTCAGGCTTCATGAGAAAGGCGGCAAGCACCACGAGATGCCGGTACACCACACGCTCGAAGAGTACCTCGACCGCTACATTGCGGCCGCTGGAATTGGCGAGGACAAAAAGGGGCCGCTTTTCCGCTCGGCGTATCTCAAAACCAGCTGGCTGACGACGAAGGCTCTCTCACGGGACAATGCCTTCCGGATGGTGCAG
>JAFATF010000375.1 GCA_019244045.1 Acidobacteriota bacterium
GCCGCTCATGACAGGCATGCTGACATCAAGCACAACGATATCTGGTTTATATTTGAGGACCCCTTCGAGAGCTTCTGCGCCGTCGCTTGCTTCGCAGCAGACTTCGAGATCAGGCCGAGTCGCGAGAATAGCCTTCACACCCTGCCGGGTAACGGGGTGGTCGTCTGCCACTAAGATCCGTACAGGCATGGTAAGCCTCGTGACACTTTGATGCTAGTTCCGCAGCGAGGTTGTTAGTTCTAGTGTATGCAGATTAAACACAATTGCTGACGCCGGGCCATACTGCCGCACCCTTGCGGCAAGAGAGCACCAGACTGCTGATCAGATCCAGCCGAGGCAATGGCGTGCCGCACCTTCAGGCGATCCGCCCCTAGAGAAGTCGCACAAACACTGCCGCGTCCGCCACGGAACGGTTTCGGGGCACCTCAAGGTTCTAACCCAATGGCTTGAGTGACATACCAGCGTGCGTCAATACTTTGTTCCATTGTGACCGGCAACGAACAAATACTGACCCTTTCATCAGCTAGCCTTGCGTTCTGCTGCGAAACCAATCTTTACAAAGCAGCGTGTTGCCTTGGAACTCGTAGGACCAGCTGCAATTCCAATCGGCGGGCACCCACGAGTTGACGGGCTGCCGATAGTTTGTAGTTCGTTGAGCACTCGTCCGTCGCCTCGGCATTGGGCGAGCGCGGAGGTCACTTTCCTGCCAGGAGGGATCAAATTGCCCCGGCCTACCAAGGCCCGATCTCACGGCCCCGCAATGAGCAGCGGTACGAAAAAACAGGGGACCTGAGTCCAGACTTCCTGAGCAAGCTGAAACCGGCCATATGATGAGTTGCTCGTTACGATTGCTGGCCGTAGCGCTAGTCCACCAACGACGGAGACCTGCAAAAAGCTGTCGCCTACCGCGGAGGGTGATACAACTCGAATGCATGGTTCAAATTCAAAGTCTAATACGAAGGAGAAAGGAAGGGTTTGTGAGATTTCTCATAGGCTTTGGCATTGGAGTGGTGCTCGGAATCATGTTTGCGCCGGCGCCCGGCGAGAGGACGCGGGCTGAGCTTGCGCGTAGGCTTCGGGACCTCAGCCAGGTTCCAGAACGCAAAGTGCAGGAGAAGGTTGACAAAGTTGCGGCTCGCGCCGAGGCCAAGGCAGGTGAGATCGGCAGCAGAGTAGGACGCGAAGTCGCAGAGGCCGCGGTCAAGGCGGTGCGCAGCGAAGTACGCGGTGATGAAGGTAAGCGAACTTCGTAAGCGATGGAATGGAGCCTGCCAACCAGTTGTTGCGCAGGCGATCATGAACGTGATGGCGAGGCGTTGCGTCACGGTTTTGCTTCGCCATTGGTCCTCTGCATGCGCGAGCCCAGATAGGTTCATAAGCCACGCATATCGTCAGGAGTGCCTCCCCGCGAGCTTTCCCTTTCGCAGCCGAAGTCACAGCAAAACCTGCTACATGCGATCGAATATCGATGCGAAATAGCGCGCACCTGTCGCGATTTGCCCTTAGTAGCAGAACACCACCATAGCGAAATTCAAGAACAACAACCGGTTCGGCTCGTCATGCTCCCTATTCGAAGTGCCATCGTGCTGCCGAGAGGGGGAAGGTGCCTCGTCGCTCTTCCTTCTCTGCCCTTGCATTACTTCTGCCCTTCTTCAGTTATTACAACTGACCACATCTATAGCCGAGCCGTTGGGCTGATAAGCTCCACCTGCTCTGCATCACTCTCCGCCTGCCATCAAGGGAGATTAGTAGTCGTTCGTCATCACGTCTTTTTCTATTAAGTGCCGGAACGCACAAAACTAAGCTTCAAAATTTGAAGATATCAGCGACATTCAGGTCTATAAAACTGTGCGTAAAAATTGGGATCAATATGATGCGCCTGGTAGGCCAGAACGTTACGGAAGGGACCGCAAGCAGCGGGGAAACGACCGTAGCGCTCGTAAATGTAGGAGCAGTAAGCGACCGTAGCATCGACCGCAGCACCTGAATATTCCGGAATGCCTGCCTGCACTTTCGCTGGTTCTAGCCAGCCGGTCGGCGCCCCGCTGTCGCGGAAGCAACCCCTCACGGGCCCAAACTTGCCGTCGAGGAAATCTTTTACCGCTTCTCTCATGGTGGCGTAGTAGGGCGGACAGTATGGCTTAATGAGCACCTCACCCTCGCGCTCTAAGCCGACCGCCGTAGGTATCTGAATATCTCTATTCAGCAGCCGCAGCGCAGCTCGGGTCACGGGACCGGCAGCAATAACTTTCGAAAGGTGTGGCCGTTGCATGCGAAATCCAAGCGCCTGAACCCAGCCGAAGGGATGCGCCGCAAAATGGGGGAAACCACCGAGTCCCAGTGCTTGGCTCATCAGGCCCAGGTTCTGCACAATCGCCCCTTGCTCAACGGCAGCCAGTTCAAACAGCCATGCTTCCAGGAAGCTTACGGTCATGAATCGACCCTGACGAGGATCATCCTGCAAGGGACCGCCTTTCGACTTGGCGAATTGGCCGATGCCGGCTGGACGAAAGCGGTTACGATCGTCGACCGCGAAGTATTTGAAATCATCGCTGAAGGCAGACAACAAAATGTTGATATACAACGCGGTCAGTTCATTAACGCAAATAAAATAGCTTGTGCCGGGCACATTGGCTGACCACTTGTTAAATGGTGGTATATAGGGGAGATCGCGTTCCACATCGACTCTTGTATCCGCAATTTTGACGCGATTACATAGATAAAGGTCAGTTAGCCTATGGCTGCGGGCCATTTCAATCAGACCAGCTATTTCATGCCACGGGACGTCCTGGGGCCGGCGCAGCATCCAGGTACCCTCATCATTGATGACGAACACAATGACGGTGTGCAAAGCGTCTGCGCTCGGCGCCGTGCGGCCTACAAACTGTTTCATGATGTTGCCGCCACCACAGCCTGGAACCGGACCTGTTTCGTAAGGCAATTCGGCTAGTGCGTATCCGGTGACTCCGCAGGCGGCGAACGCTAACGCTCCTTCTTCACTCAGGCTAAGCGGCTGTGGCTTAAGAGTACTCCTGTAGGCTAGCGGACCCCCCTTGAGCTCCATACCGGCAGCGAAACGGCGAGAACGGCGCTTCAATAAAGCGTCAAATAAGGAGCAAGACGGCACTGCACTTTGTGTCGGCGTTGGTGGGAGAAGTTCGCGGTTCATGGAGGTACCCCGTGATTATTGTGCCATCCCTGGTAACCAAAGCACGTTCGCACAAGCGTATTGGATTATTCGCCGAGCGGCCGGCTCTGGACCCCACCTTCCCCCCCCGACTTATGGGAGACGGCCTACCATAATAGGGCGGATGTTTAGATGACCTTATTTCATATTCGCGTAAGGGCCGGGCCTGACAGCGTCCGGAAAGGCGAACCGGCCGAAGTCGCTCATAAGCTGGCGCCCGGAGGTAGTTTCCCACTCGAAGTGCTTACTCGCTCGACCTTTTGCTTGCCGAATGCTGTGGTCCGACAATAGCTTAAACTGGTACTCACCCGAGTCGTACTGCAGTCTTAGCTTTTCGGGTTGAGCCGCACTGGGATCGCAGCTCGTGCCACGCAAGGCCTCACAGTAACCATGGCCGCATCACGTAAGCCGGCATGAAAGTCGCTGAATTAAGCCCGACAGCCGCATGCATTAGGACCAGAGCCGCGAACTCGATGAGAAAGCACACGTTGCGATATAGTTCTTGGGACCGAGGAGAATCTTTATGGCACGTTGGTTCTTCCGTCATCAGTCCATGGCCGCCGTTTTCGCCGCCACTTGCCTTCTGACCAGCCTCGCATTCGCGCAGAATACGGTGGCTCCAAAACCTGTACCGCTGCCCCCGGCGATCGTGGGACCAATTGACAAGCCATATTTCGGTACCATTACTCTGCGGGTCGACCTCACAAATGTCCATGATCGC
>JAFATF010000399.1 GCA_019244045.1 Acidobacteriota bacterium
TTCATATACGAGTGCGTTGGAGTGCTGTCGAGGTAGAAGTAGTACTCCTTGACATCCTCGCCGTGGTTGCTCTCGCTGTTAGTTACGCCGAACAGGCGCTCCTTCAGGATCGGGTCGCGGCCGTTCCACAGGGCTAGCGCGAAGCAAAGCAACTGCTTGTCGTCGCTAATCCCCGCCAGACCATCCTCACCCCAGTGATAGGCGCGCGAGCGCGCCTGGTCATGGCTGAAGTAATCCCAGGCATTCCCATCGTGGCTGTAGTCCTCACGAACCGTTCCCCATTGGCGTTCGCTCAGGTAAGGACCCCACTTTCTCCATGGTGTGTTCGCAGTGTGCGCTTCCTGTAGCCGCGTAACTTCTTGATTTGTATTCATCGTCAGTCTCCTTGCTTTCTGAATCTTGAACTCGAGCGATCTCCATTCCCTCCCCGCGAAAACCGGCTTCTATTTTCTTACGCGGTCTTGTTGCAAGATTATCAACCGTATTGCTTGTTCTCTGCGCAATCCAGGCCTCAGTCCCGTTTTTCTGTTCGCAAGCGGGCAGTACTAAACACAGAGCATGATTCACGTCCGAGTTTTCGTGTTCAAAAATTTTCGCGCCTCACGAGGGTCCCGATGGCCGGGGAAATGGCTCGCACGGTGCCAAATGGCGAAGAAAACTCAAACGGTCACGTAGGTGCTCAGAAACGGTCATTCGGCTTCAAAACTTGGACCAACCACCAAATCAGTTACCGACATCCGCCGGGCTGGCATCAACGGCACGCCCGTTCATCCCGCCTCGAGTGAGCCGGCGGGCTTGAGGATCCGGAGTATTTTAAGTCGCTTCTGCTCACGAAGCATCGTGAGGTAGCGAGACAACGAAAGCACTGTCTGTCCCGAGGCAGACAGTGGGTTCGTCAAAGGAGCAAGAAAAATGGATCGGAAGGTGAATATTACGCCGCTTACCGGCCCGGCGCTGGTCGTCGCGCTGGGAGTACTAACCTTACCCAGCTGCCTCTTTGGCGGAAACGGCAAAGCCGCCGCCAAAGCACAGGCGGCTGGCACACAGAAACCGAACATCCTCGTCATCATGGGAGATGACGTTGGTTGGTTCAACATCGGCGCGTATCACCGTGGAATGATGGCCGGCAAGACGCCGAACCTCGACAAACTTGCTGCCGCAGGAATGCTGTTCACGGACTACTATGCCGAAGCAAGCTGCACGGCCGGCCGCGCCAATTTCATCACCGGCGAGATTTCCGCTTCGCACGGGATTGACCACGGTCGGCCAAGCCGGAGCCGATGTGGGGATGCCAGATCAGGCCGCCACGATTGCTCTGGCCCTCAAAGCCCAGGGCTACGAGACCGGCCAATTTGGCAAGAACCATCTCGGTGACCTGAATAAATATCTCCCCTGTCTGCACGGCTTCGACGAATTCTTCGGCTATCTGTACCACCTCGATGCGATGTCGGACCCCTACTGGTTCGACTATCCGCAGGACTGGATTGAGAAAACCGGGCCGCGCAATCTAACGCACTGCTGGGCGACCGATACGAACGACACCACGTCGATGCCGCGCTGGGGGCCAGTCGGAAAGCAGAAGATTGAGGATGAGGGTCCGTTGGCGCCCTTCCCGAATATGACGGGGCTGCAGAACTGGCAGGCGGGCACGAAAGCCAAGTACGACATGGAGACCTTTGACGAAGTGCTGGTGGAGCACACAAACGGCTTCATGGACAAAGCGAAAAAGGATGGCAAGCCCTTCTTTATCTGGCATAACACTACGCGCATGCACGTCTTTACCTACATTCCGCCGAAGTACCAGGCCATGATGAACTACAACACTGGCTACGGTCTTGAAGAGGCAGGCATGGCTCAGTTGGACGACAGCATAGGCGCGTTGCTGAAGCACATCGACGACATTGGCGAAGCGGATAACACCATCGTCATCTTCACCACGGACAACGGTGCGGAAGTGTTCACCTGGCCTGATGGCGGCATGACGCCGTTTAAAGCCACGAAAGGCACCTCGTACGAAGGCGGCTTCCGCGTGCCGGCGATTATCCGCTGGCCAGGACACGTCAAGCCCGGCTCGGTGGAAAACGGCATCTTCTCCGGCCTCGACTGGTTCCCCACCCTCGTGGCAGCGGCAGGGAACCCGGACATTACCGATCAGCTCCTGAAAGGTGTAAAGCTCGGGGACCGCACTTACAAGAATCACCTCGATGGCTACAACCAGATGGCCTTGATTGAGGGCAAAGGGCCGTCGGCGCGGCATGAGCTCTTCTACTTCAGTGGTCCTCAACTAGGCGCACTTCGAGTTGATGATTTCAAGTTCCAATTTCTTCAGCAGCCGTATGGCTGGCCGGGGGAAAAGACCATCACGGATATGCCATCAATCGTTAATCTTCGTCAGGATCCCTTCGAGCGGACACCGATGATCCGCGGCCAGAGCCTAAACGACGGGGGTGGCGGGTATATGAACGACTTTATGGGCCGGGAGTTCTGGCGTTTTGTCATGGTGCAAAAGGAAGTCGGGAAACTGGCGATGACAGCCATAGACTATCCCCCCATGCAGGCTCCGGCTTCGTTTAACTTAAGCGCCATCAAGGCCAAAGTTGACGAGATGATCAAGGCGCACCAGGGCCAGTAGTCAACGTTAACATGATGGGCGGCCCCTCTGAGAGGCAGCTTGCATTCGCGGCGCCCATGAGCAAGGAGCCGGCAAGAGTCGCAACTCCCGCAGAAGGCGGAAACCATGAACCAGCGATAGGCGTGCCGCGGATGAGCTAGACTCTCCCTAACTTCGAGTGAGTCCGAATGAACCGAGTGAGTCGCACGCCAGGTCTAATTTTCGGCATATGTCTTGCGAGCTGCATTTGCCGGGCTCAGGACCTCAGACCACGCGCCTATGTCATCACGCCCGTCCACTTGAATGCAGTCATCTTGAGCTATTCGTTCAGTGACGGCAGCATCTTTTTCGGAACTGCTCTCCCTATTACAAACGATTCGGGACGCTACAGCGTACCCTCGATTAGCTACTATCATTCGTTCAGTTTCTTCAAGCGATCCGCTAACTTCACTGCGAGTTTGCCTTACGTAGTCGGGAACTTCCAAGGAGTGCTGAGTGGAAAAGAGGAGAAGATCTATCGCTCCGGATTAACGGATTCAGTTTATCGCTTATCGGTGAATCTCATGGGCGCCCCAGCGATGGCTCCTCCGAAATTCGCCAAGTGGCGACAGAGGACCCTGGTCGGTGCCAGCATTCAGGTGGTTGCACCGACGGGACAGTACACTAGTGGTCACTTGGTCAACCCGGGCTTCAACCGCTGGGCTTTCAAACCGGAGATCGGCTTATCCCAAAGGTGGGGAAATTGGCTCTTAGATGCATACGCGGGCGTTTGGCTGTACACCGCAAACACCAACTATCTAACGAATAGCCAATTCTCCAAAAGCCGAAATACCCTGACCCAAGACCCAATAGGCTCAATCGAAATGCACTTGAGCTACGACTTTAAGCCGCGCCTCTGGGCTTCAGTTGACGGCAATTACTGGTACGGGGGCAGTACAACCGTGAATAACGTGTTTAAGACTGGTACCTTGCAAGCGAACTCCCGAATCGGAGGTACGGTCGCGATTCCGTTCACCAACCACCAGTCTGTGAAATTCAGCTACAGCACTGGCTCTTATACGAGGTACGGAGGAGCGTTTCAAACCGTTGCGGTCGCTTGGCAATACACGTGGCTGGGCAGGCCTGAATGAAACTTTCCGCGAGTGGCCGCTAAGTAAAAAAGAACCTAAGCTATTGAATCGCATCAAACCGCATAACTACGGTTGTGATTTTGGTTTAGAAAGACCGAGATCCGGTAACTCTAACTCGCTTATGCGCTCGACTCATCGTCACTAATAAGTCTATTTTAGTCTTGAACGGATTGTTTTGACCATCGTTTGGCAGATGGTTGCAAAGTTAGGTCGGGAGAACCATATGGACCATATCCTGCGTGTCCGACGATTACTGCCAGCACTGCTGATGATTCTGCTTCTGGTCGTGCCGATCACAGCGCAAGAGAATACGCCATCGAGCCCGGACAAACAAACTGCCGCAGAGCAAGGCGCCGAGGCATCACTTGAAAAGGCGGTGCAGAACCCTGTGGCCTCCCTGATCAGCGTTCCGTTGCAGAACAACACGAACTTCGGATACGGGCCGTACAACCGCACGCAAGATGTGCTGAACATCCAGCCGGTAATTCCCATGCAGATAAGCAGGGACTGGATGGTTATCACACGCATCATTCAGCCGATTGTGTGGCAGCCTTATCCCAGCCTGAACACGGGCGGCCAGTACGGATTGGGCGACATGGTGCCTACCTTTTTTCTTTCGCCACGCGAGCCCAAAAAGGTGATCTGGGGTTTCGGGCCGGCGTTCACGATTCCCACAGCGACTAACGACATACTCGGACAGGGAAAACTTAGCCTTGGTCCCTCCTTCGTGGCGCT
>JAFATF010000454.1 GCA_019244045.1 Acidobacteriota bacterium
AACCCACAAATCCTTAAACTTTTCTGCTGGCCGCACGTCTAATTCAGCTAGGGTTACAAGCCATCCGCTCTGGCCGCTTAAGGGGCGGGAGCAGGATGGCGCATGACGAGGTTGTATCAGCGGAGATTTAAGGAACCAACGCGCGCAGGGGCACGTACCTGGCAGTGGGAGTTTCTGCTGACCTAGAACAGCGGCGGGAGGCGAAATATACCGGAGGATCGCAATGGAAGTGCAAGCAGTTCGAACTAATGGAGACGGAGATTTGAACGGTCTCGGAAGAAATATGCCAGGAGCCGCAGACCCGCATGTTCAGGAAGTTCTAAAGTCAGCACACGAAGAGCTCCGATTTCTGCTCAAACAAAGAGCGGAGATCATGAAGCGCATTGGGACAGTAAAGCAAACCATCGTGGGACTGGCTAATATGTTCGGCGACGACGTTCTCAGCGAAGAACTGCTGGACTTAATTGATCGCAAGACAAGCGGTCGCCAGCCAGGATTTACCAAAGCTTGCCGCATGGTACTGATGGAAGCTGGACGAGCCCTGGGGGCACGCGAGGTTTGTGAGCGCATTCAGGAAAAAGTTCCACCAGTTCTGCTGCGGCACAAAGATCCGCTGGCTTCGGTAACAACCGTGTTAAATCGGCTGGTCGAATACGGTGAAGCGCGCACGCTGATTCGCGAGAACGGTCGGCGGGCTTGGCAGTGGGTTTCCGAACCAACAGCCAACGCGGGCAATTCACAGTAACCTGTTCTCCTTCCTTAACCTGCGAAAACCACAGGCCGGCGATGCCCATCGCTGGCTTTTTCAATTACCCGCTCGATCGCACCTGCTTCGAGCACGTGCAGCGGCCACGAGTGCAAGCCAGCCGGTTCGCTTTATCTCAAATCTCCGTCCGTGCTCGCCAGCGCCAAGCGCTCCGGTTACAATGAGCGGCATTGAGGTGCGCCTTCGCCTGGCCCGCGAGTCTTTTGCGAGCCAGGGCGCAAGAACCTGCATCAAGCGACACAGTTGATGCTGGTGCAATGTCGAGTAGATCAGCACCGCCGGGTATATGGAACTCTGCTGCATGGCCGTTAAGAGGTTCGAGAACACTATGTCATCGCGCGACCAAGGGCGAATTCCGCTAGCAGACCCAAACACCCCGACCGCGATGGTATGGGCCGTGGGAGCTGGGCAATGAGAGCTGCACCCTCGCCCATCGACTGGGAAGGACTGTTGCAGGTTGCGCGAGAAGCCGCGACAAAGGCGCATGCGCCCTATTCAGAGTTCTACGTGGGAGCGGCGATCTTGACTGCCGAGGGGGAAATCTTTTCCGGTTGCAATGTCGAAAACTCATCCTATGGCTTGACAAACTGCGCGGAGCGCACGGCGATCTTCACTGCCGTCGCCAAGCTGGGACCGAAGCTGACGATTCGAGCAGTGGCGGTGGTTAACGGGCGTGGCGTTCCCTGTGCACCCTGTGGGGCATGCCGGCAGGTAATTTACGAGTTCGGACCTGAGGCCACGGTTTTGTTCCGTGGGCACAATGACTGGCAGCAGTGCTCAATTAGCGATCTTCTCCCCTACGGATTTCGCCTCCCATGAACGCAGGTGCCAGCGCCTCAAACCAGCCGATCCGCATGCTGGACATTATCGCCAAGAAGAGGCAAGGCGCCGAGCTTTCTGCGGAAGAGATTGCCTTTGTCGTTCGGGGTTACACCTCGGCGCAAATTCCAGATTACCAGGTGTCTGCCTGGCTTATGGCCGCACTCCTGCGCGGTCTCGATCGGGCAGAAACCGCAGCGCTGACGCTCTCGATGCTGCACTCCGGCTCGCTTCTTGACCTAAGCACGTTACCCGGGGCCAAGGTCGATAAGCATTCGACCGGAGGCGTGGGGGACAAGACATCGCTGGTAGTGGCGCCCATAGCGGCCGCCGGGGGGTTGATTGTACCCATGATCAGCGGACGAGGGCTGGGACACACGGGCGGAACTCTCGACAAGCTGGAATCGATACCCGGCTTTACCGTGAATCTCTCTCTTGAACGCTTTCACCAGGTGCTGAGCGCCTCCGGCTGCGCCATGATCGGCCAGACGCAGGAAATTGCGCCGGCAGACCGCAAGTTCTACGCTTTGCGGGATGCGACCGGAACGGTCGAAAGCCCTAATCTGATCTGTGCTTCGATTATGAGTAAGAAACTTGCTGAAGGTCTGGACGGGTTGGTGCTGGATGTAAAGACCGGCTCAGGCGCTTTCATGAAGAGCGATCTGGCAGCCACTCAATTGGCCGACCTGATGGTTGAAACCGGAGTTCGCATGGGCAAAAGGATGGCCGCCCTGATAACCGATATGGATCAGCCTTTGGGAAATATGGTTGGCAACTCACTCGAAGTAAGGGAATCGATCTCCGTTCTTTGCGGACAGGGGCCGCAGGATCTGCGGGAGCTATGTGTTGAGCTGGCGGCTTGGATGTTCGTGCTGGGCTCAGCGGCAGCTGACATTGAGCGAGCCAAGGGCCTGGCGGCAAAGCTTCTCGATAGCGGGGCCGCGCTTGAGCGATTCCGGCTCATGGTGCGGCTCGAAGGCGGTGATGAGACGGTCATCGAGCAGCCGTCGAGGTTACCGCAGGCACGGCAGCGGTCGACGATTACTAGCACCCGGAAAGGATTTGTCACCCGTATCGAGTGCGAACAGATAGGCAGGGCGGCGGTGATACTGGGCGGCGGACGCGAGAAAAAGGAGGACGTGATCGATCCTGCCGTAGGCATCGAGGTGCATAAAAAGCTGGGCGATGCGGTTTCCCCTGGCGAACCGATCTGCACAATCCATTACAATTCCGAATCGCGAGCGGCGCAGGCAAAACTCTTGATCGAGAGCAGCTACCACATCGCGGAAGCACCCCCGCCCGGACCGCGGCCACTGGTCCGGAAAATCATTCAAGCGGGAGCAAACAGCTAAATGGGCCGATTCACCGGCGTGCTGGGGCTGCTCACCATGCTGGGATTAGCTTTCCTATTTTCCACTAACCGACGCTCAATCCGGGTCAAGACCGTGGCCTGGGGACTCGGCTTGCAATTCGCCTTCGCGGTGTTTGTCTTAAAGTCGGAGATCGGCCGCGTGATATTCCAAAAGGCAGGCCAGCTGGTCAATCGACTGCTCAGCTACTCTTTCGCCGGCTCAGAGTTTGTTTTCGGCAACCTGGGAAAGCAGGGGTTCGGTTTCTACTTTGCCTTCCAGGTACTCCCTACCGTGATTTTCATCGCGGCATTCTTCGCCATTCTTTACCACTTGGGCATCATGCAGTTCATCGTTCGCCAGGCGGCGCGAGTCATGACGCGCTTCATGGGGGCCAGTGGAGCCGAGTCGCTGAACGTAGCCGCCAGCATATTTATGGGACAGACCGAGGCGCCTCTGACGATACGTCCATTCTTGCCGGATCTCACCCGCTCGGAATTGATGACCGTCATGACCAGCGGCATGGCGCATGTTTCCGGCGGAATTATGGCCGCCTACATTGCTTTTGGAATCGAGCCCAAGCATCTGCTCAGTGCAGTCATCATGACTGCCCCCGGGACCATTCTCATGGCAAAAATTCTAGTTCCGGAGACAGGCGTCCCTAGAACCGCCGGACGGGTGGTCATGCCCGAAGAGGAAGTAGAAACCGAGCAGAAGGAAAATCTGCTGGGAGCAATCGCTCGAGGAACGACCGACGGGTTAAATCTGGCTCTAAACATTGCTGCCATGCTGATTTCCTTTCTCGCCCTTATCGCTCTGTCGAACGGGATCCTTGGTGGCCTCCATAATGGCTTGGCTCGCGTTGGTTTTCTCTGGTTTCCCATCAGCTTGCAGAACATTTTTGGGACGCTTTTTGCACCCATCGCGTGGCTGATCGGGATTCCTTGGACGGACTGCCGGACTATCGGCAATCTCTTGGGCACACGAATGGTACTCAATGAGCTGGTCGCCTACTCCATGCTCGGACCCTTGCGGGCGGTGCTCCTGCCGAGATCGTTCACCATCGCCACCTTCGCCCTCTGCGGCTTTGCTAATTTGAGCTCCATCGGAATACAGATTGGCGGCATTGGCGCACTAGCTCCAAACAAAAAACGTGAACTGGCGCGGCTCGGGTTGCGTGCCATGCTGGCGGGCACGATGGCTAATTTAATGTCGGCCTCGATTGCTGGCATGTTGCTGTGAGCCAGGTATGAGCGATCACCTTCCCGGGAACTTTTTTCGCCTGCACGGCAAGCGGAGCAAAGGTGACCGCATCGAGCCGAAGCGAATTTTGTTGAGGAGAGTAGAGTCGCTACCGGGACCAATTACTCCCTGGTCCTGTAGACCTAAGCCTTGGGCGTTTCGAACCTTTCCGCAGCGGCCCCAGATCTCATCAGAGCTTTCCACGAGAGCCCGCCGAACGGCATCTGTTTGGTTAACCCCCGCAAAAAAGTTTTGGTGTAGGGTGAAGCAAAATCTTCCGTTCTGGAGCATCTCCCCCATGTCCCAGCTGCTAAGCTTCCAGCCGTCTGGATTCATTGCCGCTTCAATGAAATGCGTAGCTTTCCTCTATGCACCATACGTCTTTGTGCGTCTCGGGCAGCGCCGCCGGTTAATTGCTAAACAGAATCCCGACGGAGGGCAGCGATGAGCGGCGAGAAACTCGAGTGCGAAAGCAAGTGGGCGTTGCTGTATAAGGCGGCAGTATCGGAAGCCGACGATCGGCGGCGCTTGCATCTGATTGCGCGCACCAAGGGTGCTATCTTCAAACGCGAGCAGGCGCTCCTGCGGGCCGGCAGTGAGGACATACAGGAACGACATGCTTTGCAGGATGCGGCCTATATCCTCGCCGCTCTGCGCAAAGCCGCAGAGTTCAACCTCGAAGGGGAAGACCAGCTTCCAGCCAGCTCGAAGGCGGCACGGGAATAGAGCGCAAGGAAGGCATCGACACCTGCTCAGTACTCCGCCAGTCCGCCAGTCCAATGATAAGGAAGTTTGCGCTATACCAACAGAGCACATAGCCGCGGGATGCATGGCGTGTAGGAAAATGGGTACTCGCAAATGATGCACACCAATTCCTCCGTTCTGGTTGAAACCATCTGACAAATTGCATCGGGCTGTTTACTTACTAGCTTAGCTTCCTCTTAAATTCCCGATAGTTGACAACCTGCGCGAGCCGTTGCACTGGTCGCCTCTCACCAGTCTGGGCCGAGCTCCATGGGTTACGGAACCAGCCTTCAGGCCGGCTTTTTCTCTGCAG
>JAFATF010000461.1 GCA_019244045.1 Acidobacteriota bacterium
TTGTTCCCCTTCTGGGCGGAACCTTTTCCGCGCAGTTGGTGCCCCAGATCGCCGCTCTGCTGTCCAAGCATGGCCTCGCAAGAAGCGACATTGGCGGATTCGCGGTAGCGAGTGGGCCAGGATCTTTCACCGGACTGAGGGTAGGCCTGGCTGCCATCAAAGCTCTGGCGGAGGTCCTGCGCAAGCCGATTGCCGCCGTGTCGCTGCTCGAAGCCATCGCTGACGAGAGCTCCCGCAAGGGCCAAATTTTGTCAGCCATCGATGCCGGACGAGGCGAGATTTTCGCGGGCCGATACGAGATTCTCCCATCGCGACCGATTCCCCGGCTCCTCAGCGAGGAGCTGATGCGGATCGATCTTGTGTGCGCCATGGCGCCTGCCGAGTTGGTAGTCACCCCCGATGACCAGCTGGCCGAGGTCTTGCGAGCGAAGGGCGCCCGTGTCGAACTCGTTCCACAGCCCCGCAGTGATGTCATAGCGCGCCTGGGAGGGCGAAAGGTCCGGGCGGGCATCACGGTTCCTCCCGAGGAGCTCACGGCCAATTACATCCGAAGATCGGACGCCGAGATATCGGTTAAAAGCTAGTCTATGGCCTCTGAGATCCGCATTGCGACGCCAGCCGACCTCCCTGCCATCGCCCGTTTGGAGCGCCTGGTTGACCGAGCAGCGCACTGGTCCCCGGACGACTATGAGGCCATCTTCACGGAGGGCGCGCCACGGCGGCTTGTCCTGGTGGCGGCAAATAATCGAGCTCTCAGTGGGTTCGTGGTAGCCCGAAGCGTAGGCGCCGAATGGGAGATTGAAAATATCGCCGTCACCCCCAGCCTGCGCCGACAAGGAATCGCCTCGAGTTTGCTCGGCGAGCTGATAATTAGGGCTCAGGCTGAAGGTGCGGAAAGGATCTGGCTCGAAGTGCGTGAGTCAAATTCAGCTGCCTGCGCCCTCTACCAAAGCGCAGAGTTCATCCCTTCCGCCCGCCGGAAAGGCTACTACGGTGATCCTCGAGAAGACGCGATCGGCTACCTTCTCGAGCTAAAAGCAAAGAAATAAAGGAAATGGCTCGCCGCGATCGCCTTTGGTCGGCCTCTGCCTGCGAGGGGAAAATTGAATTGAAGCCGTGCAGGTCGTGTGGTAGGTTTTAGACGATGTAACCACTCTTAACATCCTGGGTAGGAGGTCTGCTGGATGCTCTTCTCACGAGACCAGCTCCTGGCCAGCCACGACGAGTTTCGGCGTCTGGCTCAGGAACACACGCAGTATGCGCAACGTCTTGATTCACTCACCCAGAAACGCTATCTAACCGAAGACGAAAAACTGGAAGAAGTGCGGCTGAAAAAGCTGAAGCTGCGGCTCAAGGACCAAATGGAGGCCATTGAGCGGCAGTACCGCAACCCGGCCCAGCATCAGGTCGCATAGTCATCCGCCACCAGGCTTGCGGCTAGCGCCGCCTCAGTACAATTCTGCTCTCTTCGGTTCGTATATAACCGCCTTTCTTTATTGGACTTGCATCGGCACGAGAATGGGTTCAGAGTGAACTATAATTTCTCTAGCTCCCATGGTGCGTGACGGCTACTATTACGGTGCTGTTCTGCTGATTGCGGGCTTTCTGGTGGGGTGGCTGGCGGCACCCGGGTGGTCGATACCCTGCCTATTTCTGGCCGCCTTCTTTCTCTGGTTTTTTCGCGATCCTGAGCGCTTAATCCCCGATGTGACAGGGGCCATCGTTTCTCCTGCCGACGGAACAGTCAAGGATATTTCCGCAGTCTTGATCGACGGCCGGCCTCGCACTCGCATCAGCATCTTCCTCAATGTCTTCGATGTGCATGTAAACCGCTCTCCCATCACGGCAACCATTCGCGATGTGCATTATCGAAAGGGCAAATATTTAAATGCCATGAATGAGGCCTGCGCCGAGCAAAATGAGCAAAATATCATCACCTTCGAAGGAGAAGGACAGACGGTCTTCGTGAAGCAAATTGCCGGATTATTGGCGCGCAGAATAGTATTCAGCAAGAAGGTCGGCGAGGTGGTCCGGCGTGGAGAGCGCATCGGTTTGATCAAGTTCGGCTCTCGCACTGACGTTCTGGTCGATCCGGCGGCTCGTCTCGATATAAAGAAAGGCGACCGGGTCAAGGGTGGTTCGAGCGTGTTAGCGTATTTCCATCCTGTTGCCGATAGCGCCATGGTGTCGACACTCGATGCCAGGGAGACACGCTGATGGATGAGAACAGCCGGGTAGCTGCGCCGGTTCCGCGGCGCCGAAAAGAGGACCAGCGGCCAAGACGGCAGCGTAAAGGTATGTACATCCTGCCCTCCCTGTTCACGACCGCCAATATTGCCGCCGGATATTACGCCATCCTGCAGATTGTCCACGCTACCCCGAGCGAGTACTGGCATCTAGACAATGCTGCCAAGGCCATTGGCTTTGCTGTATTGTTCGATGGCGTCGATGGCTGGATCGCGCGCCTGACCCATACCAGCAGCGACTTTGGACGGGAATTGGATTCTCTCGCCGACGTGATCACTTTCGGAGTTGCGCCCTCTCTGCTCGCGTGGATGTGGGGCTTTCATTTGCTGCCGCAGAGCGGAATGCCGGCGTTGCATACCAAGGTGATCCAATTTGGAGCCATCGCCAGCTTCCTGTTCGTCATGGCCGGCGCCTCTCGTCTGGCCCGGTTCAATATCCAAGTCAACCCGCAGCCTTCAAATCCGGGAAGACCGGGAAAGAAGTATTTTGTCGGAATGCCCATACCGGCCGGAGCTGGCGTGATTGCTGCGGTTGTGCATTTTACGGAGGGTGAACCGGTTGCCTCGCCATGGATTGCCTTGAGTTGGGTCTTGATGGTCGTCGCGGTTGCTTACCTGATGGTCAGCACGTGGCGGTTTTATAGCTTTAAGGATATCAACTTGCTGAGTCGCCAGCCCTTCCGGCTGATCATCCTGATTGGCGCCCTGTTTGCCGGGATCTGGTTTTTCTCGGGGCCGCTCTTGTTCTCTCTGGCTTTGCTGTATATGGCCTCGGGCGTGTTCTGGCGACTGCAATGGATTTTCCGCCGCAGAGAAGGCCCTCCTGCGCCACCGGCCTATACCGAAGCCTCCCAAACCTCATGACCATGCGGCCAAAATCGGGCTCCCATTCCCACTCGAGCACTGCGAGCATGGGTTTATACAAAGTGGCGATTGTCGGAGGGGCTACGCTGAAGGGAAAAGAGGTCGCTGAGTTGTTGAATGACAGGAATTTCCCGGCGGCCGACGTCAAGTTGCTGGATGATGACGAGTCGCTCGGCCAGCTGGAGAGCCTGGGAGACGAAGTCACCTTCATTCAAAGTGTACGCGCGGAACAGTTCGAGAATGTGGACTTCACCTTTTTCGCCTCTGACCCGGAGTGCACCCGCAAGAATTGGATGACGGCTCAGCATAGGGGCGGAGCTATTGTGGATTTATCTTACGCCCTCGAAGATGAGGCGACGGCGCGGGTGCGCGCGCCCTGGATCGAGCGCGAATTGCGCAAGCCTTCACCGTCAGAACTTGTACCCGGCCCGGCGGTGGTGGCGCATCCGGCGGCGGTCATTTTGGTTCTCTTGCTGCTTCGCGCCAGCAAGGTAGGTCGTGTGAACCGTTTGATCGCTACCGTGTACGAACCGGCCTCTGAGCATGGGCAGCGCGGCATGGACGAGCTTCACCAGCAGACCGTGAACCTACTTTCGTTTCAACAGTTGCCCAAGAATGTGTTTGACGTACAAGTTGCCTTCAATATGATTACCCGCTACGGGCAAGCCTCCTTTCCCACCCTCGAATCGATCGAGCACAGGGTGCTCAAGCACTTCGAGCAGATTGCCGGGCCCGGGCTGGTGCCGCCCTCGCTGCTGATGGTGCAGGCTCCCATTTTCCACGGGCATGTGTTCTCCATATACCTCGAGACGGAGCAGGGTGTCGCCGTAGGCGATCTGGCGCAGGCCTTGAGCGGGGAACACGTGAGTGTCACACGCTTGCCAGCGGATTCTCCCAGTAACGTGAATGCTGCAGGCCAGGGTGAGATCCTGGTCTCGGTCAGCCGCGATGCCAATCACCAGAACGGCTACTGGCTATGGGCTGCCTCGGACAATTTAAGAATCGCAGCATCAACCGCGGTGGAGACCGCCGAGAGCATGTTGGGCTCACGGCCGCGAGGCAAGATTCAATGAGAAGCGCCGCCGCCCTGCTCTTGGCGCTTGTCTCGTCGCTCGCCGCCGGATGCGGCTATCATACCGCCGGCCATGTGGTTACCGTTCCGGCCGATGTTCATACCATCGCCATCCCTGCATTCGTGAATGCCTCGCAGTCCTATCGCGTCGAGCAGATACTCACGGCAGCGGTGATTCACGAATTCAATCTGCGTTCGCCCTACCACGTGGTTTACGATCCGGCGCAAGGCGCAGATGCGACCCTGCGGGGTACGGTGACGGGGACGAGCGTGTTTCCGACCACCTACGACTCTCAGACCGGTCGAGCCTCGAGTGTGCAAGTCGCGGTGAGCATGAGCGTGATTTTTGCCTCTAAGAATGGCAAAGTTTTGTATCAGAACCCGGCCTACACCTTCCGCGACAACTACGAGGTGTCTCAGGACCTCAACAGTTTCTTCCAGGAAGACACGCCCACCTTACAGCGACTTTCGCGTGAGTTCGCACGCACACTGGTGAGCAACATTCTGGAGGGTTACTGATGCGAGCCTTCGTGCAGACGGATCGTTTTGTCTCCGAGGTGCAGGCGCGGCGTCTTCGCCCAGTCTATGTTTTCGTGGGGGGTGAAAGCTTTTTCCGCCGGCGCTGCCGCGAGGCCATTCTCGAATATCTGGTTCCTCCCGAGCTGCGCGGTTTTAGCATCTTCGAATTCGACCTCGCTGAGACCGAGCTGGTGGAAATTCTGGATCGGGCTCGCACGCCCTCCTTGATGGCTCCCTTCCAGGTCTTCTTCATTGCCGGCGTGAAAGCACTTTTTGCCCGCGGTGCCAATCAGGAAAAACTCGCCGCCGTCGAGGAATACTCGAAAAATCCCAATCCCGACGCCCTCTTGATCTTTATCGCCGATCACATCAGTATTCCCGCCGATGTGCGCAAAATGGAGATGACGGACAAAGAACGCTACCAGCGCATTCGCGACACTCTAGGCCAGTACTGCGGCATTGTGGAGCTGTCGCGAGTCGAGGAAGGCCAGGCGGTACGCTGGCTGACTGATTATTGCAGCACACATCAGGTTAAGATCGACGCTGAGGCCGCCCGCGAACTTGTGGATGCCACAGGTGGCGACATGACCATGATCTCCAAGGAACTGGAGAAGCTGATGCTGTACGTCGACCAAAGGCGGCACATTACCTTGGCGGACGCTGAGACTATGGTGCTTGCGGCCAAGCAGCGCAGCCTTTACGAACTGACGGACGCCATCTCTGCCAAAGACCGGGTGCGGGCTCTCAAGATCCTCGACGCACTCTTGTCGGCCGCCGACGGGGAGGAGGCGGCCATCGGCCATCTCTACTTGCTGGCGAAAACCTTTCGCCAGATGCTGGTGATCACCGAGCGCAACGTGCGCGATACCCGTATGCTGTGGGCAGCACTCTGGCAGGGTTTCCGTGTTCCTCCTTTTGCCGCCGAGGCCATCATCCAGCAGGCACGGCGGTACAGATCCAAAAGAGAATTGACCCGAGCCATCCGCCTGATTGCCAAAACCGATCTGGCTCTCCGTTCCAACCCTCCCAGCAAACGGATGGCTCTCGAGAAGCTGGTGCTGGACCTCACCTCCGATGGCAACGCAGAAATGGCCGGCTGGCAGCAGGAAGAGCTGCCGGTTTAATTAAAAACCGGCTCATCCGGCCTAGGCTCGGCTCGCTCCACCGCGATCTGGCCTTCGCCGAACGAGCGCTGCCTACTCGACGGTCACGGACTTGGTGAGATTGCGGGGACGGTCGACATCGAGTCCGCGGTGAACCGCCATATAGTAGGCAAAGAGCTGAAGAGGGACGATCTCCAAGATGGGACTGATGAGTTCTTCCGCCTGGGGAATAAAAATCGTGTGGTCGGCCAGGCGAGAAACCTTCTCATCGCCTTCCGTGGCCAGGGCGATGACGTGCCCACCTTGATTCTTGAAGCCTTTGAGGTTGTTCAGGGATTTTTTGTAGCGCAGAAGCGAGCCCGGATCCTTCCGATCACAGGTCATGATGATGACGATGGGAAGTTTCTCATCGATCAGGGCATTGGGCCCGTGCTTTGTCTCCCCCGTGGGGTAGCCTTCGGCATGTACATAGGAAACCTCCTTCAGCTTCAAGGCACCATCCATGGCAACGGGATAGTGAACAGCGCGGCCGAGAAACAGGAAGTCTTCCACTCCATGGTAGCGCTTCGCCAGCTCTTCCGAGTGCGCGGCGGACTCGAGCACCCGCTCCAGCTTGCCGGGAAGTTCGAGAAGTTGTCGGATGTGCGCGCGCAGTTGCTCGTCGTGGAGGGTGGCGCGCGCTTGGGCGTTATACAAAGCGAAAAGGTAAAGCATTGCCATTTGCGCCGTGAAAGCCTTGGTGGAGGCGATACTGGTTTCTTTTCCCGCCCGGGTGTAAAGCACGCCATCGGCTTCGCGAGCGATGGTAGATCCGACTACATTGGAGATAGCGATGGTTTTGGAACCCTTTTTCTTGGCTTCGCGCAGCGCGCCGGTCGTGTCAGCAGTTTCTCCGGATTGCGTGATCAAGATCGCCAGCTCACAAGGCCCGATGAGGGGGTTGCGGTACTCAAATTCACTGGCATAATCAACATCCACCGGAATAGAGGCCAAATCTTGGATCATGAACTGGCCGGCCATGCCCGCGTGGCGACTGGTGCCGGAAGCGATGATGTTGATGCGGTGGAGACGGCGAATCTCTTCGTCGATAAGGCGGCATTCCTCCAGCCGGATGGATCCTTTGTCGAGCGACACACGCGGGGCGATCGTAGCCTCGAGGGCGCGCGGCTGCTCGAAGATTTCCTTAATCATGTGATGGCGAAACACTCGCTCGGGTGTCATTCGCTCTTCTCCTGAATTAGAAACCCAGACCACGACCGCGAACCATGGTTTGAATGACCTTGTAGTCGCGACTCAGGATCACAATATCGGCCGGCATGCCGGGGGCTAGTGTCCCGGCCTGACTGCCGACTCCGAGGATTTGGGCGGGGTTCAGGGTTGCGGCGCGCAGGGCCTGTTGTCCGTCCAGGTTGGCGAATTTCATGGCGTTACGCACGCCGCGATCGAGAGTGAGAACACTGCCCGCCAAGGTTTGTCCCGCTAGACATTTGCCGTCGTGGACCTCTACCTCGAGCAAACCTAGCCGGTAGCGCCCCTCCGGCATGCCGGTAGCGGAAAGTCCGTCGGAAATCAACACCGCTCGCTCCGGGCCTTTCATCTGCATGAACAACTTGGCCATCGCCGGATGCACGTGAATGCCGTCCAGGATGATATCGGCGCTCAGAGCGGCATCGGTGAGCACTACCCCGAGGATGCCGGGATCGCGATGACTGAGCGGACGCATGGCGTTGAAGGTGTGAGTTGCATGCCGCGCGCCCGCCGCCACCGCGGCTCGAGTCTGGTCCCAGCTTGCGTCAGAATGACCGAGGGAAATCGCAACTCCACGCCGGCTCGCTTCACGGATAACCTCGATGGCGCCTTCGACCTCCGGCGCAATGGTCATCAAGCTTACGTGGCCGCGCGCGGCCTGCCAAAAACGTTCAAAAACAGCGACCGTGGGAGGAAGAAGATTTTCCGCGGGGTGCACGCCGCGGCGCGCATGACTGAGGAAAGGGCCTTCCAGGTGTATGCCGAGGGGGCGCGAACGTAGGCCGTTCGCTTGGCCGGCGGCGGAATTTTCGATGATCGCGGCCAGTCGCTCGAGCGACGAAAGTGTCAGGTCGAGGGGCGCCGTTACCGTGGTGGGAAAATAGCTCGAGACTCCGTGGCGCGCCAGTACGGCCTCCATTCGCGACAAGCCGCGCTCGTCCGGATGCATCACATCTTGGCCGCCGCCGCCGTGGACATGGATGTCGACGAATCCCGGGGCAAGGATGGCATCAGGGAAGTCGACGGGACGAGCACCAGCGGGCTGGGCCAGGCGAGTGCGCGAATCGACGGCAATAATTAAGCCATCCTCGATTAGCACCACAGGCTCAGCGACGCGCATGAGCGGAGTAAACAGCACACCTGCAGTCAGCGCAATCATGTCAAAAAGAACAACTATTCTAATGGAACAAGGCCGCTGTGGGAGCTGTGGGGTCCAAGTTGAAGATCGACGGGCAGTACGACAAAGAAGCAGTCGACAAGCCCTTGCGAGCATCTGAGCCCATGGTTCGAGGGACGGCAAGGGTCCGAAGCTCTGGCGACAGAATTTCTCACCGGCTCGAGGGTAATGCGGCCGGCGGCCGCGCCGCCTGAACCGCGGCGGCGAGTTCGCGAGCAGCCCTGGAAATTTTGTTCAGATTGCCATCGCGCAGCGCGGCTAGATCCACCAGATCTGCCCCAATTCCCAAGGCAAAGGCTCCGGCGGCGAAATATTCGGCGGCATTCGCTGCGTTGACGCCCCCGGTAGGAATCAGACGAGCGTCCGGGAACGGGGCTTTTAGCGACTTGAGATATTTAGGCCCACCAAGATTCCCGCAGGGAAAAATTTTGACCAGCCGCGCGTCGCTGTCGAGCGCAGTCATCAGTTCGGTAGGAGTGAGGCTGCCCGGGATCGCCAGTTTGTCGGCGGCGGCCGCCGTGGATAGCACCGAGATGGACAATCCTGGGCTGACCAGAAATTCTGCGCCCGCATCGAGACAGCGCTTGGCAGCGGTGGACTGCAGCACGGTGCCGGCGCCGGCGAGAAGGTCATTCCCGTATTCGCGCACGACCTGCCGGACTACTTCGGGTGCGTGGGGAACGGTCATGGTGATTTCCACGATGGGAATCCCTCCGGCATAAATTGCCTCCACCGCGCGGCGCGCCTCGTCCACGCTTCCAGCCCGAACTACGGGAATGACTCCTACCTGCTCGATCCTGCGAATTACCTCGTTGATTGTCATGCCATCCTCTCGGTTTCTAGCGCGCAATTCTGGCTGTCTGCGCCTTCATCACCGCAAGCACTTCTTCAAGGCCGGCCATGCTGGTGTCGCCCGGGGTGGTCATTGCCAGGGCGCCGTGTGCAGCCCCGCATTCGACCGCCCACTGCGGCTCATGGCCGGTCAGAAACGCGTAAATTAAGCCGGAGGCGAAGGAATCTCCCCCACCGATTCGATCGTAGATTTCGAGATTTTCCCGGATCCGTGCTTCATAAAAGCGATCGCCGCAGGAGCAAATAGCGCCCCAGTCGTTCAAGGTTGCGGTTTTGGCCTGTCGAAGTGTGGTGGCGATCACTGCGATGTTAGGAAATTCCTCTGCCACATTCCTGATCATGGCTTTGAAGTTGCCCGGGTCGAGTTCTGAATGACTTTCATCCAATCCGGCAACACTGAAGCCGAGAGCCGCCGTGAAGTCTTCCTCGTTTCCGAGCATTACGTCGACCAGGGGCGCCAGCATGCGGTTCACTTGCTGTGCGCGTGGCTTTCCCCCGATTGCCTTCCAAAGCGATGGACGGTAATTCAGGTCATAAGAAACGATCGTGCCCGTATGGCGGGCGGCTTCCATGGCTTCTTTGGCCACCAGAGGGGTTGTATCTGAGAGAGCAGCAAAAATTCCGCCGGTGTGAAACCATCGGCTGCCTTCCTCTGTAAAAATCCTGTGCCAATCGATTTCGCCGGGCTTGAGCTGCGAAATGGCGGTGTGGCCGCGATCAGAGCAGCCCAGGCCAGCGCGCAGGCCGAAGCCGCGTTCGGTGAAGTTGAGGCCGTTGCGAACCGTACGACCGACTGCGTCGGACGCAACCCAGCGGAGGTGCTTCAGGTTGACTCCTCCCTGAAGCATCAAGTCTTCGATCAGCCTCCCGACTGGGTTGTCCACCAGCGCAGTGACGATCGCCGTCTCCATTTGAAAGCAGCGGCGCAGGCCGCGGGCGACGTTATACTCTCCTCCCCCCTCCCAGACGCGGAATTGGCGGGTAGTGGCGATGCGCCCGCTTCCAGGATCCAGCCGCAGCATGACCTCGCCCAGGGCAACGAAGTCCCATTGGCAACCGGCTTTCGGCCTAAGTTTCAGTTCTGCCATGAATCAGTCGTCCTTATCGCTCGCTTCTTAGAGCCGCGGCGCCTCTCAACTGGGGCGCTGGTCGCAGCAATCGACGTTCCGGATCCACTGCCAACCAGGCCAGGGCTCCGAGCCCGCATAACCCGGCAGCCACCAGGAAGGATGCGGTCCACCCGAAATGCTTGGCAATGACCGGGGTCAGAGAAGAGGTCACTGCACCTCCAATCTGGTTGGCCATATTCATAAAACCAGAAACCGGGCCGGCGTGGGTGCCGGCAATGTCCACCGTGACAGACCAGAACGAACTCTGGGACAGATAGAGCGCGCCAGCGCCACCAGCGAGAACTAGGCTCGCAAAACGTGCACTTGCCACCTCGGCGCCGAGAGCAAGGAACGCGCCTGCCCCCAGGATGGAAATCGAAGCCAGAATCGATCGGCCCACACGCAGCCCATATTGCTTGCTGAGTCGGTCGTTGACCGTGCCGCCGAGGAGGCAGCAAATGGCCATGGCAATGAAAGGAAGCATGGCGTAAAAGGCGCTGGCCTTCAGGTTCAGGCCCCGAGCCTGAGCGAGATAAATATAAAACCAGGAGAAGTAGATCCAGGCCACATATCCGTAACAGAAATAACTCAGCGTGACCGCCCAAACATCTTTGCTTTTGAGGATCACCCTCCACGGCAGCCAATCCGAGGATGAAGACCGCTGGGCGCCCACGTCGAGGCCGGCGCGGGGGTTATCGCGTTCCAGCCGGGATACTCGGGGGTGTTCGGCGGGCGTGTCCCTGGCCAGCAGATACCACACTGATCCGGCGAGGAATCCCAGCGTGGCGCATAGCCAAAACGAGCTGCGCCAACCGTGCCGAATGGCCATGTAAGTCACCAGTGGAGGTGCAAAGCCTGCGCCCGCCCCCACCCCGGCAAAAATCCAGCCGTTGGCGATGCCGCGTTCCTGCCTGGGTATCCAGTGCGCGATGAACTGGTTGGAAGCCGGGTACACGACCGCTTCGCCTGCGCCGAGCAGGAAGCGCACGGCAAGAAGCAGAAAAAGTGCGCCGCCCATCCCGGCCGGAATCGATGCCGTCAGGGCCGTAAAAATGCCCCACCAAAACACACCAGCGGCCAGTACCCGTCGCGGGCCGAATGTTCTTGCCAACGAACCCGCCACAGTTTGAAAGAGCGCATAGCCGACCAGGAAGGCGCTGAAAACCCATCCCAGCTGAATGTTCGAGAGCCCATAGGCTCGAGCCATTGCACCGGCCGCCACAGAAATATTCACGCGATCGAGGTAGGCGACCGCACTCAGTACAAAAAGCCAAAAGATCAGGAGCCAGCGCAGATTCGATGGGCGCGCGTTCATGACGGCTCCGGGCGCGCGAGCCGGGGGGCTCGCCAGTTGTCCACTACGAGTGGCTGTGCTATTTTCACGGGCTGCTGGTGCGTTCGATCGAGTAAAGCGCTTGCGGGGGGATATTGATGGTGCGGAACGTTGTCCTTGCTTTCCTGCTGGCCCTGATAGGTTCCGCCCGCGCGCAGCTGGGTTTGTTCTCGCCGGAACAGAGGGCTGCCTTTACGCCGGAGTGGCGAGGCGAGCGTTTTCCTGATGGCCGGCCTCAAGTTCCCGACGCGGTCATCGCGCGCTTGAAAACAGTTAGTGCCGAAGAAGCTTGGGACACACTCGAGAGTGCAGGCTTTGCTAATCAATTCGAAGGCGGCTGGAAGATCATCAATCCTGGCGACCGGCTGATCGGGCGCGTGGTCACGGCCGTGTTCATGCCCCGCCGGCCGGATGTCGACCGGGTAGTTCAGGCGAATGGACGGAAAGAAGCAAGAATCGGCGACGAGAACTCTTGGATCATTGACATTCTTCAACCCGGCGACGTGCTGGTGGTCGATCTGTTCGGCAAGATTCGCTACGGCACAATCATTGGGGACAACTTGGCGACGGCCATTTACGCCAAGAGCCACAACGGGTTGATCGTCGACGGCGCCATTCGCGATCAATCGGGAATCGACGAGATCAAGGGATTTGAATGTTACGTTCGAGGTGTCGATCCTTCGGCCCTCGAGAATGTCATGTTGATGGGAATCAATGTGCCTATTCGCATCGGTCAGGCGGCGGTCATGCCGGGCGATATTGCTATCGGCGATCCGGAGGGGGTGACATTTGTTCCTCCGCAGCTCGCGGAAAAGGTTGGCGATGACAGCGAAATGGCTCATTCGATCGACGAGTGGGGTCATACGATGCTGCGGCAGGGCAAATACACGCCCGGCCAGATCGACGCGAAGTGGACCAGGAGCATGGTCGACGAGTTCAATCGCTGGTTGGCGCAAAAGGGTTCGAAGCTGCGCATGCCCCTGCCGTAATTGACGACCCGGCGATGCGCGGCACCATTGGCCTTCAGCATCTTCTGTTGTCTCCTGTTCCTTCAAAGTCGGGCGAAGCAGCTCGAGCTAGCGGCCACGGCCTAAGCTGAGTGGGCACGAAATAATCTCACCATCTGCTCTGAGACGATCTTGTCCTCTCCGGGTTGCAGCTGGAATGAGTTCATCACCAGCCCGGGCCGCCCTTCGCTACCTTCTTTGCCTCCTCCCATGGCGATCGAAGGCTTGCCTGCGCGCAGCTGGCGGGAGGCATCTTGCGCAGTTAGCAGGATCCGCTTCTGATCCCAGGTAATGTTCATATGAGGAACGTGATTGGCGACCGGAGGTGTGAAATAGCTTGTGCTCACGCCGGGAACTTTGCCGATCTCATGCGCGATGGTTTCGAGGCGCTGCTGCCACTCCCGGGCTAGAGCTTCCTGATCTTCGCCGAGATGGATCTCGAGAGCTTTGATCATGGCTACGATTTCTTCTTTGCCGACTTTTTGGCTGCGCCCGATCGTGTCCTCGTAAGGGCTATTATTGAGCAGCGCGTAGCCGACCAGATCCTCGCGCCCGAGCAACAGGCCCGCACACTGTGGTCCGGCGATGGCCTTGCCGCCGCTAAAGGTCACCAGGTCATAGCCCAGGTTGACGTAATCCCAGAGATGGGAAACAGGCGGAGTATCCGCCGCGGCATCGTTCATTGAGGCAATGTTGTACTGCTTGGCCAGCTTCACCCATTCGTCCACCTTGATTTGACCATTGGGATTGGCGAAGTTGGAAAAATGCATCATGGCTGTTCGATCGCTGATGGTTCGGCGCAGCTGGTCGCGCGTCTCGATCTCCACCAACTTTACCCCGGTGCTGCGCAATTGGTGATCGAAGGGATTGCGATGTGACTTCTGAATAATGACCTCGGATTTCATTCCGCTCAGGTCGGGCAGTTGCCGGATGAGGGTTTCATTGTCACCGGTGAGAACGCCGGCAAGGCCCGATTGGATGGCGGCGGCCGCTCCAGAGGTCACCAGCGCGCTATAGCCCTGCGGCAGCTTGAGCATGGCAGCGATGCGTTTGCCGGCGGCCGCTTCGAGTTCCGGAATGCTGACGAAGTGGCGGCTGGCCTGCTCCATAACGGACTGGATCTCAGGATGTGGGAGAGAGCCGCCCAGCATGGTCATCGTGCCTTGGCAGTTAATGACGGCCGTCACCCCGAGTTCTTCGTACACGTTGCCGCTTGCTCCAAATCCGCCGGTTGGCTTGGGTTCGGCTGGCGATCGAGTGCCCGCGGTAGGCCCCCGAGGTCCGACGACGGAGGCGGCCAGAGTTGCTACACTCCCCAAAAAACTTCGGCGATTCCAGCCTGTACTTAGTGCCATCGAGATGTACCTGCAGTCATTCGGGCTCTCCTGGCGTGAGCTGCTCTGATTGGGATGGGTCGGGCAAGGCAAAGCTGAAAATGTCGCTGCCGGCAGCTATGGCGATGTATTGTTTTTCCCCAATCCCATAGCTCATGGGCGAGGCGTCGATGCTCTGACCGGTGTTGAAGTGCCACAAGGGCTTTCCATTGGCAGCATCGACTGCTTCGAGCGAGTCCGAGTCATCGGCAAAAAATACCAGACCGCCGGCGGTGGCCATGGTTCCCCCGGCTGACCAGCTATTGCTTACCTGCGGATAGCGCCAGGCGAATTGGCCGGTGTTGAGATCAAAGGCCAGGAGGAATCTCTGACGGTCCTCGCCGGGAATATGCTTGACCCCGGTCGAGTAGTAGGTTCGTCCCGGTGCGAATGGTTGGGGAGTGCGGAAGTAGGTCTCGCATTGTTCGAGCGACTTGAAATAGAACAAATGCGTGATCTCGCTATAGGACGGGGCGTACCAGTTGGTTGCGCCCGCGTAGCCCGGACAGACGCGGGTTCCACCGGCGCTCGGTTCGACCTGGGCGCGCACGGGACGTCCCTCATCGTCAACACCCTTAGCCCAATTCAGTTTCTCGACAAAGGGAAGAGCGCTGAGAAACTTGCCCGTTGTGCGATCGAGCAGGTAGAGAAAGCCGTTTCGGTTGGCTTCGACCAGGAGCTTTTTGCTTTGCCCCTGGTAGACGGCGTCGATCAGCACCGGAGTTTCGGTAGCATCGTAGTCAAACAGGTCATGCGGGGTGAATTGGAAGAACCACTTCAGTTTGCCCGTGTCCGGGTCGAGTGCCAGGAGGCAGTCGGTGTATAGATCGTCGCCCGGCCGTACGCGGCCATCGAAATCAGGGGCGGGATTGCTCGTACCCCAATAAACCGTGTTCAGCTCGGGGTCATAAGTGCCCGGCATCCAGGTGGTGCCTCCGCCGTGCAGGTAGAGCTTTCCCGGCCAGCTGGAGGAACCGAATTCACCCGGCCGGGGAATGGTCCAGAAGCGCCAGACCTCTTTGCCGCTGTCAGCATCAATGGCGGCTACGAAGCCGCGTACGCCGTCATCGCCTCCCGAAGTGCCCACCAGAACCTTCCCCTGGACTACCAAGGGAGCGCTGGTCGCGCCATAATTTTTGTTGCCCGTCGCATACGCCACGTCCCACAGCAAGTGACCCGAGCGTACGTCCAGACAGACCAGGTGTGCGTTGTCGGTTTCCATGTACACCCGCGAATGCCAAACCCCTACGCCTCGGTTGATATGGCGCGACGCGTCATCGATCAGCCCTTCGGTAACCGCCCGCGCATAGTGCCAAACCTGCCGCCCGGTACGAGCGTCGAGAGCAAAGGCGTGATTGGCGGCGGTAACGATCATCAACCCATTGATCACCACCGGAGTGACTTCAAGTCGGGTCGAATTGTGCGCGTGGAAAACCCATTCGGCGCGCAGCTGGCCGGCATTGCGGACAGTGATCGCCGATAGAGAACTGAAGCGCCGTCCGGTGTAGTCGCCGTTATAGGAGGGCCAGTTCTTGCCGACCGGCTGAACCAGCAGGTCGGCTGGCCCCACATCGGGCGCGATCGAAACCGGCTCTCGCGCGGCGCTATCGGCAAGCGCACACAGCAGCCAGGTACAGAATGCAAAAAGGCACCCTGCCCTTTTCCCCCAAGTGAATACCTTCATTCTTGGCACGCAATGCCCTAAACAGCTATCCGGCCCGGAGAAGTTGAAGGTGCCCCCGCCTTGGCGGCCATCGCACTCGGCTCGCCGCTGCTTGCGCCCTGATACCCGAGTTCCCGCGAAATTCTGATGCCCGACTGCTGCACTAAGGGCGCCAGTTGCCGCAGTCTCATCATCGACATGCGTACCGCAGGTCCAGTGACGCTCAGGGCCGCGTGTACGGCAGCGGTGTGATCCCAAATAGGTGCGGCTACGCAACGGATATGCGGTTCGTTTTCCTCGAGGTCATAGGCGTAACCGTTGCGGCGGACTTTCTGCAGCTGGGTTTCGAGCTCCTGCAGGTTACCAATGGAATTCTGCGTGCGCCGTTTGAAGTCAAGGTGGGGCAGCACGCCCGAGAGCTCGGCTTCCGGCATGTAGGCCAGAATGACTTTGCCCACGGCCGTGCAATGCAGGGGGACGGCGGCGCCAATTCGCGAATAGATGCGCAGGGGCTCAGGGGAATCAAGCTTTTCAATGTAGACCGCCGAGAGGGCTTGCCGAATGGTGAGGTGGATGGTCTCGCGGGTTTGCGCATTCAGTTCGTGAAGATGCGGCAGGCTGAGCCGCCGGATGTCGAGCTGTCCGAGCGCCGCGTGGCCAAGCGAGAAACAGGCGATGCCGAGGTGATAAATACCGGTCCCGCCGCAATTCAAGTACCCTGCGCCTTCGAGATTGACCAAAAATCGGTGCACCGTGCTGACCGGCAGTCCTGAGAGCTTGGCTACGTGGGAGGCGGGCAGCCCTTTTTCCGACTTGGTGAATAATTCGAGGATGCGCAGCCCGCGCTGCAGGGCGGTAATGTTGTAGGTGCGCTTGGGGGGATTAGCCATAGCTCTGATGTTGTAAACCCTTCTCGAAAAAAATGAAACAAAAAACTGCACAATGAAAAACAGACTTGGGGGGCCGCCTACAGCCGCCCGAATCTTTTCACCGCCTCTTCGATGGATTTGTACTTTTCGATGTAGGCATACATCGAGTGTTCCTTAAAATCGAGCTGCTGGGCGGCGCTGAGAATCTCCGTAGCCCGGGAGCGCGGAACCACGACCACTCCGTCGCTGTCGGCAGTCACGATATCGCCGGCACTGACCGGGACCCCGTCGCAGCTCACGGGAAGATTGGCGCCGGCAAAGCGATAATGTTGGATGGAGGTCGAAGGCACCGGACCCAGGGCATAAACAGGGAAGCCGATTTTGCGCAGGTAGGCGGTATCGCGCAGGCCTCCGTCGATGACCGCTCCCGCATACCCGCGGGCATACATAGCGGTGCCCATCAAGCCTCCCATACCGGCGATATCGGCCCCCTCCTCCACTACCATGACGTACACCGAATGGGCGGCGCCCTGATCGATGGCTGCTAACATTCCATTCAGCGCCGTCTGATCATGATTGCCCTCGTCCTTCTTGAGCAGCACGGTGACGGCGAAGCCAGCGAACTTGGCGGGAAACAGAGCCTGCATGCGATGACTCATGTACATGCGCTTGCCCAGGATTTGTTCGATCGCATCGGAAACCGATGCCACTTCCACGTGGCGAAAACCATCGAGGAGAGCGGCATCGCCGTCGCCGGAGGGGGGTGGAGAAGGGGACTGCGCTCGCGTCGCGTAGACAAAAGACAACCATAAAATGGGCGTCAGGACGACAGCGGCCGTTCCTGCCATGGTCCATTTCCGTTGATCAGACTTGTGCATGCCCGTCCTCCGGTTGCATATATTGGGCGGACTGTACATCATTATCCCGGCCGAGGAAAAGATCATTTCCATTCCGTTGTCGACTAAGGAGACAAGCAGATGAAAATAAGCGGGACCAGCAGACGAGCACGCATCGTTACGTTAACTTTCGCGATGGGAGCTTTCCTGGCGATTCCTTCATGGGCGCAGCAGAAGCGCGCCATCACCGTGGGCGAAGCCAAGGGCCTTCCTTTTAGCGACGGCATTGTCGTGGGCAACACGTTATATATCGCGGGTACGGAGGGCACGGATGAGAGCAACAAGCTGAAGCCCGGCGGAATCGGGCCGGAAACACAGGCGGCACTCGAAAATATTCAGAAAGTCGTCCGTAAGGCGGGTTTCGCGATGGAGGATATTGTTTCGGTCACCGTGTATCTGGCCGACATCAAAGAATTTTCCGAAATGAACAAAGTTTATAAAAGCGTAATGCCCGATCCCAAGCCGACGCGCGCGACCGTGCAAGCCGCTGGCCTGGTCAACGATGCGCGCATCGAGATTTCGGCGATTGCTATTAAAACGAAAAAATAGGCGTGAATCCCCACAACCAAACAAAAATTTCATTGAGGGTCATTCGCTTTAGTGATATAAACGCCGCATCGAATTTTTCAAAAGCCACCTATGGCTTTTCATAGTATGAAAAGCTCTTGTCCCGCCGCCGGCAGCGGCGCCCGCGTCTGTCTCGATCCGGAGGTATTTAATGCGCGCTTGCAAGGCTCTTGATCTTACTGTCTTTGTGCTGCTCGCCGCCGGCCTGGCGTGGTCGAGTATTACCGGAACGATTTCCGGAGTGGTTAGCGATCCGAGCGGAGCCCTGATCCCGGGCGCTACCGTGGTCGCGACGGACACCGAGACCGGCATCAAGCACACGGTGGTCACCGATAATAAGGGATTTTATAGCTTTCCATCGCTCCCGGTGGGAACCTACACCTTACAAGTCAGCGAGACTGGGTTTAGAACCTTCAGCAAGACCGGGCTCCTTATCGACGCCAACTCGGCTTTGCGGGCCGACGCCACGCTGCAGCTGGGCGCAGCCAGCGAGAAGATCGAGATCACGAGCGACACCGTGCATGTGGAAACCGAGAGTACGCAAATGGGGGACGTCATCACCGGCAAGTCGATGACGGCCGTGCCATTGAATGGACGAGCCTACACTGATTTGCTGGCCCTGCAGCCGGGCGTATCCCCCTATTCGGCGACCACTGATGCCACGTGCTCGGGCTGCGGTACGGGAACGGCGGGCATAGGTGATCGCCCCGTTGCTGGCGGACTGAATGCGGGTAATCAGTCGGTGAATGGTCAACGCGAGAGCGCCAACGGGTTCATGGTGAATGGTTCAAACGTAGAGGAAGGTAAGAATAACGGGGCGGCGATCATCCCGAATCTCGATTCTATTTCCGAATTCCGCATTATCACCAATAACTTCGACGCCGAGTACGGCAACTACAGTGGCGGGCAGGTAAACGTAGTCACCAAGTCCGGAACCAATGCGATTCACGGCTCTGGATTTGAATTCTTCCGCAACACGGCGCTCGATGCCACGCCGTACTTCGCCACCGAGACGCCGATTTTTCGCCAAAACCAGTTTGGTGGCACCCTGGGCGGTCCGGTGAAGAAGGACAAGACTTTCTTTTTTCTCGATTATCAGGGTACGCGACAGGCAATCGCCACCCCGGTCAATATCCAAATGCCGTCAAGCGCAAATTTTGGGGGGAATTTTCAAGACTCGGCAAGCTCATTGACCGGCGCGGTCGGTGGCCAGGCTTTTGCCGCCGTGCTCAACCAACGAATGGGCCTGCCCGCCGGTACGATCACCGACGGTGAGGCCTACTACACATCCGGTTGTACCACTCAGAGCCAATGCGTTTTTCCGAACGCCGTCATCCCGCAACGCGCCTGGTCGCCGGTGGCCAAGACGTTCCTGAGCCTAGGCTTGATTCCCCAACCGAATGCCGTGAACAACTTTTATGTATCGTCGCAGTACCCGCAGAAATTGCGAGACGACAAAGGGGGCGTGCGCATCGATCAAAACACCCGTTTGGGTATGCTGTTCGCCTATTACTTTAATGACGACTACCTGCTGAACTCGCCTTATCCGAATGGCGGGGCGACCGTGCCGGCATCAAATTTTGCTTATTCGGGTATTACGGCGGGCCGTGCGCAGCTGGTCAACTTGGGAGATACCAAGAATTTCGGTTCCTACTCGGTCAATGAGTTCCGCTTTAGCTTTGTCCGCAATACGCTTGCGCTTGCTGAGCCGCAGGGAGGCACTGGCAGTCAATACAGTTTGGGAGCGCTCGGCTTTCTTACGCCATGGAGCAATCCGGCCGGGGGGATTAGTGAGATCGCTCCCGCCTTACAGGGCGTACCCACAATGTTCTTCACCAATTTCACCATCGGTGTTCCCCAGGTGAGCACCCGGCAGTTCAATAACTCGTTTCAGTTCCTCGATAACTTCTCCCGGGTCATTGGCACCCATACCGTGAAGTTTGGTGGACAGTTCCATTACGACCAGATCAATGAAAGAAATTTTGCAGCAGAAAATGGCCAGTATTCCTTTACCGGGGCCGAGACCGGCATTGACTTTGCTGATTTCCTAATTGGCGCTCCCAATAGCTTGACCCAGGCGAGTCCACAGATTCTTGACTCCCGCAGCAGGTATTACGGTCTATATGGGCAGGATAGTTGGCGGGCGACGACAAATTTAACTTTTAATTACGGCTTGCGATGGGAAGCCAGCATGCCGTGGTACGACACGCAGAATAAGATCGAAACCATTATTCCGGGAGAACAATCGCGGGTTTTTCCGGGAGCCCCGACCGGCTGGGTTGTTCCCGGCGATCCTGGCGTTCCCCGCACTCTGGCGCCCACACAGTGGCATAATTTCTCGCCCCGCCTCGGTCTGGCTTATTCGCCTAGTGCCTCTTCGGGCATTCTCGGAGCCCTCTTCGGCGGACCGGGCAGGAGCAGCATCCGCGCGGGCGCAGGCCTGTATTACACCTCCGTCGAGGATCTTTCACAATTCCTCGAAGTCGGCGATCCACCCTACGGCCTCTATTACGGAAGCTCAAATCCGCCCTTGCTGGAGGCCCCCTACACGGTTCGTTCCACGGGGCAGCTGGTTTCGGGTTGGCCCAGGTTCCCTTTCACTTTCCCCCCCACCAACGTTTCCGCGCAAAATCCCGATACGACCTTTAACTGGGCAGGGGTCGAACCCATCTCCTTTGGCTTTTCCTTCGACCACAGAAACAAGCTTCCTTATTCGGAACACTACGAGCTGTCCCTGCAGCGAGAAATTGGATCGAATACGGTTGCGACGCTAAGCTATGTCGGTAATCAGGGACACCGGCTGGTTACGTCGATCGAGGCCAACCCTTCAGATCCCGCGCTCTGTCTGGCATTGAGCAAGACGGCCAATCTGGGTCCGGGCAGTTGGCAATGCGGTCCGTTCAACGAGACGCCTCCGGTTGGAACGCACTACATCAGTGCGTCTGGTGTCCAGCTGCCGGCGGTTCGCCCGCTCGGGTATTTGTTTGACACCAACCCGTACGTTTCCACGGTCGCCAATTCGCGTTACAACTCGCTGCAGGCCAGCTTATCGCACACCAGCGGAAGTTTAAGCTTGCTTGCCGGCTACACTTATAGCAAGTGCATGGACAACGCATCTGGCCTGCAAGACTCGACCAATCCCTTCGATCCCCGGCTGAGCATCGCGCTCTGCAACTTCGATGTAACCCACAATTTTGTCTTCAGCTACGATTGGCTGATGCCCTTCGATCGCCTGCTGAGTGCGGGTTGGGCCAAAAAGGTGATTGGCGGCTGGAGTTTGTCCGGCATCACCAACTTTGCTACCGGTCTGCCCATCACGCTCACCGAGAACGACGACAACGCACTGATCGGCGCCTTTGCTGTTCCCGTTGATGTACCGAATTTTGCCGGAGGCCATGTTCTGGCCGATACCAATCCGCGCGATGGCAAGCCGTACTTCAACCCCTTGCTTTTCAGCAATGAGCAAATGGGTGTCCTCGGGAATTCGCGCCGGCGCTTCTTTCACGGCCCGGGATTGAATAATTTCAACCTGGCGCTGCTGAAAACCACCAAACTGACGGAAGCAAAACAACTCGAGCTGCGATTGGAAGCTTTCAACATCTTCAATCACGCCCAGTTCACTAACCCCACCGGGGAGATTAACTCCAGCACCTTCGGCCTGGTTACCGGTGCGCGCGCTGCCCGTATTCTGCAGATCGGCGCAAAATTCCTGTTCTAATCGGTGCAGGAGATCGGACGGGCGAGGCACGATTGAGACCGCCTCGGCAACTTCCAGCTTGCGGCCGAAGGACCGTAGGCAAAACATCGACCCGTGTTCAAGATGATCCAAGCTCCGGCTCTAGCTGCCGTGGTGACCGCGTCCCTGGCGGCGCAGCGAGCCATGCCCCCGGGGCTTGGGCGTGGCCACGACATCTTTGCGTCGGCGTGCGCGAGCTGTCATGGGCTGGATGGCCGAGGAGGGGAACGCGCCCCCAACATTGCACAGGCTCCTGCGGTGCAGCGACTCAGCGATCGACAGCTGACACACATCATTAGCGAGGGCGTGACCGGAACCGGGATGCCCGCTTTTCATTCAATCGGTGCCACGGGGATTGCGGCCGTAGTCAAGTACTTGCGGGTTCTCGAAGGGCGCGGCCAGCCTTCTGTGTTGCCCGGAAATCCAACTCGTGGCCATGCGCTGTTCTTTGGCCGCGCCGCTTGCGCATCCTGTCACATGATTGCCGGCCAGGGCGGCTTTTTGGCCGCCGATCTCTCCCTCTATGCCCGGGACCACAGTGCCGGGCAAATTCGTGAAGCGATTCTCAACCCGGGTCGCAGCGCTGAGCCGCACCCCGAACATGTCCTCGTCACTATGGCGGATGGTACAGAGTACGACGGGCTGATTCGCAACCAAGATAATTTCTCGATTCAATTACAGACCGTGGATGGAACCTATCATTTCCTAAACCGGGCTCAGGTTGCCCTTTTGAAATACCAGACTACCCCGCTGATGCCCGCAAACTAT
>JAFATF010000510.1 GCA_019244045.1 Acidobacteriota bacterium
AGGCCATCTATCCCAGCTGTAGACTATTCAGCATCTTCTCGAACGTAGGTTTCAGCCTGCTGAAATCCGACTCGGGCGCGACAAAAATCAGGTAAACGATGCCGCCTTGCGAGCTGGGCAGGGTAACCAGCCAATCGCGCTCCGGCACCTGACGGCCATTTTGCTGCACCGGCGAATCGCCTCTCAATTCCACCGAGCGGGCGTCGACGCCATGCACGGAAACCCGGCTGATATTGCCCAACGCTTGCACCTGGCTGGACTGTTGTAAGCTGTCGACCAGGTCACGCGTTGCCTGGTCGAGGTTGCGAGCATTCTGATCCACGGCGGTAGCGATCATGGCTCCGTAGGCGATTGCACCCTGCGCGGTGCCTGCGGCCGGTGCAATGGTGATCCCGTTCTGCCCCGACCCCGCCTGCCAGTTATCGGGGTAGGAGATGGTGAGGCCGTTCTCCTGAAGCTGCCGAAAGTTTTGGCTGGGCTGTACCTGCCCAAAGTTGACATTCGCCAGAGTGGCGGGGACGGCTGCCGCTTGCGCCGCGCCCGTCATGCGCGCGCCGCTCTCGGCGTTTTGCCGCGCCCAGGTGCCGTTCTTTGCCCCATTGCCAATTTCCTGTGCGGTGTAGGCTTTCACGTGGGCGGCCTGCTGCTTGGCGGCCAAGAACTGAGCGTCATTGACGGTATAGCCTTTGGGAGGCCAGTCTCGAATTTCTTGTTGGACGGCCTCGACGCGATTGCCTGGATTGGGATGATCACTCAAGAATTGCGGACCGGCGCCTCCCTGTTTCTCGAGTTTCTCAAAGAAGTCCGCCATGGCTCTAGGAGGATAGCCCGCCTTGTACATGATAATGGCGCCAACCGCATCGGCTTGCGCCTCGTCTTCGCGCGAGTACCGCATGCTGAGCAACCCTCCCGCCATTTGTCCGCCAACGCTCGCCACGGCTCCGCCAATGCCGCCAAAAACCGCCCCAGCGATTTGCCCTAAGCCGGATAGAATGCTGGGCAAAGTGTTTTTGCGAACCTGTTTGGCCGAGTGCTGCATATAGACGTGTGACATCTCGTGCGCCATCACTCCCGCCAACTCGGATTCGTTATCGGCAGCCGTAATCGTGCCGACATTGACGAAAATCGGTCCTCCGGGCAGCGCGAAAGCATTGATCTCCTTCTGCTCGACCACGTGAAATTGATACGGCCAGGTGTACTGCTGCGGGACCACTTTCACCAGTTTTCGGCCCAGCGCTTGCACGTACTGGGTGACCGGGTCTTTGTCCGGCAGCACCGGCATCTGTTTATAAACTTCCGCCGCCGCCTGCAGTCCAAGTTGCTCCTGCTGCTGCCGGGTCATGCCCACTTGTCCGGGATTCGGCAACTCCGGCCCGGATTTTACGGCCCACAGCCACGGTGGAGTGGCCAGCAACGATGCCAATGTTAAGGCAATTATGCGACCTGCTTTTGTGCCGTGTGTCATATCACCTCTGGCCGATCGGCTAACGATGGTCTGCGAGCGGCAGGTGAGATGCGACGCCGTTTTGATAAGGATGTCCCGCACTGTCTTCCGCGCTTAAAGTATCCGATCAAACACTAAGAACAGGCCGGCTGGGGCGGGCGACTGCTTAGACCAGGCGTGCGCGGGAGGTGGAGATCTTCTGGCGCTCGCCGACTTCTATTGTGGCGGAGGCGGGGGCTGCTGAATCGCCGGCCCCTGCTGCTGTGGTTGTTGTTGCTGCTGTTGTTGTTGGATCTGTTGCTGTCGCTGCAGTTCCTGCAATAACTGCTCGGGAGTTTTCACCTGCGGTTGTCCATTTTCCTGGCCGTCTGCCGGGTTGGGCTGCTCGGCATTTTCATCCGGGCCATTGCCGTTGTCCTGTTGCGCGCCGGCGGCATCGTCCTCTTCACTATCGGCAGGCGGGGGTTCTTCGCCAGCCGGCGCAGGCTGATAGACCACTTGGGCGCCCGGATAGGGCTGCGGCCGCATAACCTGGCCGGAATATTGCGGCGCTCCCGGATTAGGCATTTGGGACCCCGGCTGGCCGGCTGGAGGCGATTCCCCGCCCGTACGAGGAGTAAGGATAACCTGCGCGACTGAAGTCGGATTGGCATCGGAGCCGATCATCACATAGTTGAAATGCGAGCCATTCAGGAGTGCCGCCAGAACGTCGCGGGCTGGACCCGGACCAAAGCGGCTGACCACCCGTTCATTTGCTCCCGGCGGTATATCGATCGACGCACCGGTCTTGCTCCTCACCGCCTGCAGAATGTCGCTCAGTGTCGAATTGGGCGCCACGATGCTCAACTGTCCGTTTTGATAACTCACTGTGGGGGGCCGCGGCGGCATCTGTTCAGGAGTGGGCGGGGGTGGTGGCGGGGCGCTTGCCGCGGTCGCCTCGATTTGGGCCGTCTCTGCCGGCTTAAGCTTCTGCTTCTTAATCTTAGGGGAAGTCTGCGAGCCAACACTCAGCGTCGCAGCCAGGATGAAAAGAACCACCACGGTGGTTTGCCCCAAAGTCTTGGGCCGCAGATGAAATTGCCAACGAAGCATCGCCGTTTTCCAGAGACTGTAGCATCGTCGATCCGGGAGCTCAGGGCGATTTCCTGGGAAATCAGTAACTCACCTTATCAACGGATCGTTTGTCCCGGCATCGTACAATTGAGAGGGGCCGGTGCTTATATCTATGAACGCAAAAATAGGCGCGTGGTTGCGAAAAATTTCTGGGTTCGAGCTGATTGCGGTCATTCGCGCGCTCGCTTTGCTCCTGGTGGTGGCCGCCCCGCTGGCGGCCCAGACCTGTTCGACGGCCTCCGAGATGAATGTGGCAACGCGTTCAGCCCTCGAGAACACCGGGAGGCGCCTGTTCGATATGGCCTCAAAGGGCGACGTTTTCAACCTTAAGCAAAGCGCTATCCCCAGCCTCGCCAGCAATTTCGGCGGAATTGAAACCGCGGTGATTGAGAACAAAGAGGCCCTTTCCGGGTCCCAGTCGACCGTGCGGCCACCATTCTTGCTTAAGTTGGATGGCACGCAAGCCGCCGCTCGCGCCGAATTTCTGTGCGGCGTCTTCGGGCCGCAGGGGCAGACTGCCAATAGCGCCGTATTCGTCATACCTAATCTTCCCCCGGGGACCTATGGCATCGACATTTTGGACGTAAGGGGCGCCAAGGGACCGTACACGCTTTCTTTCGTTCTCGCGCAGATTGGAACCGATTGGAAGCTGGGTGGCTTTTATGCGAAGGCGGCGCAGGTGGCTGGTCACGATGCCAAATGGTATATGCAGCAGGGCGATCAGTATAAAACGCGAGGCGCGGTCCACAATGCCTGGCTCTATTATCTGGAAGCGCGCGAGCTGATTGCACCGGTACCGTTCATGAGCACTTTAGAAACCGACCGTCTCTACGACACAATTCACGCTCTCGAACCCAAGGACATGCCGGGGGGAGGCAACACCGTTGATCTCGCGGCGGCCAACGGAAAGACTTATAAAGTGACACAGATCTTCCCCGTCGCCGTGGGGAATGATCTTGACCTGGTCGTCAAATACCAGTACCCAGACGTTTCCAATACGGCGCAAACCTTCCAGGACAATATGGCGGTCATGAAAGCCCTCGTCGCAAAGTATTCGGAGTTTCGCAGTGCCTTCGGGGCTGTCGTGGCGCGGGCGGTGCAGGCCGATGGCCGAGATTACGGCTCGCTGATGCCGATCAAAGACATCCGATAAGAGGTGCCCACTCTGGGCGCTCGACCGTCTCCTCACCGGCCTTGGGCTTTCCCGAGTTCCGGTCGCGGCGCCCGGGGTCAGGGCGTATGTCGCGACTCGATTCTTGTTTCTTATTTCTCCCTGCTCGCCTATCTTCGATCGTCTACCACCCTCGATCGTCTACCACCCCAGGGAAGTTGTTTAGCGTCCATGCCCGCGAGATTGGCCGAAAAAGCGCGGGCAGAATGCGCACAACAACCGGGTTTTTCTCGGCCACGATGAGCGGCTTCCGCCTGTTACGCACTCGCCAGCTGTTCTTCAAACGTGCACTGTTTCGCATCCTTGTCCTCTCTGATTCCGAGAAATACGGGAGCGCGCAACTTCAATCCGCCTTGGCTGGTCTCATGCGTCCATTCCGTGAAGCGGATGCTTGCCACTAACTCGGGTTTTGTCCAATGTGCCTTTCTGCCCGCGTCCACCGGCCCGTGGAAAGGATTGTCTTTCGTTTCGAGGCTCTTCAGTAATCTGAAGACGTTTGCCAGCATGGCTTGGTCAAATCCTGTGCCAGCTTGGCCCACATGGATAAGTTGGGCTTTCCGGTTGTACAGACCCAAGACGAGCGAGCCAAAATATTCGCGACTGCCCTCCGGCTCCGTGTAGCCGCCGATGACCGCCTCGATTTGCTTGGTAACTTTGATCTTAAGCCATTCCCTGCTGCGTTTCTCCTCGTAGCAGCTATTGCGGCGTTTGGCCACGATTCCTTCCAGGCCTCTCTGGCCCGCCGCCTGAAACAGTGCTACGCCCTTGCCGCCTTGGTGATCGGAAAAGCGCGCCGCATGACCGGGGATGACGATCTGCTCGAGCACTCGCTTGCGCTCTTCCAGATTTACTTTATGCAAGTCGTAGCCGTCCAGGTAAATCAGATCAAACGCATAATAAAGAACCGGCACATCGCGGCGCCCGGGTGCTTTGAAACGCCCATGGCGTATGCCGGTCCGCTGCTGCATCAGGCTGAACGAAGGACGCCCGTCATCATCGATCGCCACCACTTCGCCGTCGAGAACCGCGTCTTGAGCACGCACGTAGGCAGGCAGCTCGCGCAATTCGGGATAGAGTGCGGTCATATCGTTGTGATTGCGCGAAACCAGGCGAAGCTGGCCTTGCTGGAGGAATGCTACCGAGCGGTAGCCGTCCCACTTGATCTCGTAGAGCCAATCGGCGGAGTCAAACGGCTTCTCGATGGACGTGGCCAGCATGGGATTCACGCGAGAGGGCATTTGTGTGGCGCGCGCCCCGAGAAGGTTCGACGCGAGAGAGCCGGCGCGGAGTGTCCCCGACGTGGTGGTTAACTGGCTCGGGGAAGTTTTTTTTTAGCCGCTGCTCGAGACTCACCGCCCGTTTTGTTGGTCTTTGCCTTTTCGCTTGCCGCCCGCCCCGCGCTGGTCTTTTTTTTGCCCTTCTCGACCCTTGCCAGAGTGTCCGCGAGCCAGGCGGCTTTCGGCTTGGTGCGTGTGGAGGCGGGACGACTGCTCTCCCAAGCCGCCGATTTCTGGTCGCCCCCGATCTGCGTCATGGTGCGATGGGTCAGCACCGAGGTATCAAACTGCTCGATCGCGAAACCGGGCACGGCAAACTCGTCCTTCTTTTTGATCAGCAGCCACTCGTTTCCCTTGCTGCCACCGCGCCGAGATTTGATGTGCACCAGCGCGAAATCCCCCTTGAGACGCTTCCCCTGCAGGCGGAATTTCAGATCGCCTTTGCCCAGCATTTCCTGGGCCTGCTCACCAGTTGCGGGAACATATTTGCCATCCACCGGAACTGGCGACAGCGGCTGCCATGTCCCGACTTCCCAGACCATGACTGTGCCGGCGCCGTAGTTGCCTTCGGGGATGATGCCTTCAAAATCGAAATAGGAAACCGGATGATCTTCAACCTGCATGGCCAGCCGCTTGTCGGCCGGATCAAGCGATGGACCCTTGGGCACTGCCCAGGATTTGAGAACTCCGTCCATCTCCAAACGAAAGTCATAGTGCAGCCGCGTAGCCCTATGCATCTGCACCACGAAGCGGTTGCCGCCGTTGTTCGCGATCTTGGGTGGTGGTTCGGGCGTCGCCTCAAACCGTCGCTTGCGCCTGTATTCTTCGAGTCCCATAGACTCCTATTCTAGATCTTCAGAATCTTCAGATGCAGGACGAAAAAACAGCTCGAATTGTCAGGACGCAGACAGTGGGATTCGCTAGGGGAGTTTGGCAGCCTGAGCTTAGACATGCGCACTTCATCGCTATCGACGCCGGTCGTCCTTAACTCTATTTCCCACTTCCTGCCCATTTTCTCGGGCCAAGCGGCGGCATTGGTTAACCCGGCTAAAATCCGTCCGCGGCTTTCAAAAATGCTGAAGGGCGTGGGCGACACACAGTCTTCCTTTTTTCACTTACAATTCAGGCACATGGCCTTCGACTTGCTGCCAAATACCCCACTCCCGCTTGCCCGCGGCGCCCTCGGGCGTTGGCTGTTCGGCTTTGTCGCATCAGTAATGGCAATGGTCATCGTGGCTGCTCGACCGGCTGCCCTGCTTGCCCAAGCCGAGAAAGCAAGCAATCCAGCAGGGCAGGCCGCGACCAGTCCTCCTTTCGGAGACAATGATGCCCTGACCATTTTGGATAATCTCAAGAGCGCCCTCGAGAGCTACAATCGCAAAAAGTTTCTCGCCCAATTCGACCAGACTCGAATGTGCGATTTTCCTGCCCTGCGTCGCCAGATCAGCAGCCTCTTCGAGCGTTATGATTCCTTCAACGTGACTTACCATCTGATGCAAACCGGCACGGAGAAAGGCGAGGGTATCGCTCTCGCTGATTTTGGCCTGGACGCGACTTCGATCACCGACGACATGCTCGACCTGCGCCGGCACGGTCAACTCCGTCTGGTGGCCTCATGGAACGGCAGGGAATGGAAGATCGTCGATCTCAATCCGCGAGCTGTCTTTAAGTAGCGACCGCAGTTCGCCTTTGACCTTTTGCCACGATGACCGGCACTGAGAACGGATGCTAAGGCGCGAATATCCCGAAACTCCGCTGGTGGGCGTGGGCGCCATTATTATCGAGAATGGGCGTGTGCTGCTCGTCAAGCGCGGTCATCCGCCGCTCGCGGGAGAATGGTCGATTCCGGGCGGCGTGCTGGAAATTGGCGAACTTCTCCGCGAAGCCGTCATACGGGAAGCCAAGGAGGAGACCGGTCTAAGCGTAGAGGCGGGAGAGATTCTCGGCATCTTCGATCGCCTGATTCGAACCGACGATCGCATCCAGTATCATTACGTTCTCATCGATTTTCTCTGCCGCCGAGTGGCGGGCGAGCTGCGGCCGGGTAGTGATGCCCGGGAGGTGGGCTGGTTCGGGCGGGAAGAGATCTGCGGCTTAAACCTTGCTTCAGACACGCTCGAAGTTGTCCGCCGCGGCTTCGCGTCGGCCGCTGCTGCCTCTCAGGAACTTCCCTGATCTGATCACCTCTCTCCGGCTTGGCTCAAAGATACGAGCTAATTCGAGCGAAAGTGCATGCATGGACCGCTAATGGCGTGGAAAAGCGGAAAAAACAAAACGACCCGTAGATGTTGAGAATCTACGGGTCGCCGGTAGACTGTTGGGATTGGCCTGAGGCGGTCACTCCATCCGTGTGACCTCTGCGGCTAACTCCGGGTTCCCGGCGCGACTCACGCCGGGCGGGTAGTTCCCAAACTCACCGTAAGCTATGCGAGGGATTAGAGCAACAGCCCTAAGCCTCAGCCACCTCACCTAGTCGTTTACCACTACAGTCAGAACTCGTCATCGGACCACCTCCTTTCCGGTGTTATCTCCACCTTAACCGGAAAGTTACTACCACGTCAACCACACCGAGGTGCCATAGGTGCGGCAACGCAATCAGAGTGAGGTAGGGAAACTGATCACCCGAAATCAACAGCTAACCCTTTCTGTCTCAAGCTCCGCCTTCGCGGCATGTCCGATTCCGCCCACGATTGGGCATGTCCGACGGAAATCTGGCTCAATCGACGCCCTCGATCCTAGACTGGCGACCAGGTCCTCTCGGCGGGCAAAAAAAAGAGCTCTCCCCTCGAACCGATCGGGTAGGCTCGACACCCATGATTATTCAGGGCTTCCATTGATAGGCGTCGGACTGTGGCAGCCCGAGATGGGCCAATACGCGACAGGCAAACTCGCGCGCCATGGCCTCGGCGTTGGCAGGTCGAGTGTAGAAGGCCGGTATCAGGGGAAACACGGTCGCGCCGGCATCAGCAGCCCGGTACATATTGCGAATGTGAATCTTGTTCAGGGGGGTTTCACGCACGCAAAGCACGAGGGGGTGCTTTTCCTTCAGGCATACATCGGCGGCGCGCTCGATCAGATGGGAGGCTATGCCGTTTGCAATCCGCGCCAATGTCCCCACGCTGCAAGGGATAACGATCATGGCATCGCTCGGGTAGGAGCCACTGGCGACGTTGGCACCGATATCGGCGTTGGCCTGTTGCCGAATTTTATCGGACGGCCGTCCGAGCAATTGCTCGACGAGGTTACGCCGACCGCTAATTCCAAGCTCCTCGGCGAGTACTCTCAGGCCCCCATCGGAAGCGATGAAGTTCACTACCTGAACCCGGTCCTCGCGCTCGATGGCTAGGAGAAGATGTTGCAGGAACAAAGAACCGCTGGCCCCGGTCGTGGCCACCGTCAAATTGCCGCCCTGGCCGGCTCGACGAATTATGTTTCGATGTTCCTGCTGAGCCAAATGTTGGCTCCCCGTCGGTAGTTGTTCAAAGCAAGCCCTTGAGCATAGGGAGACCAGCTCAGGCAAGTCAAGGAGGGGACGCCGGGGGATTGTGTACTTCGTAGCGCCAGCCCCGCCCGCAAGCATCGAAGATAAGGATGGCATCGACAGCCACATTACGCGCCCGGCGAAGTCGGGCTCAGCTGGACGCGATCGCTCGCGTGGAACGCGAAATTCGCGCCAGCGATCCCAATGGACGGCGCAAGTATCTGGTCGACTTCAGTGCGGCGTTCCGCTCCTACGACTCCGTTTTCGAATCGTCTAAGTTCCCTGAATGGCTGCAGCAGGCCGATATCATTCTCGTCGGCGATTATCATGCGCTGCCTGCTTCGCAGCGCTATGCTGCATCCCTGATTAGAAGCCTGGCCGGGCGGTCCGCGCCGGCGCCGGCCGCGAGCGAGCCGCGGGAATTGGTGATCGGCCTCGAAACCGTGTTTTCTCGTGATCAGCATATTCTTGATGAGTGGATGGCGGGCGAGATCGGCGAATCGGAATTGCGCGAACGTATTCGCTTCGATTTCGATTGGGGCTATCCCTGGGAGCCTTTCTTCGAAATTTTGACCGCGGCGCGTGAGCACGCCTGCGCGGTGTATGGGCTCGACTGCATGCCGCGCGAAGATCTGAGAAAGATTGGCGCTCGCGATCGCCACGCCGCCATCAAGATCGCAGAAATGCGCCAAGTGCACCCTGAGGCCCTGATTATGGTTCTGTTCGGGGAATCGCACCTTGCCCCGAATCACTTGCCGCGGCTCTTATACGAGCGCCTGCGCACCGACCGGGTGCTCACCATTTTGCAGAATGTCGATGCCTTGTACTGGAAAGCTGCGGGTGAGAATCGTGATCGGGTCGACGCTGTACAAGTCAGCGATGATGTGGTTTGCGTCTTTCACACTACTCCGCTCGAAAAATACGAGAGCTACCGGCTTTGCCTTGATCGCTGGACGGGCGAGGGCACGGGCCATCCCGACTTAGGTCCGACGATCTACAATTTGATTGATGGTCTGGTGCGCTTTCTGGCGCTCGATGCCTACTCTCCCCACAACACCACCCAACCGAAATTCTTGGTCGATTCCCTGCCTGAAGTCTATTGTCGCTCGACCGACAGCGTTCTGCGCAAGCTTCTGGCGCGCAAAGGCGTGGAAGAAGATGCCAGGAAATCTCTGCTCAAACGTTTTGAAAAGAACGGAAGTGTATATCTGCCCCATGTGAATACCTTCTACATATCGGAATTCCACATGGTCCATGCCGCCGAGGAAGCTGCCCGGTTCTTGCACCACGCCTGCCGCGGTCTTCCTCTCCGCGCCAACGGCAAGAAGAATTCCTGCTTGCCGGCCGAAGATCGCTTCTACACCCGGACTCTCGAACACACACTGGCGTACTTCGGATCGCGCGTGCTCTATCCCGCCCGGGCGGCCGTGCGCGAATCTGATCTTTATGCCTTGTATGACGAGACCCGCGAGGATATCGAGCAGCAGACCTCATTACCTTTCGGGGAATTTCTGGAAGTCGTGGATTTCATGGCCTTGCACCGCGGCTACGAACTGAACCCCACGCGCTACCGGGAATTGCCTCAGCAGATTGAACGCGGAATGAACTGGCGCGGCGAAAAATTCGATTACATCACTACCCACCTCGGTTACATGCTGGGTAGCGATCTCTACGATGCCTACCTTGCCGGTCGTGTCACCCGCCGCTTCCTCAAGAGCATCGCGCTCGCTCACCTCGATGCTCCCGGCAGCTCGGCCGATGTCTACTTCCACTTGGTGGCAAAAGCGCGCCGCGAAAAAAGCCTTCTCTCGAGTCGTTGACGCGGTTGCTCATTAAGCTCACCTGGGACAGAGCAGGCCTTCCCCGGTCCCCTCACCCCGGCGACTCTCCTCGAGTGCTAATCTGTTTCCGTTGACCAGGGAAGACTCCCGAGGGAGAGACGCTGTTGAATCGGGACGCGATCCGCAAGCTTTTTCAGCAGGTTCGCCGCGGCCGGCTTCTACCGGATGACGCCGTCGAGCGCCTGCGCCATCTGCCCTTCGAGGACCTGGGCTTCGCCAAAATTGATCATCACCGGGCTTTGCGCAATGGCATGCCGGAGGTGATCTTCGCAAGTGGCAAGAGTCCCGACCAGGTGGCAACAATATTTGACCGCCTAGCGTGCCATGGCGGCAACGTGTTAGCGACCCGCGCCAGCGAAAAGCAATTTCATGCCGTCCAAGAACGGGTACCCAAAGCCGAGTATCGCGCCTTGGCGCGCGCCATCGTGCTGAAGCGTGATCGCAGGAACTATGGCAAGGGATTCATCAGCGTGGTGTCAGCCGGTACCAGTGATATTCCGGTCGCCGAAGAAGCCCTAGCAACGGCCGAGCTGATGGGTAACCGCGTCCAGCACCTTTACGACGTGGGCGTTGCCGGCATTCACCGCCTCTTGGCCCATCGCGCCGTGCTGGACAAAGCGCGCGTCGTGATCGTCTGCGCCGGCATGGAAGGGGCCCTCCCCAGCGTGGTGGGTGGTCTGATTGGGGTGCCCGTCATTGCCGTCCCCACCAGCGTCGGTTACGGAGCCGCCTTCGGCGGTCTGGCCGCGCTGCTGGGGATGATGAACTCATGCGCGTCGAATGTCTCTGTGGTCAACATCGACAATGGCTTTGGCGCCGGCTATGTCGCCTCGCTCATCAACCGCCGGTAAGGGACTGCCCGGTCATGAATTTCGACCCGCGGCAAGCACTGCACACTCAGCGAAAGAGTCAGCAGACGGACATGACTTTTACTTGTGGGCTGACAACCAAAGGAGCCTCGGTCGCCCGCTCGACCTCCGCGATAGTCAGACCCGGCGCCACTTCCTCAAGCAGCAAGCCGCCCGGTGAAACCCGCAGGTAGGCCATTTCCGTAACTATCGTGTTCACCACTTTCATTCCCGTAAGTGGCAGGCAGCACTTCTTCAAGATCTTAGGTTGTCCCTCCCGAGTGGTGTGTTCCATGGCCACGATGACCCGCCGAGCTCCCGCAACCAGATCCATGGCCCCGCCCATACCTTTGACCATTTTCCCGGGAATCATCCAGTTCGCCAGATTTCCCTCTTGATCAACTTGCATAGCCCCCAATACGCTCAAATCAATATGCCCGCCGCGAATCATGGCAAACGAATCGGCACTTGAAAAATACGCCGTGCCGGGCAGCTCGGTGACGGTCTCTTTCCCGGCGTTGATCAGATCCGCGTCTTCCTCGCCTTCGACCGGGTCCGGGCCGATTCCCAGCATCCCGTTTTCACTTTGCAAAATCACGTCCATCCCGGGCGGAACGTGATTGGCAACCAGCGTGGGCATGCCTATGCCAAGGTTCACATAGAATCCGTCACGCAGTTCGCGCGCGATACGCCTCACGATGCGCTCGCGTTTTTCAATATCTTTGCTGGTTTTGGGGAGGGTCGACATTCGTTTCCCTTAGCGCCTGTCCTGCGGCCGCAGATTGGTTGCTGCCCTTTAGGGGAAGAACACGACATCCGTCACACCCGCGAGGGCTTTCTCACTTTCCTCTTCTCAATTCTCTTCTCATACAACTCTCCCTCGAATATACGCTGGACAAAGACGCTGGGCGTGTGAACGCGGTCGGGATCGAGGGCACCGGGCTCGACCAACTGTTCGACTTCGGCGATGGTGATCTGGGCTGCCGTGGCCATCATGGGATTGAAGTTCCGCGCGGTTTTGCGATACACAAGATTCCCCCAGCGATCGCCTTTCCAGGCCTTGACGAAAGCAAAATCTGCCTGCAAGGCACGTTCCATCAGATACATCCGCCCATCAAACTCGCGCGTCTCTTTGTTCTCGGCGACAAGCGTACCCACACCGGTCGGTGTATAGAAGGCGGGAATGCCCGCTCCACCGGCTCGCATGCGTTCGGCGAAGGTGCCTTGCGGCACCAGTTCCAGTTCGATCCTGCCTTCGAGGATCATCTGCTCGAGCAGTTTGTTTTCTCCTACGTAGGTACCGATATGCTTCTGAATCTGTCCGGCTGCCAGCAAGAGCCCCATTCCCAAGCCATCGACGCCTGCGTTATTGCTGATGGTGGTAAGGTTTTTGACCCCTTTCCTGACCAGCGCCCGAATCAGGTTTTCCGGAATCCCGCATAGCCCGAATCCGCCCACCATGATGGTCGCGCCATTTTCGACGTCCCGGATCGCCTCTTCCGCGTTGGCAACTACTTTGTTCACGAAAGACCGATTCTACTCGATCTCCGTCTCTCAATTCTTCTTGAGTTCGTGTGCCCGCTCGAACTCACGTTCCAGTTCCCGGCTGTCGAGGTTTTCCCGAATATATGCTAGACGCTGCTCAAGTTGGAGGAGAGCTTTCCGGATATTGGTTTTATTGGTTAACGCAATATCTCGCCACATCGAGTAGGGACTGGCCGAGATGCGCGTCATCTCCCGCAGCGCGCGGCCGCCGGCCGGCAGCAGGGGCGCGTCCTTGCCGAACTGGTCGACGAGCGATGCTGCCAGGGCGGTCGAAACCATTTGCGGCAGGTGGCTGACCCAGGCGCACAGCAGGTCATGTTTTTCCGGAGCGAGTGCCGCAATTTTAGCGCCCAGCCTCTCCACCCAGCTCAGGAACTCGCCAGCCAGGCCTTCATCAATGTTTTGTCCGGCCAGCGGTGTAATGAACCAGGTGGCACCTTCAAACAAATTGCCCTCAGCAAAATCCACTCCCGCTTGTTCTTTGCCCGCCATGGGGTGTCCGGCGAGAAAGCGCTTGCCTGCCGTCCTCCCCAAAGTCGCCCGCGCGCGTTTGACGATCTCCAGCTTGGTGCTGCCGACGTCGGTCAGCAGGACATGCCGCGACAATCCCCGGCCCAACAATTCGATCAGATTAATAATGGACCCCACGGGCGTTGCCAACAACACGACCTGGCTACCGCGCACGGCGGAAACCGGATTGGTCTCACCTTGATCGATCGCACCTTTGTTGCGGGCGCGCTCGAGCACGGAGGCCCGGTCGCAGCCTACAATCCTGCCGTGAAATCCGCATCTCTTGAGACCCAGAGCTAGCGAACCACCGATCAATCCGGTGCCGATAATGGTTATTTGCCGCATGGGCATTCCCTTTGAGAGAGGCCCTCAAGATAGCACGGCCATCGTTCGCCAGTTGCGAGGAGCGTTCAAGCAGAGAGGAGAGGCGGTTGCAAACTCGCCTTTTCGGGCAAGAGTTACTTTTCCGACCGCGGTACTATCTTGGCATTGTGAATGAGCTTGGCAGTTTCCGGGGTTTGGACTATGGATTCAGTTCGGCTGTTCACTGTCCACTGGCTTTTTTTCCGGGCGCAGCTGGGCGTGGCGAGAACTTCTTCCTCTTCCGGGGTCAGGGGCTCGGTTTCTACGATTATTTTGTCTTCATTCGAGAATCCGGCCACGTGCACATCCAACGAGCAATTAAGACCGTACTGCTTGTGGAAGCTACGGCTTAGATCGGGCTGCTCGAATACTCCCGCCTCGGCTTGGTAGATGAGCGGTGTGCGTGTCGCGCCGGGGGAATCGTACTGCCATTGCGCTAATTCAAGCAACAGGCGGCGGCTGTCCCCGGACCAATCGACGATACGCAACGAATTGCCGGTTTCGCTATCGTTTGCCTCCTCGAGGAAGACCAGTTCAAAGGAGTCGCCCTTCGAACTGACGAACAGGCTGGAGTTGTTCACGCACATGGCCGAGGCACGTTCCGGGTTCGCCCCGGCGCGCACAAGGCGGGCCGTGCCCCGGGTATAAGCCCGTCGCTTGCCATCGGGAGAAACAAACACATCACTCGTCACGGTGCGCGATAAGGCCGGCTTGCTGCCACAGGTTACGTACGAGGTATCTCTCGTGAGCGCCGCGTCTCTCTGGGCGGCGAGACAGGGAGCAAAGCCCAGAAGAATGGAATAAAAAGCTATCCTTGCCATATTCGCCATGGAGAGATTCTAGACCTTCGCCCAAAGCCTTCATTTTTCTCAGGCCGCGCGGGTTGCGCCCACGCGTGTCGAGCTCGTACCTGGCGGGCCAGGAGCCCCGTTTCAAACAGGCAGCACTTGCCATTATTGTGCGTCAGCTGGGGTATGTCTATGCATGCTGCCGCTGTGACCTGCTTTGTTTGTCAGCAACCTCAGCGGCGCGCTCGGAGTCATTGCTGAAGGTCAATAGCTCGTGGTTTTTTTTCGCTGGGCGGAGGCGAGACATTGAATCCGAAGTTGATCGTAAAAGCCACTGGCTAGAACCTGCGCAGCTTTGTTAGTATCCGCGCAGTGGCCTCGAGAGAAGCGCTTAACGCCAAACACCGAATTGTCTCGGCAGCGCCGGTCGAGGATGACTCGTCCTTTGAACTGAAGCTCCGCCCGCAGCGCCTAGGCGAATTCATCGGCCAGAACAAGGTGAAAGAGAACCTTTCGGTGGCCATTGAGGCGGCGCGCTCGCGGGGTGAGGCCCTCGACCATGTCCTGCTCTACGGGCCGCCCGGTCTGGGCAAGACTACGCTCGCCACCATTATTGCCCATGAACTAGCGGTCGCCTTCCAGCAAACATCGGGGCCGACGCTCGAAATTAAAGGCGATCTGACAGCGCTGCTCACTAATCTGCGCGACAAGCAGGTGCTGTTCATCGATGAAGTGCATCGCCTGCAGCCGGCGCTCGAAGAACTGCTTTATTCGGCGCTCGAGGACTACAAGCTGGATATTCTCATCGGGCAAGGTCCATCGGCGCGCACTCACACCATGGATGTAAAGCCCTTCACCTTTGTGGGCGCGACTACCCGTGCCGGTCTGCTTTCGGCACCACTGCGCTCCCGTTTTGGCATCGTGCTGCGGCTCGATTTCTACACAAATCGAGACCTTCAGGTGATCATAGAACGCTCGGGCGAGATTTTAGGAGTAGAGATCGACGCGGCCGGCGCAATTGAGATTGCCAATCGCTCCCGCGGAACGCCGCGCATCGCCAACCGTCTCTTGCGTCGCGTGCGCGACTATGCGCAAGTGCGGGGGGCCGGCAACATTGACCTGCCCACTGCCCGGGCGGCGCTCGAGATGTTGCAAGTCGACCGCCATGGGTTTGATGAGGTCGATCGCAAGCTGCTGCTCACGATCATCGAGAAGTACCAAGGTGGTCCGGTGGGTGTCAACACGCTGGCGGCCGCACTCGCCGAGGAGTCGGATGCCATCGAGGAAATTTACGAGCCCTTTCTCATTCAGATCGGATTCCTCGATCGCACGCCGCGCGGCCGGATTGCCACCCAACTGGCTTACGAGCATTTCGGACTAACACCCAGTCGCCGGCAGAGTTCCCTGTTTTAGCCTTGTAGGCCGGCTCATACGGCATCTTGCAGCCATGAGCGGCGCTCAAATTGGAGGGCCTCTGCGCAAGTCCGCAATGATCCTATCAACCAGCCCGCTATGTGGTAGTTACTTGAACCTCTAACTAGTGCGCCCGGTCCTGCTTGTTCTGATTCTGGAACAAAATTGAAGTACTATCGTCCCCGCCAGCTAGTGTGATATAAGTTGCCGCTCGAGAAATAGCAGTTACACAGGCAGTGAGGATACTCTGGGCGGTCCGAGCCATGGGCGGTGGTGGAGTGTTTATGCGAGGGCCATCAGCGCCGTGCTCATGGCCTCGAGCGCTTTATGGGCCCATTCGAAAGAATCGACGGTTCCGACGCTGACCATCCCTTACTTGTCGAGTGCTCCGGTGCTCGACAACTTCCTCAACATGAAGCCCGAGGGAGCGACGGCCGAGCGGATGGCCAAAGTCACTGGCCTGGTGCAACGTAACCCGCACGACGGCGAGCCGGTTTCCCAACCCACGGAAGTGTACCTCGGTTACGACAAGCACAACCTTTACGTAGTGTTCGTTTGCTTCGATGATCCCACCAGGGTGCGGGCGCATCGCACCCGCCGGGAGGACATCGGCGATGATGACGAGGTCGAAATCATGCTCGACACTTTCCGCGACCAGCGGCGGGCCTATGCCTTTCAGACCAATCCGCTCGGCATACAATGGGACGCCATTTACACGGAAAATACCGAGGAAAACGCCGCCATTCTCGGCGACTACACCCATTTCGACTCCACCTTTGACACGCTCTGGTACTCGCGCGGGCGGCTGACCAGTCGCGGATTTGTGGTCTGGTTTGCCATTCCCTTCCGCAGCCTGCGCTTTCGTTCCCTGTCCGACGACGGGTGGGGGATCATTCTTTATCGCGGCATCGTTCGGGAAAATGAAGACTCCTTCTGGCCGGCAATGTCGAGCAAGGTGGAAGGCAGGCTCGGACGCGCAGCCGTCGCTTATGGCATGAAGGGCATTGCACCGGGACGGAATATTCAGCTGATCCCGTACGGTCTGTTTAACTCCTTTCATAGCTTGGATACGAGTGATCCCGCCGTGCCTCACTTTGATAACCGCTTGGCCGGCGGCAAGGTCGGGCTCGACTCCAAGCTGATCCTGCGTGAAAGTCTGGTCATGGACTTGACGGCAAACCCGGACTTCAGCCAGGTTGAGTCGGATGATCCCCAGGTTACGGTGAATCAAAGGTTTGAAGTGTTCTTCCCCGAAAAGCGACCCTTCTTCATGGAAAACACCGATTCATTCCGCACGCCCATCAACCTGTTGTTCACGCGCCGCATCGCGGATCCGGACTTCGGGACGCGGCTGAGCGGACGCATCGGACATTATGCCCTGGGGTTGCTACTGGCCGACGATAAATCTCCTGGCGAAGTCGTTCCCCCTTTGGATCCTGATTATCACCAGCGTGCTTACTTTGCGATCGGTCGCGTGAACCGCGATATCTTCCGGCAATCGACGATTGGGGCCATTTACACCGACCGCGAGTTCCACGGCAGTTACAATCGCATCGGCGGATTGGACACTCGCCTGAAGCTCTCGAGTAACTGGACGGCCATGTTCCAGGGCGTGGTCAGCTCGACACACAACCAGGACGGCTCCTACCAGGCGGGCCCGGCGTATAAAGCAGACGTGGTCCGCAGCGGTTTGCATTTCAATTACGAAGCTATCGTCAACGACTTTAGCCCCGGCTTCACGAGCGAAGCGGGCTTCGTGAATCGGGTCAACATCCGCGAAATCCAGCAGACGGCAAGCTATCGTTTCCGGCCGAAGACAAATCTTGTGGTGGATTGGGGGCCCGATTTAATCGCCGACGACATTTGGGATCATAGCGGCTTGCGTCTGGACACCTCCTACATCACACGTTTTCATCTTCAGCTTAAGCGCCAGACATATGTGTTTGTCGAGCCGTATGTCCCTTTCCGACAGCGCTTGCGTCCGGTGGATTTTTCTGTGCTCCCGGGAAACGTTGACTACTACCAGCACTATAGCCAGATTTTTGCTCAAAGCTCTCCCCTCAACCAGGTGAGCATTTACGGACAATATAATTGGGGGGACGCGATCAACTATGTCCCTCCCGCCAATCGCGCTCCCTTCCTCGCCTTCAGTGACTGGGCCAGCGCCGGCTTGACGGTGCGGCCTTTGATGTCGGTGAAGGTGGACAACGTCTATTACTTCACGCGGCTGAAAGAACGAACCGGCGGAGCTACCATTCTAGACAACCACATCATCCGCAATCGCTGGAATTGGCAAATCAATAACGAACTGTCCCTGCGCTTTATCGTGCAGTATTCAGCCACCCTGGCCAACCAGAGTTTCACTTCCCTTGCCTCGACCAAGCAGCTCAGTCCTCAATTCTTAATCACCTATCTCGCCCATCCCGGAACCGCGCTCTACGTGGGATATAACAGCGATTTACAGAACATCGACCCTGCGCTTGGCTTGGGACCGAGTGGCAACCTGCTGCGAACGCGCGACCGGCTGATCAACGATGACCGGGTCTTCTTTGTGAAGGTTTCGTACTTATTGAGGTTCTAAGTTTAAGACTGCAAGCCAGTCGAACAACCATCAAAGCACGGCTTTCTTGCCCTAACATAGATCGGTAACTGTGGCAAAGCCCTCGATCTTCTTATAAGGCTTTGCGGGAAGAAAGAACGCTCCAGAAATTCTGCCAAACAGGCGGAAGTTAAGGTGCCCCAGGCTGGTCTACGGCAAAGTCATTCCCCCTTCAGCATCTCCAGTACGCGATCAAAGTCTTCGAGGCTAGCGTACTCGAGCACGATCTTTCCTTTTCCCTTTCGATCTTTGATCTGTACCCGTATGCCGAGAATCCGTTCCAATTCCATTTGCGCCGCACGCACGTTGGGATCAACCCATCGCGCCTGGTTTGGCGTTGGGCTGCTCGCGGCGGGCAGGTTGGTCTTGGCTACCAGATCTTCCAAGGCGACAACCGACAGGCGATCGTTGACCGCACGCTGGGCAAGTTTCCCCACCTGTTCCGCATCGACGATGGTCAGCAGCACGCGCGCCATGCTGAAATCAAGTTTGCCCTTTAAAAGAAGCTGCTGCACCTCGGCAGGAAGCTTAAGCAGGCGCATATAGTTCGACACCGACTCTCGGGAGCATCCCACCCGTTGACCAATCTGCTCCTGGGTCAGCCCAAACTCCTGGCTGAGGCGAGCAAAGGCGCGTGCCTGCTCGATCGAGTTCAAGTCGGCACGTTGCAGATTCTCGATAATGGTCATCTCGGCGGCCTGCTCGTTGGAAGCGGTCCTCACGATCGCGGGTATTTTATCCTTCCCCGCCAGCCGTGACGCCCGGCAGCGCCGCTCGCCGAGGATCAGGACGTATCGCCCCTCCTTGCCCGGACGCACCACGATAGGCTGAATTACGCCGCTCGCGCGGATCGACTCAGAGAGGTTCTTTAACTCGTCCTCGCCATAGATTCCCCGCGTCTGATAAGGATTGTCGTCGATCAGATCGAGGGCAATTACCCTGGCCTCCAAGCCACCCCCAGTGTGAATCGAGCTCACCGCTGCTCCGAGCTCGGTTTTCGGCCGTAAAGGAGAACTCACCGCCGGGGGCGTGCCCGGCAGCAGAGAGTCGAGGCCACGGCCCAAAGCTTTGCGTTTTTCCGTAGTTAAAGTCATGAGCGTTTCCACCTTCGAGTTGCTGGCTGGACGCATCATATAGATGTTCATCTATATATTACGCGGGTTGATCGATCTCGACTGGCGCCTCCTCGGCCAAGTAATGGTTGATAATCTCCTTGGCCAGTCGGATGTAGCTCTCGGCGCCCTTTGAGCGCACGTCATAAAGCAAGGCTGGCTTGCCATGGCTGGGCGCCTCGGCCAAACGGATGTTCCTGGGCACCCAGGTCTCGCAGAGCTTGCTGCCGAAGAATTTCTTAAGTTCAGCAGTTACCTGCTTGGCTAAGCTGGTGCGATCGTCGTACATGGTGAGCAACACGCCCTCGATCGCCAAGGCCGGATTAAAACTGGCCCGAATGCGCTCAACCGTATCGAGCAATTCACTGATTCCCTCCAAGGCAAAGTATTCCGCCTGCATGGGAATCAGCACCGTGTCGGCCGCCACCAGGGCGTTCAGGGTCAGCAGATCAAGTGCCGGCGGGCAATCGAGCACAATGAATTGGAAACGGTCCCGCAGGGAGGCGAGCGCATTGCGGAGGCGGAACTCGCGTGCCTCGGCATCTACGAGTTCGATATTGGCTCCGATCAGGTTCTTATGGGCAGGAATCAACCAAAGCTGCTCGAGAACAGTCGGCTGGAGTGATTCTTCCGGTGCTGCCGCTCCCATGAGCAAGTGGTACGTACTGATTCGTTGTGCATCTTTGGCAAGCCCCAATCCACTGCTGGCGTTCGACTGCGGATCGCAGTCGACCAGTAAACTGTTTACTTCAGCCGCAGCAAAGGAAGAGGCCAAATTGATAGCGGTCGTAGTCTTGCCTACGCCGCCCTTCTGGTTGGCTACCGCGATTACGCGTCCCATTCAGTTTTTGGAAGAATTCCCAGAGACAGACGCAGAATAACTTACTTCGCTAAAATTACAATGCGCAAAGGTTGTGAATTTAGGCAGATTTCTGTGCAAAGTCTGGTATTGGAACCAAAGGTTCCACGTGGAACATGAGTACCCCTGCGTGCTTGCTGCCCGGCTGCATTAAATGACGGTTGCCGTCGTGGCGGATCTGCTTACGAAAGGCAAATGCGAACGCTCGAAAGCAGTCTAGAGGACCAGCCTCTTTCCCTATTCGCCTCTGGGAACTTGACATGGCTCCCTCTAACTTTAGGACATATCACTGATCGCGGACTTGGTGGACTTGGTCTCGCAGAGTAATGAGTCCATGAATAACCCGTCTTCGCCCAGCACGGTTCCTGGATTGGGGCACCCATGTTCCACGTGGAACACTTTCCCCGAATGGCCCCGGGCGCTCGACTGTGAGGAAATCATTCTTTTTTACCCATAAGTAACACCCGATTATCGGAAAGTGGAACTGTAAGCTGGCGGAGCCAATCGAAGTTCTTGAGGATAAATTTAGCCGTCTCGATCTGGCCAGCTCCAATCAATAGCACGAGTATGGCACCGCGGGTCGTTAACCGAGCAGCAGTCGGCAGAATGCTCTCGAACTGCTCAACCGCGCGTACTGTAACTACATCGGCGGATTCAGCCGGAAAGTCCTCGGCGCGTCCTTGCAATACAGCAGCGGCCGTCAACCCCAGCGCCCGCACAAGCTCTTTCAGAAACGTCGCTTTCTTGTGGTTGGACTCAATCAAATTCAGGTGCACGGCTGGAGCCCAGATCTTAATCGGGATCCCAGGAAATCCTGCCCCCGATCCTACGTCGACGACTGCCGCGGCCCCGCTACTGAAGTCCTGACCGCCAACAGAGGCCATGGGCAAAGCTGCCGTGCCGCTCGCCTTGGCCCGCAGTGGTGAAGCGGATGAGGGGTCCGGAAAAATATGCTGCGCCGCGAAGATGGACTCGCCAAAATGACGTTGGACGATCTGTTCCGGTCGCCGCACCGAGGTTAAATTGATGCGGGCATTCCATCGCAGCAATATATTGATATATGTCGATATACTTTCGAGTTGCTTGAGCGAGAGCTCACTGCGCAAAAACGGGCGCAGTAGTTTCGCGATACTGGCTTGTTCCATGGCTCGGTCGTCTAAGACAATTGAATCACGCCCGCCTTCAAGTAACCCGTACCCAGCAAGCGACGAATCAGAATTCTCAATAGTGGGGCCGGACCGTGTGATTTCTACCTCCCGCTTCGGCTGCCATCGATCTTTGTTCCGCAAATGCCCTTGCAAGTGGAAACTGATGCCGATCTCTGCTTTGAGGTTTGAGCTGACCTGCTCTTCGGCAGCCGAATGGGCCTCCTGGAGCGACAATCCACAAGGAACTGTGGGACGAGTGGCAAAACCGGAAATTTGGTAATAATAGAGGGTTGCGCAGGGCTCGACGGCTTAGGCTCGCGCGCCCCGCGCTCAGAAGTCCTCAAATCGAAAGCTGGCGAGCGCACCCATGATGAAAATCCTTCTGGTCGATGACAGCAAGTTTCTCCGGCTAGCCATGGAGCGGGCCCTGGTGCGGGCCGGCTACCAGGTATGCCCAGCAGCCGACGGTGAAGCGGCTCTCGAGATCGCAAGGGAAAAATCTCCCGATCTCATCCTGCTCGACATGTTGCTGCCGAAGATGAGTGGTCAGGATGTGCTGAAGGCGCTCAAGAGCGATCCCGCAACAGCAGCCATTCCGGTCGTGGCGCTCACCGGACTGTCCCAAGTCAACGCCGGGCGCTTGCTGGGAGATGGGGCGTTCGCTTTTCTCGAGAAAGCAAACCTTCACCTCGATCAGGGAGGTGACCTGCTGCTCCGCGCTGTCGGCGATATTGTGAAAAAAATCGTGCAGAAGCGCTCTCAAAAGGACGGTGTCTCGTCGTCAAACTAATGGCGCCGCGCTCACCTTAGCTATTGCAGCGATGCCGGATTGCAGACCATAGCGCCCGGGCCATCTCTTTGGGCCGCGACTTCTGCATAAAGAGATCGGCCGGGTGGTCCGAGCGGACGCTAAGGCATGCGATGCCATGGCTGGGAGTGGGTGGGGCGTGCCTCAAAAGGCAAGAATCAGCTGCATCAATGTGGTCACGCAAGGCTGCTCCTCACAAAAAGTGCAGGCCGGGCGTCAGACTTTCGATCGACGGGGACACGAAAGTGGACCAGCCGTGGGGGGGAGCAGTTGTTACTGCATCCGCACTTTGGTCTAAACTAAAAAGCGAACAAGTGCGCTGGGTCGCTTCGCTATCTGGCAGGGCGACCAGAAATCACGGCAGCGAGCCATGACCGCTACAAATTCAGACGAGGCAAAAATTTATCTCTCCATGGCCGGGTTGCCCTTACGTGTCGAGCTCAACTGGCCCTTTCACAAGTCCACCTCAGGTTCAGACTGGTGGGTACTCCACGGTACTATCTGGGTGGAAACCACCGAAGGTCTGCATGCCTTGGTGGCGGTCAATCTTACCACCACAGTCAAAGAAATTATGCCCTCGCTCGCTCCCATCGACGCCGAAGCTCCCGTGATTAATACCCTGCGCAAGGAAGTGGATCACAAGCAAGTGGAATTTCAAAAAAAGGCGAAGCTGTTGCCCATCCAGTTCTCGAGCCGCCACTACGACTTCAAACGTAACTACTGGGTTTTCGGGAAAGCTAGTGACGAGGAAATCTGCTTGTTCCTCAAGCGAAAGCTATATTGGCACACCCGGCTGATGGGCGAGGAAGTCTTGATACTGGACGCTACTGACGCCCAATACCTGGACACGACGACTCAACACATGGGCGATTTGGCGGGAGAGCTGGCCAGACAGGGGCTGATCAAAGTGGAAAATGGTTATGCCATCGCCCGCGAAAAACTGATGTCCGAAGCAGACCGCTTCGAGGCCGATCAAAGAAATGCACTCGCCGAACTCGAGCGCAAGCACGCGTTCGAGCGAGGATAAGCAGCACTCGTGCAACCTGCGACTGCACAATTCACCACGACCTCAGGCGCCGCTTTAGCT
>JAFATF010000687.1 GCA_019244045.1 Acidobacteriota bacterium
CTCACCGGACTCGCCGACTTCGTCATCGTCCAGTCCTACCTCAGCACCGCCACCAAATGGGGACTCGACACCCTCGACGTCCTCACCCAGCTCTTCACCGGCCAGCCCTGGCTACCACCAGCCCCCGAACCCTACTGAATAGCTACCGCGCTGAGGCCAGGGTGGCCGAGGGGCGTATCGGTGATCCCAGACGAGGCCGAATCGCCTTCGAGCGTTACGTGGAAGATGCCTGGCTACCTCACCACGTGATGGAGCCGTCTACCCGCGAGAGCTATACGTACTCGATCCGTAGGAACATCATCCCTGAGTTCGGCTCGATGCGGATGATCGACATCATGCCTGAGCACGTGCGCGAGTGGATCACCATCTTACAAGACAACGGTGTCTCTCCCGCGACGATCAAAAAGAATAAGATGATCTTAAGTGTGATATTTACAACCGCTCTCAATGATCAGGTTGTCTTCCTGCATCCGTGCAAGGGCGTAAAAACACCGACCGTGCCCGTCAAATCCTACCCGATCATCACTCCCGAACAATTCGATACGATTTATCAAGCACTACCCGACGCAGAAGCCCAACTATTGGTAGAAACCGATATTGAAAGCGGTCTACGATGGGGCGAGATCACCGAGCTGCGCGTCAAGGACCTCAACTTTCAAACCCACATCCTCACAGTCAGTCGAGCCGTCGTTGAGCTCAATCGAAAATTTCACCCACAGGGCGAACGATTTTTGGTCAAAGAGTACCCCAAAAACAATAAAAACCGGTGCATGAAGCTCAGTGTCCAAATCGTTCACAAGCTCCAAGCGCACCGCGATGCCCAGCAACTCGACCGACACGATCTCTTATTCGCCATTCGCGATCAAGAGGACAGGAAGCCAATCCTTCGCATCGCCCCCAACCCCGATGAACTCGGGCTGACTTCACCCAACGACAAGGGCAGACAATACAAGCATGGCACCACCAGCGGCTACGGAGCGGGTAAGTGCCGGTGTGAGCACTGTCGGGCCGCGTGTGCTATCTACCGAGCACAACGCCGAGCGCAGGGAAAAGATAACCCCCGCGCACCTCGAACCTTAGACACCGATGGACACATTCCTAACGACTGGTTTCGTAATGATGCGTGGAATCCCGCTGTCAAAAAAGCCGGTTTGGAAAAGGGTGTCCGTGTTCACGATCTACGCCATGCACACGCATCATGGGTGTTAGCCGGAGGAGCAGACCTTCAAGTCGTGAAAGAAAGGATGGGCCATGGCAGCATCACCACAACTGAACGTTACCTTCATACCCTCCCTGACACCGCCGACAAAACCGCACTCACCGCACTGTCCAACATCCGCAACCGCTCCACTAAGAAATAAGTCTTACACTTTATTAATACAAGCTAGAGAAACATTATGGATATCAAGCACATACTTACCACCGGCGACGAACAATAATTGCATCTGGTATGGAACCTGCAAAGTCAGCGCAGCATATGGCAGGCAGTGATCAACAAATCTGTCGGTCAGGACATTAAGCGGCAGGTTGCCACCCAGGTATTAGGGAAATTGCCAGAGGTCACAGCGCTGCAAGCTCTTGAAGCTAGACGATTTTCACGACGCTGCCCGTGCCCGTGCGGCGCTCTAACGGACGCACACAACGCGAGGGAGCGACCACGGCTACTGTGCGGGTTGTGTCGGGCCGTAGGTGATTTGGTCCATGACCAACCACAGGCGATTGCAATAGATGACAGTAGGACCGTTCTTTCCGATTGTAAGTCGTAGAGCCCCCGGACACGCGCCCGTGCGGCGACCCCTATATCTACTATCAAACTGCCTCCACCTGCAACACCTAAACCCGGCGACAAAAAATGGCACCCATGCCCTTCTTAGGTGTCATTTCGCGGAGCAAGTTGATCTACAGATCGAACTTCCCATGTTTCACTCTCCGGATTAAGTCTTTCCACTGTGCGGGCGAAAACCCTATGAGTCCTTCATCGGGGTTGTGTGAGTCGCGGACGCCGACCATGTGGCCGCTGGATGTGACCTCAACACAAGCAGATGAATCAGTACTGCGGCTGCTTTTACGCCATGAAGCATTGTCAAAACCGGGAACGGTGATCATAGCTAGGATGCTCTCACATTTTCCTGTGCTGCTGTGCTGCAATATCTAAGATCAGTTTAACCGATTCCTCCGGGTTACAGGCTCGTTTTTGTAGTTCAGCCCAGGTTTGCTCATAAGCCTGGATTTGCTCGTCTTCGTCAAGGAATAGATTGGAGACCTTGCCCTCTATATGGACTAATTTTGTTTTGTCTTTGTATTCAAGAATGACAAATGAGCCGTTTAATGCGGAGTGTAATCCGGCCTCGGCGGATACTACTTGGACCAAGATATTGGGACGTGCAGCGGAATCGGCAAGGTGTCGCAATTGTCGCACCCAAGCTGCCGAGTCGCCAAAATGGCGCGCAAACACGCTCCCTTCGATCATCGCATGAAGCTTTACAGGATGTGGGTGGCTAAGACGTGCCTGCCGCATCATTCGACTATTTACAAATCTGTCTATTTCGGCTTCGGAGAGATTGGAGTTAGTGCCCTGGATGATTGCTCTAGCGTATTCAGGTGTTTGTAGCAAACCGGGAATTATGAGAGGTTGATAGTTAAAGATCGCGCTGGCATCGGCTTCAAAATCCGTCCACGCTTGCCAGTCTTCCGGAAGCGTGTCGTCACTATACATTCGCAGCCAGCCACGCTCCTCAGCATGACGTGCTATATCGAGCAGCTGAACACGACGCGGGCCACTTACTTGGTAAAGATCTAGCAACTTTTCGAGATTGTCGAGATAAATACCGCTTTCTGCGGCCTCTACGCGACTAATGGTGCTAGAGGACATGCCAGTGGCTTTGGCAACCTCGCTGTTGCTTAACTCCGCTGCTATTCGAAGTTTGCGTAGCAGCATGGCAAGTCGCCGTGAGCGAGCGGTTGGTTGGCCTGCCCGTCGCGCCATCAGCAATCAACTCCGTCCTGCCAGGTTATTCCAGTTTAGAGCAGCCATGCGTTCACTCTAATGGCCTATCGACTATTGAAAAATTAAAACATTTGCCCGATGATTAACGCAACCCTGAGCTAAAGCTCAGGGTTGCGTTAATCATCGGGCAAGAGCGAAAGGTAAGCATGACACAGAGCGAGATATCAGCCTCAATGGAGGCCGACGGAGAAGGCGATGAGTTTATTTCGGTCATAAAGGCAGGGCGAATGGTGGGTCTAGCGCGGTCTGAAGTTAGTTGGGTTGAGGTTGAGAGGCATCTCCTGCGGCTGCATACCGTCACGGGAGAAACCTACCAGCTGCGTGACACTTTGAAGAGTCTGCACCAGCGTTGGGCTCAGTACGGTTTCGCGCGAATTCACAAGTCATTTCTGGTGTTTCTGCCACATGTGCGCGAGCTACGCCGGGAAGCGGAGGGCCCGGTGGTGTCTTTAGGTGTCGGCGCTGACGCGGCATTGCTTCCGGTCAGTCGGAGAAAAAAGTCGGAAATCAAACAACAGTTGAAAGAACGAGATGATGCACGCTTCTAAACGGGACTGGCGGTTGCACTGTTATGACACTCAGGGCCGACTTGTGGATTACGTCATAGATTCAGATCACGGTGCTATTCGTATCGGCCTCACCACTGGCGAGCAAGAGCAGTACATGGAGCTTCGAGCCGAACAGGTAGACAAGTTTCAAGACGCGCTCGAAGCGGCACTAGCCACAATCAAGGTAGGCAAAGTTGGTGAGGGTTGCCAGCAGCGATGGTGGGCGCCATGTTATAGCAGGCGGGGTGAGCTCGGAGTATGTGAGATCAAGACAACAGATCACGGTGCTCTTCGTATCGCGTGTGTGACCTCACTGACTGGTCTTCACGACTGTGCCCTTGAACTTCGGGCCGAGCACATCAGCGAGTTTCGAAGCGCAATCGAAGCGGCACTGAGTGTTTTTAAGATAGATGTTGCAATATACGGTGAGCATTGGGCCGACGATGAGGAGGAGGACTCCGGTGAGAAGGAGCTGTCGCCGATTGGGGATGAAGAACTATTCGCAGCCGAAGTGGCCAAGATGGTCGCCGAAGACGCACCACAATTGTTCGCCCTAGTCGGCGAAATCGGGGAACGGGTAGATGCCATAACAATCGCGTGGGGCATGGCTTTTACCGATCACGCCCAAGTAATCACCAAAAGCCATGACGGCACATGCGGCACTTTCCGCTCAGCCGAAGGCGCCCGCAAAATACTATCAGCTGACGACAAAATTAAACTCCACCTGGTATGGGCCAAGGATGCACAGGAACACATCGCATGATGACATGATCACCGCGTGGAGGCGATCACTGTGGGGTTCGCGTGGAAGCGGGTTGGCCGTGACGGCGAGGTTCGTTACTTGGCGTGTTGTCCCGACTAAGATCATGATAAGGGGCTGGCTGGTCAACGGTGCTGTTCACCGTCGGCGCGGTGCGCTGGTGGAGCAACGGCGTGCTGTCACCGCTCTCCTTGACGGGTCGCCCTCGCCGGGTGAGGATGGTCAAGTCGCAACTTTTCGCAACTAGCGGGACAAGGGGTGGGGTATGCGTTTAACGTTTGTCGGCAAAGATTCGGACTCGAACCCGACGGGTTCGCCGACGGTGTATCGGACGGATCGGGGTTCGTGGGTGGTGCAGGGTTGGGTGGTCACCGATGCCGAGGCGCTGGCTCAGATGGACATACCTGATGGGGAGGCGTGTGTGGAGATTCCTGACAGGGTGATCCCGTTTTTTGGGCAGGGTGATCATGGCGTCGATAACGGATGAACAGTTCGATCGGTTGCTGTCTGAGTTCCAGCGGGAGTCAATCCATCTGGAGACCCGCGATGCGTACGGGACGGCGGTGGAGCTGCCGTACATGGCTAAGTGGGCGACCGGGGAGCCGGATGACTTGGAGTGGTTGCAGGGGTGGTGCGCTACATTGCGCGAGCATGTGAGGGCGGGCAGGTCGGTGCGGCGGGCGCGGATTGTCTCTGAACCGCTCAGTGACTATCAGCGTTGGTCCTACAGCATTGCCCACCCGATGGTGCAGGCTGGTGAGGACATTCGGTGGGTTCCCCGCCGCCTAGTATCCTCGATTGCGCTTCCGGGCAATGACTTCTACCTGTTCGATGATCGTCTGGTTGTGTTCCTCATCTACGAGGGAAGCGGTTTAGCTGCCGACAAGGTTACCTCGACTGATCCCGCTGATATTCGACTGTGCCGGTCAGCCTTCGAGGCTGCGTGGAAGCTGTCGACCCCTCACCGTGACTACCACCCCCTCTAGACCCTCTAGCGCGGCTAAGCAGGCACAAGAGGCGCTGGGTGTCCGGCTGCGTGAGTTGCGCAAAGACGCCGGACTCACCGCCAGAGCGCTGGCTGCGGCCACAGAGCAGCACTTCACTCGTGTGAGCAAAATCGAGCACGGTATACAACCACCCACCGATAAAGACATACGCCAGTGGTGCCGCGCCTGCGGGGCCGAGGACCAGATACCTGATTTGATCGCTACCCTGCGCGCTGTCGAGTCGGCGTATCTAGAATTTCGACGGCAAAGCCGCGCAGGCATGAAACGAGTATTAGGGGCTCACACCCTCCCGTTATATGAACACACAAAAATATTCCGCATTTATGAACACAACGTGATACCCGGCCTGTTTCAGACGACAGAATACTGCCGAGCCATGCTGTCCTTCTGGATCAAATTCCTTAGCACCCCCAACGACCTGGAGGAAGCAGTTGCCTGCCGCATGCAACGACAGCGCGTCATGTACCGGGGCGGCAAACGGTTCGTTGCCGTACTGGAAGAACAGGCACTACGCACCTGGTTTGGCACGGCAGAAACGCAAGCCGGGCAATTGGATCACCTCCTGGCCCTCCTATCACTACCCAACATATCCCTGGGCATCATTCCCATGATGGTCCCACGGGCTGCGATCGGTTCCACCGGCTTTTGGATCTTCGATGACACCCTGGTTGCCTTGGAGACACCCACAGCCAGCATTGAGGTCACCAGACCACACGAGGTAGAGCTGTACACCCGCATGTTCGAGGCCCTCAAAGCCCCAGCCGTATATGGACCAGCCGCCAGGCGCCTGATCACCCAAACCCTCCACGAGCTGGACTGAGCGCAAGCGGGTCAACGGCCCACCAAGTACCAGGTCCCGCACGTGCAGGCCGCCACCCGCAACGAATCGTCGCAACTTTTCGCAACATTCTTCCACCACGTTCCAGCCCAGCCCTAACGTCACAGCCCTGGCCCCCCAGGGCCGGGACGTTCAAGCCGCCTGCACGGCCTGGCTGCTTGCCTGGCCCCCGAGAGAAAGAACACCCACGAAGGCAAGCACTCCCCTCCCCAGCCGTGTCTCAGGACAGCCCAACCCCGCC
>JAFATF010000073.1 GCA_019244045.1 Acidobacteriota bacterium
GTGTTGAGGTTACTTGTTCGCCTGCTGAAAAACGAAGACGGGTTCACCCTGACCGAGTACGGGATCATGCTGAACCTGGGCATCATCTACCTTGAGAAGGTGCTCATCGGGTTCTAAACCGCGCGGCTGGCGCGTCAGGCATGATCTATAGGGTGGTCCAACCACCTCGCCGGACGAGCATCGTCGGCGCTTGTCAGTCAAATGCTCCACAGGATCGGTTCGGCCCTCTCCGTCCACCGGTAGGGCCGCTTGGGGAAGACCGATCCGCCAACGAGGTGGTTGGTGGCAGAACACTAGCGCGGATATGGCGAAAGTCTCTCAAATTGAAGGTTAATGGCTTTGTTCAGCGCGGGGGTAGCTTCGGTGGCTTTGGTCCTATGAGGATCAAGATAACCACAATCAACGCGATCACGATTACGGTGGGGATCAGCCACAACAGGCTGTAAAGGTCCATCGCGCACACCGATGCGCTGCCCATTCAAACAGCGCGCACAACGGCTTATCTCAAGGATCATCCGGTGGGACAAACCGATGCCCGGCAGAAGCCGTCTTCCAGGGGGCGCACCCCGTAAAGCCAGCCAGCGGCACAGCCGACGCGCAAACCCCATTTGAACTGCACCCCGTTTCGACCGGACACCGGCTTTAGCCGGAGGGCCTAGGGATAAGCCTAGGTATGTGCCTATGTCCGACACGTTTTCGAAAGTCGAAGTGATCACGGGCGTCGCTCGCAGGCGGCGCTTCTCGACCGAGCTGAAGCTGGCCTTGGTTGCCGAGAGCATGCAGCCGGGCATGTCGGTCAGCTATGTTGCCCGTCGTCACGGGCTGAGCCCAAGCCTGGTGTTCCGCTGGAGGCGGCTGATGAGCGAGGGCGGCAAAGAAGCTGTGCGCGCCGACGATGACGTCGTGGCGGCGTCCGAGGTGCGCCGCCTGGAAGAGCGGGTGCGCGAGCTGGAGCGGCTGCTGGGCCGCAAGACCATGGAAGTCGAGATCCTCAAGGAGGCTCTCGAACTCGCGCGGGCAAAAAAACCGATCTTGCTGTCGCGCTCGCCGCTTCCCGGAGATACCCGGTGAAGCGGATCACCCAGACCCTCGGCGTGGCGCGCTCGAACGTCCTCGAACGGCGCAATGATGCCCGGCCTCGGCGTAGGCCGCAGGACCGCCCCGGTGATGTCGAGCTCGCCGCTGCGATCCGCCGCCTGATCGACGCGCGACCGAGCTACGGGTACCGGAGGATCGCTGCGCTTTTAAAGCGCGAGCGGCGATCCGACGGTTTGGCCCCGATCAACACCAAGCGCGTCTACCGGCTGATGCGCAAGCACGGCCTTTTGCTCGAACGCCACACCGGACGCCGGCGGCCGCGCGAGCATGACGGCCAGGTGGCGACGATTCGATCGAATTGCCGCTGGTGTTCGGATGCGCTCGAGTTTACCTGCTGGAACGGCGAGGTCGTACGGGTGGCCTTCGCTCTCGACTGCCACGACCGTGAAGTGATCAGCTGGATCGCGACCACCGCCGGCATCTCCGGCGAGATGATCCGCGACATGATGGTCCGCTGCGTCGAGCAGCGCTTTGGCGCGATCCGCGCGCCGCACCCCGTGCAGTGGCTGTCGGATAACGGCTCGATCTTCGCGGCACATCGAACCGTCGAGATCGCCCTGGCGCTCAACCTCATGCCGTGCTTCACCCCGGTTCAAAGCCCGGAGAGCAACGGCATGGCCGAGGCCTTCGTGAAGACCTTCAAACGCGATTACGTCCGGGTCAGCCCGATCCCGCACGCCGCTGCGGCTCTTGCTCTCGTCGATAGCTGGATGGAGGACTACAACACCGTGCACCCGCATTCCCGACTGGGCTACCAGTCACCTCGCGAGTACATTCTGTCTCAACTCGTCGCGTGTCCGGTTTAACGGGGTCAACTCCAAGGACAAGGATTGATTGCAACGTCACCGGATCGATCAGTTCCACCGGAATAATCGCCATGCGTGGCTCCGCGGGCCGCTCGCGTCACGGCTATCGCTGCGCCGCCCGCCTGCGGCGGCTTCGGCCTTCAAGCCCGCGGTGGCGCAGCCAGTCGATCCAAGTTCGCAGGCAATGGGTTCTCCACAATCGTTGCCTCAAGCTCTTTCAGAACGCGCACCGTGCGCCGCTGCGACTCGGGAATCTTGGAGAAGTAGCTCGCGATCAGCTTCTTACCCATTACGTCCTTGCTGCAAGCCAGCCATTCCCCGTGCAATGATCTGAAGTTCTCCCAACGAGCGATTAGCTTAATTGCGCCAAAACGAGCAAACAACCAGGCCCACCGGAACTGCACTATCAGAATCTCTAGTAAGCGCCGGGGGTAGAAGTGCAGGCGCGGTTCTATCGGGAAGCCGGGGCGCCGCTGACTACGGACCTTACGGCGCAGAAAACCAATTTCAAGTGGATGCTCACCTTCGATGTCCATTGACCCCGCGTATAGCGCGGTCGTGAAAATCGATATGTGCGAGCGGGCAGCTAGTGCGCGCCTGAAAATCGTCGTGACGTGCGCGTTGGAGTAATACTGCCGCCAGGCATTGCGGAAGGCACCATATAGTTCAATCCTAGTCATTAAGGGATGATCGACAGTCACATGGCACACATTGTATTGGTTCGTGTCGGGTTCGAGAGGTACACCCTGGTCAATTAGCGCTTTATGATCCGCCGAACCGGGCAATGGCGTGAGAATAAAGAACTCAAGCAAATCGAGCGGAATCTCACGCTGTATGATCGCAATGTCGCGCGCTATGGTCTCAGGAGTGTCAACGGGAAAGCCAACGATGTACCCCACGTAGGTCATTATTCCAGCTGCTCTCCAAGCCGAGAAGAGTTTTCGGTATTCCCAGATCTTGTTCTGGTATTTTTTTGACGCAATCAATACTTGCGGATTAATGCTCTCCATGCCCAAGAACGCTCTCTTGCAGCCTGCCCGATGTGCCTTTTCGATGAAGCTGGGTAGGCGGTAGGAAGGCAAATCGACTTGGATCGTAATGGTGAAATCGAAGCCGTCGCGTT
>JAFATF010000202.1 GCA_019244045.1 Acidobacteriota bacterium
GCATTCAAGAGTGGTAAGCGGCTGACCGGAGTTGAGGAAGCGGCGACGGCGGCCTGGAGCAGGGTTTCAAAGTAGCTTGCGATCTGGGCCACGCTCGCAGCGCTCAACCGCGAGGAATCATAATGAAACTCCAGGCTAAGCCCACACTCCGTATCGACCGCCACCAGTTTCAGCAGAAAAGCCTCGATCAAGGAGTAGTGGTTTAGCCAGGAAATAACAACGTTCCCATAGCTCTTGGGATCGGGGCGGCGGGTGAATTCAAATAAGAGCGGAAGCATGGGGCTTTCGGAGGCGGAATTTTCCTTTGCCCAATCCCAAGAAAAGCTCTCTTGCCATTCTGCGAGTTCCCCGTAGGTGCTGTGCGTCTGCCGGACTATGGCTTGGAAGGACGCATCACTTGCGAACTCTACCTGCAGCGGGAGAAAGGTATCGAGTAATCCCACCGTGCCTTCGAGTTCTTGGTATTTCCTCCCATCCATGCCGCACCCAATGGCCGCATGCACTCCGGCAAGCCTCCACACAAGTACATTCAAGGCAGCAAACAAGAGCTCCTTCACGGTCGCATCAAGGCGAGCCGATTCGGTCTTGATCTCAGAGGCGAGCTGGCTAGCTAGTTCTCTCTCAAACAGTGCGGGACAAAAAATAGTAGCCTCGGCCTTGCTAGCCATCGGCAGCGCGGTGGACACATCGCAATGGATCTTACGGCAATACCTACCCCAGAAGTTTCGTCCCGCCTTCGTCTCCTCGCTCTCGCGCAACTCGCGCTGCCACTCCACCACATCTGCATACTGCATGAAATCTTCCCGAGGCGTAGCCCCGGCATAGTGCTGTCCTAAGGCCTCGACCAAAGTCTCAAGAGCGTGCCGATCGCTCGAGAGCGCAGGGAGTCTCAATATCAGCGCAGAGTGATCAAAGCCCAATCGGATCAGCGAGGCTTCGAGGATGGGCCCGTACTCGAGGTTGTCTCCCGCCAGGTGAGGTTGGTTCAGGAGCCGCTCAAGCTCCTGCTTTTGTCCAGCCCACTCAAGGGCGGAGAGATCAACTCGCTGAAAATCTATGGCAAGAGTTTGCAAAATGACTTGGAAAGGGATCTTCAGGCCTGGCTGGCGCTGAAATACGGTGCGCAAGATTTCGTGGCGTGCGACAACCTCGGAGAGTGCAGTTGACAATTTGCTGGGTTCGACGACCCCCGTCAGGGAGATTGCGCATTGTGACTTGAAATGAGTAACACCAAAAATCTGTTGCTGAGCCCAGAGCCGCTCCTGTTGAGCGGAGAGCCGAAAGCCAACAATCGTATCCTCTGGCATTGCGTGATCCTAGTCTCCTGCTGAGACTCTTATTGTGGCGCTTGTTACGCGGTCTGTCTCGTCTCGTAAGGCCGATCCCTCGTTTGCGACTTTACGACCGGCCCATCCCGGCGCGGACTCGTAGCTGATTGCTTGGCTGGCTTGCACCGTGGCCTAGTAGGCGATCTGCCAAATGAAAGGCCTCGAGAAAACTATCCTAAGTTGTGCAATCTAAAGGCCAGAATAAGTCTTCTGGTCTCCCTCCATGCCTTGATTTGCGGAAACTTGCTATTGAAGGCAAGCGTATAAATGTGCCAACAATGGCAGTAAAGAAGTCAAGTATCGCATGTTGAAAGAGCCAAAGCTCGGTAAAACGTGGTTAACTGGCAGGTTACAGCCTCTCATATTGGCGACGCAGCCTGCCGTGGTGTTCGATTGGCATTAAGTTTTTTAGTCATGGGAAGGAGATAAAAGCTCGAGGCGGGCGGTTCGGCTGCCCCGACCAGAGCCTGAAAAGAAGGCGTGCGCGACATCGAGAACAGCGGGTCTTAGACTCTAACGCCCTCAGCCCGCGGCGGCCCGGATGCGCCTCACCTCGCTTGCAGCGGGGGCATACGTCGGCCTGATCGTCGACACTAGTTCCGATCGCAGGCGCCGAGTCGCAGTGGAGGATTCCGCTATCGCCTGAAGGGAAACGGAAGGCAACGATGAGAGGGCAAGCTACGGAGAACAATGGCATCGTCGGATCTTGAACGTAAGATTGCGAGTTTAAGCCCGGCAAAACGGGCACTGCTGGCCCGGAGGCTAAGCCAGGCGGCGACTCCTCCTCTTGTCGGCCGTGGAGAACACTTAGGCGGCGCGCCCCTTTCGTTCGCACAAGAACGTATTTGGCTGATCCAGCAATTGGATCCTAGCAGTTATCTCTACAACGTGCCCCGTGCTTTGCGGCTGAGCGGCAAGCTTAATCACCTGGCGCTCGAGGCCAGCCTCAATGAAATCGTGCGACGGCACGAGGCCCTGCGGACGACTTTTCGTTTCGAGTCTGGACAACCGGTCGAAATCGTCGCTCCCAGCCTGACAATTCCGCTGCCGGTGAGTGAGGTTGCGGCAAGAGACGGGAAAGCTCCCCTGGATGTGGCTTTGGGGCAGGCCATTCAAGAATACCGGCGTCCATTTGAGCTGGACACAGGTCCGCTGCTGCGTGCCCACTTATGGAAGATTGCCGAAGAAGAACACCTCCTCTTGCTGGTCATGCACCACATTGTGAGCGACGGATGGTCGGGTGGCATTCTTTTTCAAGAGCTCGGAGCGGTTTATGAAGCTTTTTGCGCGGGGCGACAGTCTCCACTGCCGGAATTACCGGTCCAATACGTAGACTTTGCGGTATGGCAGCGCGCCGCGATGGAGCGCCTTGTCGACCAGGATCTCGCTTACTGGCGTGAGCGACTCGCTGGAGCACCCACCACTCTGGAGCTGCCTACCGACCATCCACGGCCACGAGAGGCGAGCTTCCGCGGACGGCTGCGTTCTCTGTTGCTAAGTGAGAGGCTTTCACGTCGTGTGCTGGCTTTTGGTCCAGCCCAAGGGGCGACGCTGTTTACGGTCATGCTGGTTGGCCTCGAAATCCTATTGCAGCGATGGACAGGCCAAGAGGACTTAGTACTGGGAACGGTTACGGCCAATCGCAACACGCGCGAAATAGAGAAGCTAATTGGCTGCTTCATGAATTTTCTGGCGTTGCGAGAACATGTCGATGGGCAGGAGTGCGCGCTCTCGCTGTTGAACAGGGCCAAAGCCACCGTACTCGAGGCGTTTGCACACCAGGATTGCCCGTTCGAAAAAGTGGTCGAGACAGTTAACCCGCAGCGCGCGTCGGATGTGAACCCGCTATACAACGTCGCGCTCTTGCTGCAGAACTACCCGGGATTGGCCTTTCAGAGCAGCGGAATCGAGGCGCGTTTGATACCCCTCGACATACAAGTGGCGTTTCTCGATATTCGCTTCATTGCCACCGAAACGCAAGCTGGGATCCTGCTGGAAGCCGAATGCAGGGCGGATTTGTTTGATGAGCCTACCGTGGATTTGTTGCTCACCGCCTATCGCGACGTGCTCGAACAGCTGGTCACCGAGCCCGAGCGAAAGATTGCTGATTTTCGTATTCCTGAGTCTCTGACGCGCCAAGCCTATGAGCATCTTGGCAACCGCCAGTCAGTTGTGATCGCCTCCACGTTTACGGCCGAACCATTGCGGGATACCCTGAGCTTTTGGATGAGCCGGCTGGGCATAGCCGGCAAGATTAGTTTTGCGCCCTACAATCAGGTATTCCAGCAGTTGCTCGATCAATCGAGCTTGTTCGCTTCCAATCACCAGGGCAGCAACGTGATCCTCATGCGCATCGAGGATCTGGTCGCGTCGGAACATCTAAATTATCAGCATGCGCTTGAACAATTAAGGGCCCCGGTCGTCGAATTCATGAACGCTGCCTTGGCGGCGGCGGAACGATCCGCCACGCCCTTTCTCCTGTGCGTGTGCCCACCCTCAGTTCTGGTTCGCCGTCATCGGGAGCTGGCAAATGCTTTTGACCAAGCGCAAGCATTGCTAGTTGCGGGGCTGCGGGAGGCCTCGGGTATATCCGTCGTAACCTGGTCCGAGTTATTGGTTCTTTATCCCGTTACCAGCTATGACGACGAATACGCCTGGCAGGTCGGTCGCGTTCCCTATACGCCTCCTTTGTTTGCCGCCCTGGCGACGATTATTGCGCGACGGCTCTACGTTCTTCTCAGCCGTCCGTATCTGGTGATTGTCCTCGACTGTGACCACACGCTGTGGAGGGGGGACTGTCGGGAACAAGGGCCCTTGGGGGTCGAAATTGACGAGCCCCGCCGGGTTTTGCACGAGTTCCTGCTGGGACAGCGGGAAGCGGGACGAATTTTGTGTCTTTACTCGAAACGGCCAAAGCAATACGTTGCCGAGGTCTTTGGAAAAAATCCCGGCATGCGCTTGGGCTGGGAGCATATCACGAGTAGTCGCTTCGGTGAACGGCCGGCATCCGAGCAGGTCACGCAGTTAGCCCAAGAACTTGGGCTCGATCTGGCAAGCTTTGTTTTTTTAAGCAACAATCGACTGGAAACGGCGGAAATGCGCCGCAATTGTCCCCAGGTTACGGTGGCAGAGCTGCCTTCGAACTCGGCACAGAGTGCTGCGCACTTTCTTTTGCACTTCTGGGCCTTTGATCAGCCGCGAATGACCGCAACGCGCCCCGACAAACTCCTTCTGCACTCCGACACCCTGGCTGAGATTGCCGCTCGCCTTTCGACGGTAGAGGCAATCTCCCGTGCTGTTGAGTCTGACCGCCTGCCGTCGTCTACTCCTGCGAATAAGTACGTCGCCCCGCGTACCGCGATTGAGGAGCTTCTGGCCGACGTGTGGGAGCGACTGTTGCACGTACAACACCCGGGAGTGGATGACAATTTTTTTGCGCTCGGCGGGCATTCGCTGGTGGCGGTGCAGGTGATTGCGCGCGTGCGACAAATCCTGGGGGTGGAGATGCCGCTGCGGGCAATTTTCGACGCCCCCACCATCCGACAACTTTCCGAGCGAATTGAGACTGCCCGCGGAATCGACAGTGCACGCGAGCTACCGCCGCTCACCCCCGCGCCGCGCCGTGGGCCGATACCGGTTTCCTTTGCTCAGCAGCGGCTGTGGTTCATTGACCAACTGGAACCGGGCAATTGCCTTTATAACATCTGCGCCATGTACCGCATGCGGGGAGAGCTGCACG
>JAFATF010000699.1 GCA_019244045.1 Acidobacteriota bacterium
ACCTGAATAATCCGAACGGATTGGTTTCGTTGTAGTGAATGGGTAGACCTGAAAGGCTGATTGTGAGCGGTTTGAATGCGTAATCATGTGTTTTAGACACGAATAGATGCCTAAATATGTAGGTTAACCCTTCCTGTGGTAAAATACAGGCGACAGAGAAATATTTTCATAAATGGTAACCACCTGCCTTTCCGGTCTCGTTCAAGAAAACCCATTTCATAGATTATTTTATACAATTTGATGGTTAAAGTAAAGGAGTATTTTCATATACAGAACCTGTATAGGGAAAACGTCCGTCGCATTCGTCGAAGAATTGCCCGGCAGAATAGAGCAGATGTTTACTCCGATCACGCACATTGGCAAACTCACAAATCGATGCGTCGCCAAAATAACGCTCCATTACGCTACCCGCACGGCCGGCATACTCCCACTCGGCTTCGGTCGGCAGCCGGTAATTTTGCCCAGTTTTTTTGCTTAACCAGCTTACATAAGCGATGGCGTCATACCAACTCACGCAGACCACTGGGTGGTCGTCGGCTTGCGCGAAGCCAGGGTCGCGCCAATTCCGGGCGACATCAAATTTGAGCAGGGGCGTGTCGAGGGTCGTCGCCCAGCATCCCGACCCGCCATGCCCAGTCTCCTTGATAAAGGTCGCATACTGCTTTCGGGTCACCAAATATTCGCCAAGGGCGAATTGCCGGGTGATTCTGACCGGATGGAGGGCAAGATTCATGCCCGGCGGAAAGCCATAGCGATTCATCTCGCTCTGCGACGCTCCCATTGTGAAGCTACCCGACGGTATCACGACCATTTCGGGACACTCTGCACAGTCACGGAACTTAGTAATGCTCGGATGACTTCTGAGTGCGTTCAGGCGATGACGAACGTATTCGGAATACCGGCCAGTCGGAAAGCGATCGAGATAGGATGCCAACTCATCCTGCTTATCGCTCGCCTTGACCTTTGCCCATGCAGACGGCTCGTTAGCAAGTACATCTGTATTTACAGTCGGGAAAAAATAAAAGACACCCTCGAGGGGCGAGCTCGACACCCATGGCTGCTGACGTCCAGCGGTTGCTTGATCGACCGCAAGCCCAACCTCATTGAACGCGTCCAAAACGGCCAACCCGGGCCGACGCATCGCGTCCGCCAAGGCCGCGGTATAGGGACTGTGCCCAGTCGAACCATCTATAGCGACATTGCCGGGCTGCGTAGCATAGGAAATCAGAGTCCCTCTCGGCGCCTGCATCACCGCAAGGCCTTGACCGAAGTCGCGCAGACCACGTCCTCCGAACGGGTTGTTACGACAGGCATCCAGGATGATGACGTTCAGATTGGAGCCAGCCGCCTCCATCTGCTTCAGCACCAAGTTGGCGTTGATGAGTTCGAAATCCGCATCCGCCGCTGTAGAAGGATTAGCAGTCACTGGTGCTAACCAGTTGACTCCATCGATCTGAACACCGTGCCCGGCATAGTAGAAAAGGCCTACTGAGCCGGCAGAAAGCTCGGCACCGAATTGGCGGATGGCGCGCTCGAAACCGGCACGGTCCAGATCCGTCTGCGCATGACCGCCAATCAGCTGAAAACCATCTGCTTGCAACGTCGTTGCAATCAGCTGCGCATCGTTGACGGGGTTTTCCAGATGCGGCAAGTGCTGGTAGGCCCCATTGCCGATGACCAACGCGACACGACGCTGTTCCGAGAGGTCGCGCGTGGCGCCGCCCTTGCGATGAGCCGGAGCTCCACGCGGCGGCGGCTTGAAGGTGTCAGATGGCGGAGCGGGTTCCGGGATGGCACCGGTCTGGGCGGCGGGAGTAGCCCCATCTGCCAACGGCCGACGCGAAACTACGATAGTCGCCAGCGTGAAGAGGACGAGCGCGGCGGTGATTATGCGCAACATGGAAGACCTCTCCCACCACGACATTTTAGTCGACATTCGCCAGCTTCCCGGCAGTTTTCAGTCAGGATCACCCATTTGATCGGCTCGGACAACGGCAAATTGTCTTCATCGCGGGGTTCGTTTGGTGCCCCCGTGAATCGGGAAGTTGTGGCGATCGATGGAAAGACGATCCGCGGCTCCTTTGATCGGGGTTGCGAGCAGGGGCCGCTTCACGTCGTCAGCGCGTGGGCTTGTGGCCGCGGGCTGGTCCTTGGCCAGCGTCAGGTTGGCGACAAATCCAACGAGATCAGCGCGATCCCGGAATTGCTCGAGGGGCTCGACATCAAGGGGGCGATCATCACCCTGGATGCGATGGGCTGCCAGCGGGCGATCGCCACCCGGATCCTCGAGAGAGGGCTGATTATCTCATGACGCTCAAGGCCAACCAGGGGAAGAAATTCACCGCTGTCCAAGAGCTTTGCGCCGCGACCTGTTTCAACCGCTCGCCCCTTCACCGGCCAATCCATGACAAATTTGATGATAGCCATGGCCGCCTGGTGCGGCGCCGCGTGTTTGTCTGCCGGAGGCGCCCGCGCTGGAACCGCTGCGCGACTGGCCCGGCCTGCAGACCGTCCTGGCCGTGGAAACCATCCGTCAGGTCAATGGGTCTGATAAGATCGAAACCGACATCCGCTACTTCCTGTCCAGCAGTGCCGATCACCCGGAGATCCTGGCACAAGCGATCCGCCGGCATTGGCAGATTGAGAATGGCCTGCATTGGGTTCTTGACCTCACCTTCTAGGAAGATCACTGCAGGATGCGGGATCAGAATGCCGTTCAGAATTTCGCGCTGTTGCGCAAAATCGCGATCAACCTCGTCCGCCGCCATCAGATTTCAAAGGCCAGCCTCAAGGGGCGTCGCTTAATGGCCGCATGGGATAACCGATATATGAGCAAGTCCTCACCGGCATAGTTCATGCGTAACCCCTGGGTCCAGAACGAGCATGTCTGGCAGACGGCCTGGGCCGAGATCATGATCGGCGGGGTGACGCCTGAAGCGGCGGCGGCAAAGGCATTCAAGCGGGTCGAGGCGATCTTCGCCGAGTATCCGATCATCTAGGCCTCGCGCGCCAATTCGTACGGGTCATTTCCGATCTTAAGCTGGTGCGAGAAGAAAAGCTGGGGCTTCTCTTCCGTCTCCTGATTGTAGAGGCAGTGCACCTTCCAGTCGAACAACCGCATGACGCTCATCACCGGATTGACTTCGTCACCGACTAGGGAAAGTCCGGCGATACCGCAACTGTCGCCGAACCCGATGATGGCGTAAGCTGCTCAAAGTCCACAGTCGTCGGCACGTACAGCGTCGGGTCGATCTCTATATCATCAAGAATGATCTTGTTGCGCCGCGGGATGTTGACCGTGACAACACCGTCTGAGGGCGAAACATCTGCCTCGCCGTTCAAGATCGATTCCAGCATGCCGACGTCCACCCAGTCGGCCGAGTGCAGCTTTTGCATCGGCGAGGGCGGTATTGGGTCGACGTCGCGTTTTGAAGCGTGTTGCGTAGTGCCGTTGCGATCGCAATCGGATCGCCGACCGCGCGCTCGTGGATAAAGAACAGCGTCGGGTTCAGATCGAAGAAATGCTGATGCTCGGCCTGGAAAACGAGACGATTATTCAGCAGTTGGTCGATTACCGGGTTGAGCTCGCTTGGCAGGCACGCGATGGCGCCATTGAAGATTGCCTGGCCGCCCCCCAAGGATTGAAAGAAAAACTCAGTTCCAATGTGAAACGAGGGCTTGAATTGGAACGCAACCCCGTTGTATTCGCCGGTGATCGATTCGAGATCGGTGCGCCCGAAGTCGATCTCCAGGATCCCGTGACTGTTGACGTCCCACTCACCCGGCAAAATCTGCAACATTTGGTCGACCGGCAGATCGGTCTGTCCCGAGTTGGAAGCGGC
>JAFATF010000453.1 GCA_019244045.1 Acidobacteriota bacterium
TACAAGCTCATTTTCGATCTCCCTGCTCCTCAATCGTATTCAGCCCGAACACGTTCCTCACGGCAGGAGTCTCCCTTTGCTTTTCCTGTTTGAGGTCTCTCGTAGACCAGCAAATCCTGCGATGGCAAAGAGGCCCCCATTAAGTACCACAAGCGCTCGCTTGCGATGTGAGCCCGATCGAACTGAAATATCTGCTGAGTGTCCCGCGGCTTAGGAACGCAGCATAGTCCTCCTCAATATTGCCATCAAGTGGGAACGTGTCCACGAAGTACGAGTTATCCGTGTGGTCGCTTGCAAGGATGGGGGAATCGCTTGTTGTGCATGCGACAAGAAATCTTTGCGATTCGCAAGTCGCTGGCCTGCATCGTGTCTGCGAGCGCCGTACCCCTTGAACCCTGAAAACGATAGGGTGATGCTAAACTGCTGGGCCATCGTTCGTCACCCCCCAACAGCCCTTCCTGGATTGGCTCACGCCATGGGTCCAGCCAGCGTGAACTTACGCTGCGCAGTTAACCATCTAATAAATGCTGCCTGATTCATGGGCAGAAACCTTCGAGGAACAGCTGGGGGCTGCACGGGCGCACCAGTGCCCCCTTCGACGTCTTCCGCCGCTGGTTCGATCATCAGCATCATTGCCTGCTGATCTACCCTGATGGGCCATTGATTCGCGATTCTGACGCCGACCGCACACGGCTACGGCTGATGGCATGTGTTCGAATGCGCGATTTCCTTTGGGCCAATCAAGATTCGCATCCGAAGACCCTGACCAATGTAATTGCCACTAGTGGGCTTCGGAAGCGCCCGGACCCGAGTCGCGAGTCACTGTTCAACGTAGCCGCGAGTCGCTATTCGGTAAACGAGTCTGCTGCAAAATCGTGCGCCGGCCACCCTTGCTCATTTTGATTCGCTGTCCGCCGGACAACACCGCCCAGTTTTCGGCGTTGCTTTCGCGGATGATTTCTTTAACGCGGCCGACGTTCACGACGATAGAACGGTGTACGCGAACGAACTTTGTGGGATCAAGTTGGCGAGCGAGCTGTTTAATTGTTTGCCGCAGCGTATAGCTCTTGCTGCCGACGTGGAGGACGACGCAATAGTCCGCTGCTTCAATCCAATCGATTTCATCGGTTTTTACAAATGTCTGCCTGATGCCGTTCGGTACCAGCAGGAGCTCATTGTATTTCTGGTGTGAGACTGCATCGCTCTCGAACCTCTCAAGCAGAGCTCGCAGCTGAACTGCCATCGTTCCATCCGCCTGAGAACGAATCCGATCTTTGACCTGTCGCAGCGCCGCCTGCAGTCGCGCAGGCTCAACCGGCTTCATCAGGTAATCGACCGCATGAACGTCGAACGCCTTCAGCGCGTAGCTGTCGTGTGCAGTCACGAAGATTACGGCGGGCATCTCCTCTACCCCAATCTGCTCAATTACTCCGAAGCCGTTCATCCCTGGCATTTCGATGTCCAGTAAAAGCAGATCGATGGGCATTTGCTTAACCGCGGCGATCACCTCACGTCCATTGCGGCACTCCTTTACTACTGTGATCTCCGCGTCGGTGGCCAGCATGCGCCGCAACCTTGCGCGCGCCAGCGGTTCATCGTCCGCGATGAGAGCTCTGAATTTCACGCGAGCGCCTGCTCGTAAGGAATTTTGATGCATACTTCAAAGCCGCCCGCCTCAAGCTCGCCCGACCAGAACTCGTAACGTTCGGGATAAAAATGCGCAAGCCGGTCCTCTGTACTGCGCAAACCCACCCCATGGCCTTTGGAACTTGGCTTGTGTTGCAGTCCTGGCCCGTTGTCTCGCACGGAAATGTGCAATCGGCCATGGGCGCGCTCGATTGCCGTGCGCACAATACCGCCATCTTCAAGCTGCGCAACCCCGTGCCGAATGGCATTTTCAATGATCGGCTGCAGAAGAAAACATGGCAGCAAGCCATCCAATGCGCCGGGATCGACGCGCAGCTCTACGCACAGACGGTCGGCAAAGCGGATCTGCTCAATGGCGAGATAGTTCTCGACCACAGCGATCTCCTGTGCTACCGGCACTTTTTCCGGGACCTGCTGCGCCAGAGTCGAGCGCAAAATCGCATTGAGGTGCGAGAGCGTCTTGACTGCCTCCTCCTGCTTGCCGAGCTCTACGAGCGTCGTGATTGCGTTCAGGGTGTTGAAAAGAAAGTGAGGCTTGAGCTGCATCTGCAGCGCGCGCAGGTGTGCGGATGAAAGCTGCTGCTTCAGTTCGGCCAGCTGCAAGGTCTCCTGCTGCCTTGCCACTTGCATGCTTATAGCCGCACACGTCGCCCACAAGATCATGTACAGCAGTCCTTCTAGGCTCATGCGCTGGAAGTCGAAGGCAACTACTTGCTCGTAACCGATCTCGTGCAAGTATGGCCAGCGCACGATCAAGCCGTGAATGATCACTTGCAGGATTTTGAGATGAGTGCCGGCAAGGCAGGATGCGATCACAAGCTCCACAGCAGCATTCTTAAGGCAGATAATCGAGACCCACGGCCAGCGTCGCGCAATCATCCACAATCCCAAGGCAATGGCCGCCCACCAGAACCAAAGAACTGCTCCATAGATGAGAGACGGCGTCCAGCTCGCGCCCGGGTATGTAGAGATGGTGTACTGGTGACATTCAATGGCCGTGCCCAGGGCAAGCGCGCACGCTGCACCTGCCGCGATCCAGAAGAGTGGCGCAAAACCCCTGCTTTGTCTTTTTGCGCTAAGCACAATTAAGCTCTGCCACAATTATCATACTGCTGCCTACGCCCGGCGCGCGCATCTCCTGCAAGCGGCTGGCTTCGGGTGCCGCCTACCTTTCCTGCGGTCACTGGGTCATTCCCTGCAAAAGCCGCATCGCTTCCTGCAATTCGGTCGACCGCGTCTTAGCTAAGGTTTGACATGAAGTAGCAGAAGAGTTTGATTATGGCCAACTTTGTGCTCACGGTGAATCAGACTCAACATGAAGTCGAAATTGCTCCCCAGACGCCACTGCTCTGGGTTCTGCGCGACACACTCGGCCTCACAGGCACCAAATATGGCTGCGGCCTCGGATTGTGCGGAGCGTGCACCGTCCATCTTGACAATCAGGCCGTGCGTTCTTGTCAGGTTCCTTTGGGGCAGGTAGGCACGAGAAAGATCACTACGATTGAAGGACTTGGATACGGAGGGATTCATCCCGTTCAGAGTGCCTGGATTGCCGAACAGGTGCCACAGTGCGGGTATTGCCAGTCTGGCCAGATTATGCAGGCGGCTGCACTGTTGCGCAGCAATCCCCATCCTACCCTCGAGGAAGTGAACGCCGCCATGGCCGGCAACATCTGCCGGTGCGCCACGTATCAGCGGATTCGCCGCGCGATTCTGCGCG
>JAFATF010000459.1 GCA_019244045.1 Acidobacteriota bacterium
GGCCTTTGACTTCTCTAAATTGAGATAGCCGTGCGGCATAATCCAACAGAAAGTATCCGCTGAAATCCAGGCGCAGTATGGGGTTTATGGCATTTACGAGAGTACTACTCGGATGATAAACGTGATAATTGTATTGACCTAGAGCTAGACCGGCCACCCATTTTTTAGGCAGCCGAAGGCGATCCGCGTTATCCCCAAGCTATGGGCGCACAGCGCCGGCCGCGATCGCTGGAGCCTCGCTGCAGAGTGGTCTCATCCACTGCCATTCACCCACTGTATAGGGCGGTCCAAATTCAGGCCACGTGGCGGAGGAAAAACCGGTCACCGCGGCGGTCACTGGCCCAGAACGTATGCCATTAAAAACCCATACAAGACAGGCATTTAGAACCTTTTGGCTTTTGGAACCACCGGTGCTCGAAGCCTGTATTTTGTGGCGGCGGAGTGGCCTGAATTTGGACCGCCCTTTACACGCGGCCAGTTCTTCACCTTCATGACCGATCGCCAGGTCCCACCCACCAACAACGGCGCCGAACGCGCGCTCAGACCCAGCGTCGTCTTCCGAAAGGTCACCAACGGCTTCCGGTCCCTCTGGGGCGCCGACGTTCACGCCCTCACCCGATCCGTCATCGGGACCGCCCGCCTCAACGGCATCGCAGCCTATCAGGCCATCGAAAATGCCCTCCGCGGAACCGTCAGCTTCCTAAGCTGACCACCCCCGTGAGCAATTGCCACAGCAAGTTACCGTACTAACATACGCGTACCGGATTGTATAAGGCCGTCGGTTATTATATCTCTTCTCCGCCGAGCGCCCGGTATTTCCCGGTAAAATAGCCGGGGCTGTGTTTCTTTAGGAGCGCGGTCAGTTTGGTATCGAGCTGGTCGTTTCGCAGGTGCGCAGGCATTCCAATAACACCTGGGTCCCGCGGCTTAATCAATGGTCGGAAATCAGCCTCATTGCGCGTGACGAGAATTCTCTTTTCAGCCGTTGCGAGATGATAGACCGCCGGATCTTTTGTACCGGCGTGATCGAGATCAAAGGCTATGTGTTTGACATCGAAGAGTTCGTTAAGTTTTGCGAACTCACGGCGGTCCGGCAGATGTTCATCGAGGAGAAGTTTGTGTTTGTGAAATGCCCTTGGCATAGTTTTTGTTTAGCACATCTATTGCCACGCCCAACGCTTCCTGAATTGCGCCCCGTAATGTCTCGGGACCAACATATGACCATTTCGTTTGTAAGTCCTCGAGCGTGTACCCATCTTTCAAACGGTAAAGAAGCGTATCAATTGGTATGCGGGTTCCCCGAATGACCAGTACCCCTCCCATGATCTCAGGATCTGCATGTAAATATTTCATAACACTATTACTACTACGTAGTAGTATATAGCAAATTTAGGAATTGTCAAAATAAGGAGGCGTTGTCTCAAACCTCTTCGCCGGTTACCATTGCTTTGGCATAAGAGAGACACGCCTGCACATCCGCTCGTGTGAGATCCGGATGCGCGGCCAGAAGCTCATTGATATCCGGATTGTGGGCGAGCTCCTCGAGCACCAGGCTCACGGTGATGCGCTCTTGGAAGGGACGAGGATCTTCTTTCATATCAATCGATTATATAATACCAAGGCGAATTCGCAGACATCAGTCAGACCGCCCAGGCACTGGTTACCACTACAGTCACACCTCTCGTCACTGTGTCTCAGAAACCCATATCAAATTGATGGTTTTGACCACCTGGTACCAGTTGCCCATAGTGTAGTGGTAACTGAGGGGTGCGGCGGCTTTGAACGCCTTTTGCGGGCGACAAGCGCTATTACCCATTGCTCAAGTCGATCAAAAGGGCAATCTTGGCCTCAACCCCGCCGGGGTCTGGCGAATATCGGTTTAGAGGTGTCCAGCTAATTTAACGCTGTATGTAAGCTGCTAATTGAGGAGTTCTCCTCATGCCACGTACGAAATCCCGTAGAAATCAGAAAGTAGAAAAAACAACATTCAAAGTAACAGAAGACACATTAGCAGATTATTCGCTGCTGTTGGTAGACGATGGTCTGGACGACGGTATTCTCCGTGCGATGTGGGAGGACTTCTTATATGGGGTCAAGCGCTTAGAATTAGTGACAGATGCGTTTGCGGCGTTCGAGAAAACCAGATATTGGACGCCAGATTTGGCAATTGTTGATGTAAATTTGCCCGGCATGAGTGGATTTGGATTGATTGAAAAATGGAAGGAACAATCCAGGTCGATTAAAGTAATGATAATGACTGGATATGCATTAGAGCTTGACAATGCTCTGTATGCTGGTCAACTTGGTGCATGCGATTATATTCAGAAGCCATATAGGTTTGATGATGAATTAACCATGAGAATAAAAAAAGCAATAGTCTTTGGATCTCCTATAACGCCTGTTCCTCTTATATATAATGATAATTTTTATATTGAAAAATTAAGAGAAAAATTAAACGAAGTAAAAGATTTACTATCAGAAGATGAAGTTAGAAAGGCTAAAATAGTTGAAAACGAGTTGACTAAACCGCAGCCCGATCACGGTTTGATTAAATCTATAATGAAAGCAGGTGGTAAATTGACTACAGACGTACTTACAAAACTCAGTGAAGATTTAGTATTGAAAATGTTTTCTTGAGTTGCGCAACGAGAATATCTAAAAGCCCGCTAAGCGCGAGCGTTTAGGGTGCGAGTTTCCGGCTGGCGATGAAGTGCCGGAGGGTCAGGCGGTTCACATCAAGCAGTTTGGCAATGACCGACTGGGGGATCTCCTTCCCGAGGTACGCCCGGATAAGCTCCTCTTTCCCGGAGAGTTTGGTGTGCTTGGTCAGGCTGCCCGTGGGTCTGCCAAGCCGCTTCCCCTCGGATTTCCGGCGGGCGAGTGCCTCGGTTGTCCTCGAGGAGATCATGGAGCGCTCGATCTCAGCAGACAGGGAGAAGGCAAAAGCGAGGACTTTGGAATTGATATTGTACCCGACTCATACCGCTCTTTTGCAGTGTAAACGAGGACACGCTTCTCCATGAGGTTGTGGAGGATGCTCATAACTTCCATGAGGGAGCGGCCAAGGCGGGAGAGTTCGGAGACAAGAAGGGTATCGCCCTTCTGCATTTCCCCGATGAGAGAGCCAAGTTTTCGGTCAGTCAGGCGCCGGGTCGAGGAAACGGTTTCCTCAATCCAGCGGTCAATGTGGAGTTTCTTCTCCGAAGCGTATTTGAGGAGTTCGTACCGCTGGTTCTCAGTGGTCTGTTTGTCGGTTGAGACCCGGATGTATCCATAGATCATAGACTGTGTATGTGTAGTGTATCAGAATATCGGCAGTTGTTTATTCCGCTTTTGGCTCTGCCGTTCAAAGTGTAATCCTAACACTGCCGTATACAGCACCCGCGCAAACTTTGTCCACTGCTCAATCTCCTGTCTCGTCGGAACCCGCCCATTCTCGCTGTAGAGCGCAGCGGCGATTTTCGCCTGTAACAGTTTCTTTTTTTGCTCTGTCATGGTGTAGTGGTAACCACCTGCCTTTCCCCCAACTGTTCAAGAAAACCCATTCCACAAATTATTTTATACACTTCTGCGGATAAAGTAAAGGGGTATTTCCATAGACAAAATCTGTATAGGAAAAACGTTCGTTTTTTGTATACAGAATAAAGGCGTGAAAAGTCAACGCCGCCTTTGTTGCCGCCATGGAAGACATATTGGACGTTTATCAAAGACCGTGTGATCCCGAACGTCCCCTGGTCTGCCTCGACGAGACCTCAAAGCAACTCACTGCCGAAACGCGCGTGGCGATCGCGGCAAAACCAGGACACCCCGCCCGGCATGATTACGAGTACCGGCGCAATGGGACGGCCAATCTGTTCATGATCTTCGCACCGCCGGAAGGCTGGCGGCATGTCAAGGTCACCGATCGCCACACCGCGCTCGATTATGCCCAGGTGCTCAAGGAATTATCCGATACGCACTTCCCCGGTGCGATGAAAATTGTGCTTGTCCAGGACAACCTGAACACGCACAAGCCAGCGTCGCTTTACCAAGCCTTTCCCCCTGCCGAAGCCCGCCGCCTCGTTGAACGGTTCGAGTGGCACTACACACCCAAACATGGGAGTTGGCTGGACATGGCGGAAGCCGAACTCGCTGTTCTCTCCTCCCAATGCCTCGACCGCCGCATCCCCGATCAGCAGGTCTTGAAGAAAGAGGTCCAGGCATGGGAAGCGGTCCGCAACGGCAAGCACGCCAAGGCCGATTGGCACTTCACCACCGCAAACGCGCGCGTGAAACTCAAAAGGCTGTACCCCGCACTATGAACGACTTGGGCGACTAGCTTGTCGCGAGCCCTCTGTTCGCTATTTCGTTCTTGTAGATCACGCCGCCCTTCATGACGAGCTTCAGCGTCTGCTCCGGCTTGACCAGTACCCGAATATCGGAAAGAGGATCACCGTCCACGACCAGCAGATCGGCGTAGGCACCTGGCGCTATCGTGCCGAGCATCCCGCTCTGCATCATGAGCTCGGCGTTGACCACGGTTGCCGAGTGAAGAATGTTCCGAGGGGAGTCGAGATCCACGCGTTGCTCGAATTCCCGGGGCTGGGATTTCTGAGCATCCGGCCCCCACAGGTCCGTACCAAGCGCGATCGGCACACACAATTCCTTCGCCCAGGTATAAACCTCCTTACCTCGGTCGATAGTCCGTCTGAGATTCTCCACAATTTCTATTGGCAGATTTGTCTCGCCCGCGGTTTCGACGCGCTGGGCGAGGGATATAAAGGTCGGGTCATAAAATGCACCAGCGTCTGCAATCCGGGCCATTGTCTCCCGACTCATGAAGTTCCCATGCTCGATCGAGCGCACGCCGGCGTCGAGGCATCGCCGAACCCCTTCATCCGTATAGACATGCGCCATGACGTAGGTGCCGCGCGCGGTAGCCTCTTCCACAATCGCTACCAGTTCGGCAAGGGAAAACTCATAGCGTGTCGGATGCCCCTCAGCCGGAAAGACGACACCGCCGGACGCGAAGACTTTGATCTGCGTAGCACCTTTGCGCAGCTCTTCGCGCGCAGCCTCGCGAACCTTATCTGTGCCATCGGCGATGACCGACATCACCGATAAGGGGCTGACATGACCACAGGGATCGGTCAGCTCTATGGGTGTTCGGAAATCGGCGCCGCCGCCTGTTTGCGTCAGAGCCCGGCCCGAGTAGAATAGGCGTGGACCGATAATTGTGCCGTTCTTGAGCAGGTGCGCGATCGTGTAGTCCGCCCCGCCCGCCTCCCGGATCGTCGTGAAGCCCACCATCAAGCAATTGCGTAGGTAGCTTGCCGCAGCCACCACAATATCGGCTGCCGGGTAGGTGAGGTTCTTGGGACTGAGCGAAAGGCCGGTAATATGGGCATGAGCATCGATCAGTCCTGGCATCAACGTTTTTCCAGCGACATCGATGACCGTGGCGTCACCGGCTTCAATAGGATCTTGGGTAACGACCGTGATGCGATCGTCTTTTACCATAATATTGAATGATGTCTGTAGTTCAGTTCTGCTATCGAAGACCACACTGGCGTCCTTGAAAAGATAACTTGGCATCATGTTGCCTCCGTCTTCTCGTCGTATCCGTCCCTTTCAGCAGACGTGAGCCATAGCACGGCCACCTCATGCTGCGAATGCATCATCGTGCCACGGAGCGCTATCGGTTCACTTGGTTGCTTAAGAGAAATACTCGGCATAAAAATCTCCCTGCTGCGAAATACATCATCTTTCGGCCGTTAAAGAAAATGCTGTATCGTGCACAGCCCGGCCGCATAATGCCGCGGAGAAATTTGGCATAGCCGAGACGTTGTTGCACGGATTGGCTGCGGTTGCCGGCAGGGCTTGATCGGCGTTGGTGCTAATCCGGCATCGGCAGCAATCGGCCGGCGGTTGTTAAAACTTCGGAATAATCCTCCCTGTTCCAGGACAGTGGCGAACTCCGGTCCAATGCTTTTCAGCTCGATCAGAATCGTCGCCAGGCTCAGAATGCCCCCTGTGCTGCGGCAAGCATGGCATCGCGTTCAAACCTTCACCACCTTGATGTGCTCGAGGAGCAGTTCGAGCCGGTCGATCTCCCGCACGATCTGCCGCTTCAAATGCGGCGGCAGCGGACGCCCATCACCAGTCCGCAACTGTTCGAGCTCGGCACGCCGGTCTCGGCGCAGCGGCGCATAGCTGGATACCCTCTGAGCAAACAACAATCCCTTGATCCGATTCACGATGCGGACGCGCTCGGCGGTCAATGTCTTGAGCTCGCGCGATCCTTGACGGCGATCTTCTCCTCCGGCTGCGGCACCTGCAGCATCGCACATACCCGTGGCTCGCTACGATTAGGCCATCAGTGCTCGCACCAATGCCTCGCCGTCGATCCGGTCTATCTTTGCATGGCGGCGCCGTCGCGATGTCATGATTGAGGCCGGATCGACAACATGGCTCTTTGATCTCCGCAAATCGCGCCAATAGCCCGGCGATATCGCTGCCTCACACCGCATATTTTGACATCTTCTCGCCCGCTTCCGGCGACAGTGATGTAATCAGCCAGGTCGAGCGGCTCAGTTCCAATGACGCGAAAATTGCGCCAAGATCAGTGCGGATGGCGGTCCGCTTCTCAGTGTCACACGCGTTAAGTCGCGTACTTGTCTCCAAAGTGAGGATTGCAAGCGGCCTCACTTTGCCTGAGAGCGGGCCGCTATCCGGCCCCATGGGATCTCAATCCCGTCGAGAACGTCTGGCAGTTCCTGCGCGACAACTGGCTCTCCAACCGGATGTTCCATTCTTACCGTGCCATTGTCGACCACTGCTGCTACGCCTGGAACAAGCTCGTCGCCCAGCCCTGGAGGATTATGTCGCTCGGCCTCCGCGATTGGGCTTATGGGTTCTAATCAATGGGATTTGGTATGAGTTCCAAAGAGACGAAAATTGCACCGAGATTGCTTTGGATAGCGTTCGGCTCTTCGCGATGGCGCTCGAGTGACATTGGTTGCCTCTAGGTTGAATGGATTTGCAACCAGCCTGTCCCCGGAACTGGTCGCTATCCACGCCCCATGGGATCTACGTGACCTTCCAAATGGCCGAGGTCGCAGTCCCGCGACAGATGTTCGCCGAAATCCTG
>JAFATF010000562.1 GCA_019244045.1 Acidobacteriota bacterium
AAAAAATACCCCAGTACGAACCGGAGCGATTTGATCAGCGTTACCCTCCATCTCAAAGTTGGTGGGGAAATTACTAAACCCGTTATCCACCGTCACCGGGAATCCACTCGTCCAACGCATAAGCCCGGAAAGCTGCCAGCCGCCAATAATGGCGTCGAGGGCACGATGCGCATCACGCCCGATGGGGCGACCGCGACCGAATGGCATCTCGAAAATCCAGTTCGCATTAAATTGATGAGTCGCATCGAAGGAGGAGACGCCTTTCTGCGCATTCGGGTTCCAGGCGTTAATGATGTTGTTGTTCAGCCCATACAGGCTGCCATAGCTGGCGGGGCTGACGCGTTCGGCGTCCGACGAGACGTCAATTGACTTTGAAAACGTGTAGTTCAGGTCAAATTGCAGGCTATTCGCCATCCTGTGCCGCAGTGTTACCTGCATGGCGTTGTAGTTCGACCATGCAATCGAGCGCCAAGCGTAGAGCGAGCTAAACTGTGGGGAGTAGTACGTATACGGCCCGCCCGCGAAGTAATATCCCCCGACCCCGTTGTAATCCAAGTTGTATAGAGCCAGTGAGTCATTGAAGCTGGTGGCGCAAAACGTGTCGAAGGCGAAAACAACCGGATTTGTGGTGGTCAAATTGATGGTATTGCCACTACTGTCCGTCCCGGTACAGCCGCTCAACGGGTAGCTTGCTCCAGGCGCCAGAGGCTGTATCTGATCCTTCCAGAATTGCTGTACGTTGGCGTGCAGTTGGTTGGGATTGAAAGTTTGCGTCGGATGGGCGGCGCCGCTGACGAGCTGCGGGCGAAAGACCTGGGCCAGTGCTCGCTCAGCTGTGAAATAGTCGATGCCCGCCTTCTTGTCGAAAATATCAAGCGGCATGGCCAGATCGTCTTGGGCGAGCAGCCGATGGGCAAAGCGGCCAACGTAGGCCACTTCAAAAGTGAAATTGGACTTAAGTTGTCGGCTGACGGCGAAGTCCACCGTGTAGGAGTACGGCGTCTTGAGACCCTGGTCAACACCCCAGGTAATTGCGCCCGTTCCAACCGGGTAGGTTTGGGGAAAAGTTGCTGGCGGGGCGCCCGGAAGAATCGGATTACCCTTGTAGTCCGTTGCCGGGATGACATTCATACTGGTGAGTCTGGGGCAATGATCGAGGTTTCGAAGTCGGAAGGATTACTCAAGGTTGTCGACAATCCGAATGACCCAGCTTGATCAAAAGTATCGACCAGGCTTTCTCCTGCGCGGTCATAAACCATGCCAAAACCTGCACGAATACTACTGTTGCCCTTACCGCCAAAAAGCGAGCCGAGAATTCCGGAAGAATAGGCGGGCGACCAGGCAAACGCGAGACGCGGCCCAAAGTCATGGTAGTCCCAGTTATAGTAGCCTGGTTTCCCGTTCGCCGGACCCGCCCATTGATAGGTCACCAGCGGTTGCGTGTTCGAGGGCAGGCCTTGCAACATCCCTTGTCCTCGCGCATTGAACCAGTTGCCGAGATTAAAGGTGGTTCCGACTTGCAGGCCGTTGGTTTCCCATGGCGGCGAGAACAGGGAATAGCGCAACCCGAGCGTTAGCGTGAGATTGGGTTTCACCCGCCAAACATCTTGGGCGTACATCTCGTAGGAATCTTGCGCGAACCGGCGCGTGACCGGCGCTCCTTGAGGCAATGTGCTGCCGTTGCGGGTGTAGTTATAGACGGCATTTCCCAGCGTCACCATGCCTAGCAGGCTAGTCATCGCGTAGTCGTAATTGCTGACAAAGGTGGGGTCTACGTTTGGATAACCATGGTTGGCGGGGTTGAGCGGGTCCTGGTTCGCCGGCCCGGAAAGACCGGAATTAAGCAGCCAGTTTGGGTTGGTAATTCCGGCACTAAATGAGTTGTTCAGATTGCTCTCGGGATCCCGCAGGAAAGCGAACTGAAAGCCAAACAGCAATGTATGCTTGCCCCGCAACCAGGACAGATCGTCGCTGAAGTTGTGGACTGGTCTCTGGAAGGACGATGAGTAGGTGATTCCCTGGTCGAACGCCCATAGCTGATTCCAGGCCTGGTTCGAGTCGCCAACGTTGCCCACGCTCTGACGCACCAGACCATAGCGGAAATTATTCAGCAGCGTGGACGACAGTACGGCCGAATAGTTGAGAATGAGCCCTTTGTTGAAGTACACGTAATCATGCTCGGGAGCAGTGCCGGGCAAAAACGGGGCTTGCGCATTGTTGTCATTGGCCAAAAAACCGCTGACCGATAGCCGGTGCCGCCCGTCAGGCGTGATGTTGTAATCGAGCTTGCCAATATACCAATTCTTCTTGTAGTGAGTAGGTGCGGCGAAACGAAAGCCCGCGGTATTGAATCCATCGCCGACAGTCACGTCATTGGGAAGTTGATAGCGGCTGGTTATGTAATTCAGGACCACGGGATTGGGTCCGTGAGGTCCCAGGCTACTGCTGTCCATGGCAGTAATCTGTTGCGGAGAGAGCGCGAGATATCCCGAAGGAGCCGTATAGGACGCGCCACTCAGTCCTTTAACAGTATTGCCTGGGCACAAACTGGTATTGCCGCAGAGATACTGCATCACCCCATCCCGGTAAGCCGCCGTAGGTACCGTGCGCACTTCGCTGACTGCCTCGGCATCGCGGTAGCCTTCGAAATTGAGAAAAAAATAAAAGCGGTCTTTGCGGATGGGTCCTCCCAGCGACCCACCGAAAATGTTGCGGTTCAATTGTGGGGGCTTGTTTTGAGCTCCGCTGGCTATCTGCGCTGCCTTAACGAAATAATCATTGGCGCTCACAAAGGAATTGCGATTGTATTCATACGCCGAGCCATGAAAGTCGTTACTTCCGCTCTTGGTGACCAACGCAACCTGGGCTGCGCCGGCGGTACCCTGCTCGGCGCCATAGTTGGTGGTGGTCACGCGAAATTCCTGTACTGAGTCCAGTGTTGTGGGTAGAACGGCGGTAAAAGCGTGCCCCCCTTTGTCGTTAGCGGGAATGCCGTCGACCGTCACATTGCTTTGATCGCTGCGGGCCCCATTTACCGCGCCACTGCGGGTGTCGACATCCACCTCGAGATCGGGGCGGTTGCCGGTGTAGAGAACCCCTGCCTGCAAGCTGAGTAGGTCCGGGACATTGCGACTTTCAAGTGGCAACTGTTTTACTTGGATTTCGCTAAAGGCGTTGCCTAAGGAAGCATCGGTGGTGTTCACAGTCTCGGCATTCGCAGAAACTTCGACTCTTTCCGAGGCGGTACCTACTTCCAGGCTCACATCTCTGGTCGCGGGTACGTTTACCAGGAGATCCAGACCGGTCTCTCGAAACTCGCGAAAGCCCTGCCTTTCAACCGTGAGCGTGTAGTTGCCGGGAGGCAACGCCAGAAATCGGTATTCGCCCGAGTTGTTTGTGTCGGTTTCCCGACGCAGTAACTGACCCGTGTTGGTAAGAGACACCTTAGCACCGAGGATCGCCGCCCCGCTCTTATCGAGTACTGTGCCTCGTATGGAGGTTGTTCCCGTCTGAGCCCAGGAACTCACAATCGCAACGAGCAACAATGCTGTATAAGCAGCGACCCTCATGGCTCCTCCTGTGGTTATTGAGCCAATGCACTCTTCACATTCTTTGCATGCAATGGCCACACTTGAAGATCTACCCAGCGAAAAGTGCAAATGTACCGCTTACCTTCCTGGAAGACACATATCGGGAATCCTGCGCGTTCTCACAACAGGACGAAGGCTCCGCCGCTTTGTCGGCGCGATAGCGTATTCCGAAACACTGGACCTGACAATCTGGGTTGTCAAGGACTTT
>JAFATF010000613.1 GCA_019244045.1 Acidobacteriota bacterium
TGTCTCTCTAAAGAATGCATCTACGCAGTCACACCTTCCTTGACAACTATGGTTCGGGAGAACTTACATCGGAAATGGTCCAGTTTTTGGGGGCTGGGTCAGGGAAAACACTTGCAGCGAATATAATGACATGAGGTTGAAACACGGAATATTTTAGAGTTTTGACTCTCGAAGTGAGCGCGAACTTTGAGTGTAGACAAAACAATTCGCAGGGTCGTAAGCCGAGAACAGCAGGATGCGGAGACTTATCGCTATTGGCAAACTCTGCCTATTGGGGAGCGGCTCTCTGCCGTTTGGGATGTCAGTGCAGCCGCTTATGCGTTCGCTGCTGCCTTTAGGGGGACTCCGCTCAATGATGCCCGAAGAGCTCAAAGAACTATTACGCGCATTAAACGATCACGCAGTTAGGTTTCTAGTCGTAGGTGGTTATGCCTTCGGCGTTCACGCCGAGCCACGTGCAACCAAAGACCTGGATGTTTTCATCCGCGCGGACGAAGAAAACAGCAAAGCCGTATTCCGCGCTCTGGCGCAATACGGGGCCCCGCTACTGGATTTAAACCCATCCGACTTTATGGACGGCACGACATTCCAGATCGGCCAGCCGCCTGCGCGGGTTGATATTCTGCAGCACATTGATGGGGTCACATTCGATGAGGCCTGGGAGAACCGGGTTGAGGGATTTGTAGATGGCGAAATCCGGGCCGCTTTGATATCGAGAGACGATCTCATCCGAAACAAGCTGGCGACCGGACGGGAACAGGATATTTTGGACGTCAAAAAGTTACGCGCCGCCGAACAGAAAGATGCAGATTAATTGCTCTGCTGTCTTCCCGCAGACCGGTGCTGAAGTCTCCCGGCTACTAGTCTCCATCATTTGTTTTCAGCCGGATTGAGGTCTGGAGAAGGGGCTGGCGCTTCAATCTCCTTCTCCAGCATCCTTGTATTCGATCTTGCGCCGCGCGTCTGCCAAACTGGTGAACCACCCTAGCCTGACTTTCTCACAAGTGGTGCCGATGGCGCCAGCTTGTCGGCCAATGCGAAGCGGCGATCGCGGCGCTTGCGACAACGAAGCGTGTCTTACGCAGTGGCATTAAAATAAAGCTCGCCGTATCCATCTCCAGCAATGATAAGGGGACGTTCAACCGGGGAAACCAAGGCCATGCGACTGACCAAAATTACAACTGAGAGCGCTGAGAAGTTGAGGTTTCCAGGGTCGACTGGTAATGCTAATTTAACTGTGCAGTGCGAACTCTGCGACGAATGCTTCACAAAGCTGAAGAATCGCAAACGTAGAGCACAGAATCGCGCGGCGTCGTCAGGACGTCGCTGATTTTGGTCCGGCTCTCGTCGATAATGTCGACTTCGGTGACAACTGGCGGCACACAATCGCGCTAGAAAAAATTCTGCCCATTTCCCCGACGACGGTTCGCCCAATCTGTCTTGCCGGAGAGCGTCACTGCCCGCCAGAGGACGTGGGCGGCGCGTTAGGTTACGAGGAGTTCTTGCAAGTCGTCTTCGAACCCACCCATGAGGAATACGAACACTCAGTCCGGTGGGGCAAGGGCCCCTCGCCTGTTAACCTCTCTGTGGGACGATTCTCCCAGTTAGCCGTTTCCAAAACTCCTTCTGGTAGCTGTTCTCCAGATAAATGATAGGATCGCCTTCCACAAATCCCCACCCTTCCAGCTTCGGCTTCGCAGCGGCGACTAAGACGTGCAACGTCGACTTGATGTTCCTTATCCTACTCCCCCTTCGCTTTGTGACGCCGAGGATCTGCCCATCATTACAACCCATCCATGTATCGCCGACAGCGAGAAATGTGATCCACCGCTCTAGTTCGCTCTTCCGCTTTTCAAGCTCTAGTAGCTCGGAGGCAAGCGCCTCAAGTTCCAGTCCCACTCTCTCTCCACGTCGTGGGGCCAAAGGCATGGCCGAAAAACGTTTCGCCGCTACTTTCCGAGAGGTAATGATCATTGTTTCGATGAGCGGGGCGGAGTTATGGGACGAACATGGGGACTCCTAGGGCAGAAGCTGCCGTCTTAAGCTCATCATCTAGGCTCGCCAGTGGCAGCCCACGCCGCAGAGCCAGATCCAAGTATGAAGCATCGTAAGCGGAAAGGTGGTGTGCTCGCCCCAAAGCTAGCACCTCACTCCAAACGTGTTTGTTGGTGATTTCATCGATAATAATGGGCAGGGAGCTGAGATAGCTGAACCACTTCGCGGCTTGCGCTTCCGTGCTTCGTTTCCGCCGTTCTCCCATAAGTACAGCATTGGCTATTTCCAGTGGCCAGATTACCGGCACGAGCGCCCGTGCTTTCAGAAAGCTCGCTGCAACAGCATCAGCATAAGAGACAGCCTCGTCCTTGAAGTACCAAGCCAGCGCGAGCGAGCCATCAAGAACAAACTCCGCCAAGGGCGACTTCTTCGCTTTTCTCTTTGTTGGCAAGAGTCCCTCTGTCCTATCTCGTGCAAATGCCTAAAAACGTCGTCCTTGTTCAATCAGCTGGCGGATGGTTATCCCATCGCCGAGAGTTGGTCCTTCCCGATCTCGGAACCGCAACATCTCACCCACAACTTCGCTGACGTTCGCTATTTTTTGCTTAGGAGGGGGGCTAATCACCGCTGCCGGCTTACCGCGGCGGGTAATGAGAATCTGCTTGCCGTTAGCTACATCATCGAGCAGCTCCGATAGACGGGTGCGAGCTTCATAGAAACCGATAATGGTCATGATTTCTAACTCTTTCAGACCAGTCTAATCGACCAGTCTATTCTAAATATTACCGCATTGGTAAGGACTCCGCAATGAAGCCATTGCTAAACAATCTAGATAGCCAGGCGATATTCGGAGAGCGTCGCTCAACAGTGTCGTACGACATCAAGGCATCTTCGACAAGGCGCTAGAAGCCGAGTAGATCTACAAGTATTCGCGCTTTGGAGGGCTGCGAATCACGGAGGTATACAGGTGGTATTTGCGCTAAAGTGGAAGAATCGGGACGGAGTTTGCTTCCGCCCTACCGACACAGTCTGGAATGGGAGTCCAGCCGAAAAAGCGCAGCAAAGGGGCCGGTCGCAATCCCAGCCAGGTTGCGTGCCAAAATCGCAAAGTGGAAACAGATCTGCCCTGATGTAGACCCGGATGCGTTTATCTTCCCGAATAGCCAAGGCGGGCCAATGGACCCGAGCAACTTCATCGACCGAGTAATTTGACCGGCCGCTGAACGAGCACACATCTCAGTGCCGGCAACATTCCAAGTCATGCGATCGCACAACAGTGACAAAGCAAGGCATTTTGGCGTGAAAAGTGTACAGGGCAACTCAGGCATTCAACCGTACAGACGACCTTAGACTCTACTCACAAGGTGTGCCTTCTGAACAGCAGAAGATGGTCGATTCTGATTGGGAAGAAGTACAAAAGTTACGTAGAAAGCCCCCTAGTCGAGAGGTGGCCAAATTGGTGGCCAAAAAAGGGGAAAACATG
>JAFATF010000682.1 GCA_019244045.1 Acidobacteriota bacterium
TTAGCGGATAGGGTTAATGACGCATACCTGAAGGCTGGCAGCGCAGCGGGCATCGGGCGAGTGAGCACTCACAGCATCAGGCTTGCTACGGCTCTTGGTTGGATACTGTGAAAATTCCCATCGCGGTGCAACAAAAGTTGAAGGCAGGCAGACATTCGTACCCGATGAACATCTATGGCGACATCGTCAGGGACAATATGGTTCCAAGTTTGAGAGTCGCAGGGTTGGCGGTTAGCGATCGCAAGGCCAGTTAAGTGCTTTAGATTGGCGGAAGCGTGTGCGAGTCGAACGCACCGGCGACGGGCAAACCCGCCGCCCGCCGGTTTTGAAGACCGGGAGGATCACCGGACCCCATTCGCTTCCGCGTTCCCGAGGAATAGCTTATCTTAGCTCACTTAAAATTATTGCATGTTCGTTGATCGCCGCAGGGAGCGAGCCAGTTGCAATACGAAGATGGACATGTTCTCCCGTGGAGTAGATGACAACCAGCAAGTTGTGAAAGCTTCAGTCAAAGCTGGTCATCACCTTCTGCGAATGCCGATTATCCTCTCGAACAAACCGCAGGCGAAAGACGCTTGCAGGCTATCAGCACAATTGGAATCACTATTCGAAGGACCGCCCCAGCAGCGCCAGCACGGGCAGGCAATACTCAAGCATTCAACTCGAGAAGAGTTCTTGCACGGCGCGATAACCCTGATCGATCGCCTGATCGGTGTACGCGGCCGCAGCGGCATCGGAATTTGCGATGCTTATGCGCCCATGACGGCGGCGCGCGATGTCACACGGCCGTTTACCTTCTGGCCACTCGGGGTCCCAGAGAGGGTTGTATTCGTAGGCGTAGCCATGCGGCCAACGGTTCACCGTAATGGCCTCTATGTCGCGTGCCGGATCAAACCCAGCCTGGCCTAATACACGGGCAAGCTGGTCGCGGATGTTCCGCTCGAAGGTCTTAAATGGCGTCGCCAGCAACTCATAGTGACCTGCGCGTTGCTGATCTCTCGCAGATAGTCCGGGCTGGCAAGGAGTGCGCAGCATGTGCACCAGAATCGGCTCCTCGGGAGACTGCGGCGACTTGTAATCACCTATATTGACCGCTTGATCCAGATTAACGGATGTGTGATACATGCCCGGACAGGAAATTCCCCTCACCCCCAGCTTGTAAAACGCAGCCCAGTTGCGGAGACCCACAACCGAATAAACCAGCGGCACCTTAACCCCGTAGTGCAAGGCTTCTTTTTGTTCGGCGGGAAGCTCCGGGCAAAGGTATGGAATTACCATATTCCAGCAGGCCAGGACCGCTCCTTTGCCCCGTACGCGATAGGCTTTCTGATCGCGGCCGTACACCACTTCGACCTGATTGGCCGAGCGAGGATTCCCCACATGCTGTACCAACACCCCGGTGCTATTCAAACGTAGGCGGATGGGCGAATCTTCGCGGTCGAGGCGGGCATAATCCATCTTCGCGGTGACGATATCTTCCGCCGTACTCCCTGGAGCCGAACCAGTAACTAGCGAGCGCGTCAACATACGTGCAATGGACGCGTTGCCGTCGGGGAAGTGAAAATGGTACTCCTCTTGAGGCGTCACCGCGCCCAGCGCGGTAAAGCTTAAGCCCTTCGACGGCACTCGATCCAAATCCATTCCTTGGAATCCAGGAAAGTAAATGGCCCAACAATCGAGCGCCGGGACGGCATCGATGCCGATTCCGTATAACCCGTGCGTTCGCGTCTGATAAAAAGCAGCCACGTCAGGATGGGCCTTCACCACCTTGATGAGGAAATCCTTGTAGCTCATTTTGGAGAGGCGCGCCTTCTTCTCCGCCTGCGAGATCCCCGGCATGTAGTCAATCTTCGCCTCCTCAATGCGAACGATGTCCTGCTGTACCTCCGCTGAGAGCGGTGTGCGAGCGAGAAATTGCGCCCACTTGCCTGCTGCGCCCCCCTCTCGCCCATAGAAGCCGCCTGGGGCGTTGTTGACCAGCCGCTCCGTTCCGAAAGTTTCTCTGTCGAAGAAGTAGGCAAAGCCGAGTTTGGAGTAGACTTCGCGGTCTGCACATTTATGTTCAAGCGCTGGAGGATCGATGCCGAGTTCTGTCAGCAGTCCGCGAGCCACCTGGCTGTAAGGAAACGGTGACTCTATAGCAACGGTTCCGCCGTTGGTCAGCAGCATTCGTCCGCGGAGATGGAATTCGTTGCGCTTGGCATGACCGCCCACATCATCGTGGTTGTCCAGAATCAGGATGCGGGAGCTAGCACCAGCATGTTTGCGATAAAAGTACGCCGCCGCCAGGCCGCTGATACCGGCACCGACGACGATCAGGTCATAATCTTCGCCAGTGTCGATTGGCTTGCCCGCCTTGTCCCAGTAGGTGCCGTCCCGCAGCGCATGCGCAACTTCGAAAGCGCCGGGATGACTGCCTCGCATTCCGGTAAGGGTCGGAGGATAGTAGTCAGGGCGGTCCTGAGCAGAACGTGCAGGTGTGTCTGCTGCCAGCAGGTCTCCCATCCAGGAACTGACGAACACTCCACTGACCCCGATGGCGATGCCATTCAAGAAATCGCGTCGCGTGATACGCCGCCCCATTCCTAACTGCCGGTTCCGTTGTTCCTCGCCCATTCGACTCATAGTAGCATTTAGGACTCGTACACCCACTTTCCGCCCGTCATGGTGCGCTCGATAGGTATATTGACCAGCCTCGTGGGGTCCTCCTTAAAAGGATCGCGAGCTAGCACAACCAGGTCAGCGAGCTTTCCCGGTTCGATCGAGCCTTTCAGTTTCTCTTCGTATGACGCATAGGCTCCGTTGACGGTGCCAACCTTGATCGCCTCTTCGAGCGTAACGCGCTGATTCGCACCCCAAACATGTCCTGTCCTATCGCTGCGAGTCACTTCTGATTGCAAAGCCATCATGGGCGGGAACTCGCCGGGAGGATAATCGGACGCCTGCGTCGGGCGCAGACCCGCATCCAGAAACGTACGCAAGGCAAACATGTGCTTCAGCCGCTCTTCCCCGAAATAGTGCATCTTCTCGCCGTGGTAATACACGTATGTAGAAAAGGGAGTCGGAATGGCCTTCAGCAGTTGCATGCGGCGTATGATGGAGTCGTTGACCAGGGTGCAGTGTTCAATGCGAAAACGGGGGTCCTGGCGCGGAATCTCGCGATTTATGCGCTCGTAGACGTTCAGCACCCTTTCAATGGCAGCATCGCCATTGGCATGAGTGCCGAGCTGCCAGCCGGCGGCATAGGCTTTGCGCCCGAAATCATAGAGTTCCTCTTCACTGGCGGAGAAGGTGCCATAGTCGTTGGGGTGACCCATATAGGGCTGCGATAAACGTGCCGTGCGGGCAGAAATGGCGCCGTCGGCGATCTGCTTCATGCCCCCGACCCTTACCCACTCATCCCCCAAGCCGGTGCGTACGCCTGCAGAAAGCATGCGGTCAATGGCAGACCAGGCGATGAAACAGTACACCCTCAACCCCAGGTCGCCGGCGTCGCGCGCCTCCTGGTAGGCTTCAAGATCCTCAGGCGTGCCCAGGGCGTCGCCGACCGAGGTGATCCCGGTCTTGGTCATCATCTTGGAAATCAGCTTCACGCCTTCCCGGTAATCCTCACGCGAATAAGTGGAAGGAATGACCTTATTGAATGCTGCTTCGGCCCTTTCAATAATGTGTCCGGTAAACTGCCCTGAAGAGTCCCGCTCAAAGCTGCCACCTGCGGGATCGGGGGTATTTTGGTTGACGCCGGCGACCTTGAAGGCTAGCGAGTTCACGAAGCCCACATGGCCACCGCGATGGCTGACGAAGACAGGATGGGCGGGAACGGCGTCATCCAGGTCCTTGATGGTGAGCATTCGCCCATCAGAGGTCTTGGTATCGTCATACTTGAAGCCAAGCACCCACTCTCCGGGCGCTATTTTGCGAGCGCGTTCGCGCAGAGCGGCCTGTATAGCCGTGATCGACCGCAGATCGCAGTCCACCTGCCGCAGGTGCATGCGGCCGGAAACCGCCGGGTGACAATGCGCATCGATGAAGCCGGGCAGAACCCTTTGCATTCCCAGATCCACTTTGCGGCTTGTACCCGCCGCCAAAGGCAAGACTTCCTCATTCGAACCGACGGCAAGCAAGCGGCCGCCAGTGATCGCTACCGCCTGGGCTTGCGGCAAACGCGGATCGACTGTCCAAAACCTGCCGTTGTATAAGATCAGATCCGGCTCGGTACGCTGCATCGGAAAAAGAACAACTGCGCCTAAGCCGAAGAGGAAGTTGCGCCGCGATATCTCAAACATGAGAGCGGGCCTGGGCGGCCTCCTGCTTCTTGCTGGTCACGATTTCATCGACTGCACGATAACCTTGGTCAATCGCGATATTGGTGTAGGCATGACCATCGGCGTCTGAATTGGCAATGTGTATTCGGCCAAACGGTTGCCGCCCAATCACACAGGGTCGCTCCGAGTCAGGCCGGTCGAGTGGTTCAAACAGGGGATTGTACTCATAGGCGTATCCATGCGGCCAGCGGTTGACCGTGATAGCCACGATATCGCGCGCCGGGTCGAATCCCCCCTCGCCCAGCATGCGCCCAAGTTGGTCGCGAATATTGCGTTCGAAGGTATCAAACTTTGTCGTAAATAGGTCCCAGCGGCCGGACCGGTACTGCTCCTTGCACGGCAGGCCGGGCTTGCAGGGCGTGCGCATGAGGTGGAGCAAACATGATTCTTCCGGCCGGCTGGGAAAATGATAGTCACCGATCGAAACGGGGAAATCGAGAGAAGCCGAGCTGAAATATGCACCGGGGGCGTAAATGGCGCTCACGCTGAGCTTCTCGAGCGCTTTCCAACTCGCGACCTGGACATTAGTGTAGACGAGTGGAATTTTGACCGCGTACGCCAAGGCTTCCTTTTGTTTTTCCGGCATTTCCGGGCATAAATAGGGAATCATCATGTTGTAACAAGCCAACACGCAATGAGCCCCTCTTACTTTGTGCGCCTTCCCACCACGAACGTAAGTCACCTCCACTTCGTTGACGCTTTGTGGGTTCCCCGAATGCTTGGCCCTGACGACGGTGCTGTTCAGCCGAATCCGAACCGGCGAGCCGGCCTGATCCAGGCGGGAATAGTTCATCCTGGCGGTCACGATATCCTCCATGCTGTGACCTGCGGCCGCGCCCGGAACCAGAGACCGCACCAGCAGTCTGGCAATCGATGCATTGCCATCGGGGAAATGAAAAATGTAAGGCTCGGCCTGTTCGGGTGTGCTCTCACTGCTTTTTATCTGAATTCCTTGGAATCCTGGGTAATTCATCTCCAAGCAGTCCCAGGCTGATACCGCGTCTATGCCCACTCCATACAAGCCATGCGGCGCCGACTGAAAGACTTTAATGACATCGGGATGAACGCGAACGTATTGCAGGAGGTAGTCTTTGTAGCTGGTCTTGATCAGCTTTCGTCTTTTCTCTTCACTAGTGAGGCCGGCCAGATAGTCGAGGTTCGTACTTTGTAAACGCGCGAGATCGCGCCGGGCAGGCTCGGCAACAGGTATCCTCGCCAGGGTTTCCGGGGAATACTGCAGGCCCAAGTAATGAGTGCCGAAGCCCGGCAGAAGCACGTCACTGCCGAACGTTTCCCGGTCGAAGAATGTCGCCCGTTTGAGATCTAGCGATTTATAGAGATTCTGGTCGAAGTATTTATAGAAACGATCGACATCGACTCCCAGCTCCTGTAGGAGACCAAAAGCCTCCTTGCTGTAATGGTGAGGAGCTTCCAGAGACTGCGTTCCTCCATATCCAAGAAGAAGCTGGGCGCCTGCTTTGAATTCGTTGCGTTTAGCGTGTCCGCCAAAATCGTCATGATTGTCGAGGATGAGGATCTTCGCCTTGGAGCCCGCGATTTTGCGGAAAAAGTATGCCGCAGCGAGGCCGCTGATGCCCCCGCCGGCGACAACAAGGTCGTAAGCCTCATCATCCGCGACCGCATTGGGCCACTCCTTGCCGTCGCGCAGCGCGTGCGCCACCTCCCAGGAGCCATCATGGCTGCCACGCAGACCAGTCTTTGCCGGGGGATAATAGTTCGGATCCTTTTCCGGCTCGAAGACCGGTTCGTCAATGCCGAAAACCTCGAGCCAAGATTTGCTGGCCGGCAGCACCGAAGCTCCCAGGGCGATACCCACACCGTTTAGAAAATCGCGGCGTGTAATCGATTTGCCCATTCCAAGTTCGCGATCTCTGGTCTCATCATCCATTCCGAACTCCCGATAGCCGTCCTGCTCCCTTCGCCCGTTGCGCTCCCTAGAAAGTGAGCCGCAGGGCAACCTGCAAAATCCTGGGGTCGTAGGTGGCAGAAACAACTCCCAGTTGGGGTGACGTGACCCGCGTCGAGGCCGGGTTCTTGAACTCGGCGTGATTGAGCAAGTTGAAAGCTTCCACGCGAAATGCCAGCTTCATGTTCTCCCCCACCAGATCCGTAGTCTTCTCGAGCGCGAGATCGAAGTTGGTGCGGCTCGGCCCGATCAGCGAATTGCGGCGATATGTGCCATAAAACCCGATGGGGCAGGTTCCTGCGCCGATGCATGGATCCTGAATCAAATCGCTCGGATTGAAGTAATAGTTGCCCGGGGCACCCCCGTTGAACGCCGCAAAGGTTTGCAGACGGCGGGGATCGAAGGTCTGGACTGAGCTGGTGACCTGATCCGCGCGCACATTTTGGGGATCGCCGAAGCCCGACGGGCCCGGGTTGTTCTCGCTCGGAGCACCCGCGCTACCATAGATATCAAGGGGGGAGCCTGATTGATAAAACCAGATCGGAAGCAGCGTCCAACCGGCAGTGAGCCGCCTTGATGCATTGGACCACATCTTGGCAAACGGCAGTTCCCAGCCACCACTGAACACGACGCGATTCCTGATATCGAAGTCGGAATTGCCATAAAAACGATGCGGCTCAAAGAACGAGATTTGGCCTGTGCGCTGGTTGAACCCCGAGCCGTTATCCAGGTTATGAGACCACGTGTAGGAGAACGTGAAGAAGACGCTGCCGAGGTAGGGGATGTCGGCGGTACGGTGCGTGAGACTGGCCAGCAGCCCGTTGTAATTCGCATTGTTAAGCCCGTCGAATGTGACCAGCGGAGCGAAGCCGTTGGTATTGTTAAGGCCTTCGCGCATATTGAGCAAACGTTGACCGCTGCCGGGTACGATCGGATTTTCATCCACCCAAGTAAGCAATTTATGGGAAGAGCTGCCCGCGTATCCGAGCTCGGCCAAGGTGTCATTCGTCAGTTGCCGTTGTACGCTGATGTTGTATTGGTAAATGTAAGGCGTGCGCAGATGCGGGTTTACGAACAGGTCACCAAAGCCGAAGGGCAAGTATCCCTTGCTAGCAAAATTGAGGCTGGGCGGCGGGGGCACGCTGGGAAACGGGTCTGGCTGCCCGCTAGACGAACAGTTCCCGTTAGCGTCAAAGACACAGGCGTTCTGGTAAGGGTTGGACATGCTCAGGTTGGGAAGGTTAGCCGCAACCGCGGGGAAGAAAAGGTCCGCCGAGGGCCACCACGGCAGCACACCATTATTCCAATCCGACATCCACCCGTTCAGGGTATCGTAGAACATTCCCGCTCCGCCACGCACACTGGTCTTGCCATTGCCGGCCGGGTCCCAGGCAAATCCAAAGCGGGGCGCGAAATTCTTGCGATCGGGAAAATACCAGCCATCCGGCGCTCCGCGATCACCCGGAACGACTAAGCCAACAGGAGCATTCTGGAAGCGCGTCGAATGATCGCCTGGAATGATCGAGAAACTGTGACCGTGAATATCTTTTTCGGGGCTGGTGTATTCGTAGCGCACGCCCAGCGTTAAAGTAAGCCGCGGAGAGACCCGCCATTCATTCTGAAGGAAAGCCGCCGATTGCGTCTGGTGTTCGTTGTTGTTGGCGGATGGATATTGCTGATACTCATCGGGCAGTCCCATGAAGAAATCTGCCCGGTCATTCCCCGAGGCGATTCCGGTTCCGGCGCCGTAAAAGAAGAACCAGCCATTGGTCGCATAGCTGTAAACTGAGTTCTCTTGCAGCACCGAGAATCGCCCGCCCATCTTCCAGGTGTGTTTCCCCGTGATCCAACTCAAGCTATCGGCAACTGCATATGTATTATCCGCTTTGTTCCGCGGCACGTTCTCGTTGAATCCGAGATTCAGACCGCTATCGAACAGATTGATGATGGGTGGCGCGTACGGCAAGTCGGAGTTGATGGCAATCCCGAGTTGCGCGGGCGTTGGGGGATGGCTTCCGGGAATTGACTGGGTGTGATAGCGCTCAGCGGTGATATGCAGCTCATTCACCAGCTTAGGCGAAATCGTTTTTGTGTAACCGATGTTGGCAAATTGGTTGGTCGTGGTTGCCGTGTCGGGAAAACCAGGAACACTGGGATCACCTAGGTTTGCGGAAAATGGCGAGAACACAGGCTGTTTGTTGGAGCCCAGGGTTATCGAAATCTGATCGCTGGCGGTGGCATAGTAGTCGTATTTGCCCATGTATTGGTCGACATTATCGGTTGAGGAGCCCCGCGGAAGCAGCGTGCCGGTCGGTGAAGTAGGTATCAGGTTCGCGGCGCGATAGGCGGCAAATACCGGCGCCACTTTGCTGGGGTCGATAATGCCCTGAGCTGCCAGTGCCGCATTTGACTGATAATAGGGATGCGACGCCAAGAAACTTACAAGGTTGGCATCGGGTGCCCCATTGCTGGAATGGGAGAAATCCCCGTTCAACTCCTGTGGCGTAAAAGTTGTCACCGATGAACCAAGTAGGCTCTGGGACTGCCTTTGGCCTTGGTATCCGAAGAAGAAGAACATTTTATCCTTGCGGATAGGACCACCCAATGTCCCGCCAAACTGATTGCGCTTCAGGGTAGGCCGGGCATTACCCAGTTCGTTATCGATGAAGTCGTTCGCATTCATAGCATCATTTCGTAGATACTCGAACAGGCTGCCGTGCAGGCGATTGCTACCGGATTTAGTTACCACCGTGACCGTCCCGCCGCCGTTCCGGCCATACTCGGCGGTGTAATTGTTGGCCAGAATGCGAAATTCGGCTACCGCATCCGGATTGGGATTGAACACTACCTGATTGCTTGTAACGGCGTTGTTGAGTCCTCCATCGAGCAGATAGGTGACTGCGTCGGCACGTCCTCCAGCTATGCTGATACCGTTGTAGCCGTTGTTCGTGTCTCCTCCGTTATTCGTCCCATACCCTGTACTGGGCGCCGGGACCACACCTGGTTGAGTCAATCCGAGGTCCAGAGTGTTACGGCCATTGAGCGGAAGCTCCTGAATCGGCTTCCCAGTAACCGTTCCCCCGATGGTGGGATTTACGGTTTCCACTTGCCCCGATTCGGACTGCACTTCAACAACTTCGTTGATCGCCCCCACTTTCAAGGGAACATCGACCCGAAGTGACTGATTGATATTCAGCTCTTGGGGCTGAGTCGTAGCCTTAACAAAGCCTTGGCTCTCTACCGTCACCGCGTACAGTCCCACGGGAAGATTCAGAACCTGGTACGAGCCACTGTTATCGGTTGTCGTCGTGGATTGAATTCCCGTACCGGTGTTCGAAATTATGACGTGGGCACCAGCAATGGCAGCTCCCTGAGGATCGGTAACCGTGCCAATGATACGCCCATTTGTATTTTGCGCCGTGGCGAGGGCGCAGATGAAAATCGTTGCCACCAACATTGCAGCCGGCTCGAACAAGCGTCGGAACGAAATACGACTATCTGACATGACAAACTCCTGAGATCAGTCGATTTCTGAACTTCCAGAATGGCGCGAGGAAGGAATTTTCAAATGACTCGTACTGCTGAGCAGTCCGGAGGTCGGCAGCGGAAAGGCGGAAAGGAGCAGACCGCCAGTGTACCGAATGCAATGCCGAATTGAGGCTTTCCACGTCGGCCCCTTCTTCCGTTGCCCTCAGCTTACTGACTTAGGCGGACACACCACAACAAGCCCGGCAAAATTGTGCGAAGTTATGCACTGGGTTTAGGCAATTGTCAAGAGAATTTCGTCTGGTATGTCGCCGCAACATGAGAAGTTGCTCTCTTAGCAAAGATAGAAAGTTCCGCTTTGCGCGGCTTGTATGAAGCATGGCGGATAGACAGGGGGGGCGGTGGATCTCGGCACATGAGGAAACCGGGCTTCAGGTGCTGCACGAAGGAACAATAGGCACAAAATCTGAGAAGTGGCCGGCGACTGAGCGTGCGCCCGGCGGCGGGAGATTGGCGCCGCGCCTAGCTGACGGCGCTACGGCGGACTGGTGCACCGGGATCCGAGTGAAGAAAATTACGTGGCAGCTAATCCGCGAGAGCCCATTAGCTTATGACGCGGTCGGTCAGCGCTACCCAGAAATGAAGGAATGATGCTGAGATATGAGGTGGTCTGCGGCTTGAGCCACAGAAGCTAGGCTTTCTTGTTCTCTGGCTAGGCAGACTACGTAAAATCCAGACAGCTTCGGGCCCGTAATGAGCTTCTGGAGGGCATCAAGGGTTATAACGCAGCGCCATCTATCTCACGCTTCTCCCTCGGACCACGGCCGGAAAGTGCACGGCGCCAAACACACAGGCTATCGCGTATTCCGTTTATGTGCCGAGCCCCGCGCCGGCCTGGAGCATCCGCTCTGCGCCGGGCTGGGCTCTGGCGGTCGTTCCCCGGTTTGCCCATGAGCCCCCAAGCCTGATTCATATTGACACGGCTTACAGGCTTTAGCAGTTCCGGCATCAGCCTGGGCGGGCCCAGGCTCGCTGTTCAGCACGGCGAGCACTGGGCAGGATTACAAGGGTGCTAATCGACGCCAGGTCATTCGCGATGGGAGAGTTCCCGGGCTATTTTGGCGCAGCGGCTACCCGCAAATACGGCTTCAGAGTCTTAAATCCGGCGGGAAACCTCTGCCGGGCCTGATCATCGGTCACCGAGGTTGGAATGATGATGTCCTCGCCCGGATTCCAGTTCACCGGCGTGGCCACATTGTGCTTGGCGGTGAGTTGCAGTGAATCGAGCACGCGCAAAACTTCGTCGAAGTTGCGGCCACTCGACATGGGATAGCTGAGCATGAGTTTGATTTTCTTGTCAGGGCCAATTATGAAAACCGTGCGCACCGTGGCATTATCGGCGGCCGTGCGGCCTTGGCAGCTTTCCCCGGCTTCGGCGGGCAGCATGTCGTAAAGCTTGGCCACGTTCAGTTCCGGGTCGCCGATCATGGGGTATTTGACTTTGTGGCCTTGGGTCTCTTCAATGTCTTTGGCCCACTTGCCGTGATCCGACACCGGGTCGACACTCAATCCGATGATCTTGCAGTTGCGCTTGGCGAACTCTGGCTCGAGGCCGGCCATATAGCCAAGCTCGGTCGTGCACACGGGAGTGAAATCTTTGGGATGGGAAAACAAAATGGCCCAGCCATTCCCAATCCATTCGTGAAAATTGATCTTGCCCTGGGTGGTTTCAGCGGTAAAGTTTGGAGCCTCGGAATTGATGCGCAAAGACACAGTCATCCTCCTTAATATAAGAAATTAGACGCGGCTTTCCCGATTACGATGCAAGCGGTGCCTCATGCCGTCCCGGAGGGTTAGCGAGCGGGTGAGGAATCCATTTGGGAAAGGGAATCCACCCGGAGCATTCTGCCGGGTGGGAGAAATCGGTCAGCACCCGCGCACCGGCACCCAGGTCGAACAACAGCGGGTGCCGCGCATCGAGTAGCCTCGCATACCAAATTAAGGATACCCGCGCGGAAAAAGTGCTGTCAACGGAGGCGACGCCGGAGCGATCGGGCTCAGGGGGAAGCTTGGCAGCAGTTCAAGGTGCTTTGTACGATCGGGCTCGAGCGCCCACCCGAGACGTTCCCGGGCAGGTAAGATTAGGGG
>JAFATF010000704.1 GCA_019244045.1 Acidobacteriota bacterium
CAGAATTTCGGGAGAGGACCGAACGATAACACCCGGTACTTACCGCGTCAACTACTTAACTCAGCCAACCCAGCTATACGCGCCCCTATGGAGGTGAGGGTGAAGCCAAGCGGGTGCCCACATTGTATGAGGGAATAGTTGCCGAAGGGATCGGACTACTTACCGCATCGAAGAACTTGGTCGCCAACCGCCGCTCGAGTCTTGGTCACCGAATTCGGAGACCGCTCGTCATACGATACAACCGGTCTCGATACGGCACACACATGGCGAGAATTGCGGGGATTCAAAAGACGGTACGCTGTCGTGCCGTGTGTCCCGTTAAATGCTGCCGTGACATTTCCTTCGAGCCGAGCAGCAATTACCCGGCTCGGCAAGCTTGCCGTCAGGGCCGATGCAGGTTTGCGTGTGCAGGCACCAGAACAGACCTTCATTTGAGCGGGGCACGGTCGGGTCCTGTTCGGCTAGGATAAATTGGCCTTTCCAACGGAGAGCCGGGCAGAGATCCGGACGATCGGTATTGAAGCGTTCGAATTCAGTTTTCATGCGGCACCTCCGGCTTTCAAAATGGCGCGTTTGAGCGCCACCTTTGCGAGCTGGACCTTATATGTATTCTGGCTGAGCGGAGTCGCATTCTTCAGCCCCGCCTCGGCCGCCGCTTTGGCATTATCCTCGTCCAGCGCCTTGCCCATCAGCGCCTGCTCGGCTTCAGGGCTGACCCAGGGGACCGGGGCGACGTAGCCCATCACGACCCGCGCCGAGCTCACATGATTAGTACCATCCAACTTGAGGGCAACCGCGCTTACTGCTAAGGGCCAGTCGAATGCGGCTTTCTGGCGCAGCTCGTAATGGGCCGCTTTGATGCCTTGGGAGGGCGAAAGTACGACGCCGGTAACGATTTCATTGGGGCGAAGATCGTGCTCGCGCTCGTCTTCGTCTTTGGGTATCACGTAGAACTTCTCTAACGGAAGCTGACGCTTGCCATTCGGCCCTGCCAACTCGAGTTTCGCGCCGTAGGCGATCAGGATCGGAACGATGGTTGAGGGGCTCACGAATTTCGCGCGTCCCTGGTTGCCGAGAATGGCATGGTAGCGGTTCTCGCCGGCCATCACCAGATCCTTGCCGGCTTCATCCTGCGGCAGCAGGCCGAAGCCGTTGCGGAAATACCAGCAGCGCGGGCGTTGACAAAGATTACCGCCGAGCGTCGCCAGGCTACGGATCTGAGGACTGGCGGCTTCGGCAACTGCTTCGGCCAAAGCCGGATAATCCTTCATCACTCCTTTTTGCGTGGCGGGTGCTTCGGCGAGATCGCCCAAAGTGGTGAGTGCGCCGATGCGCCACGAACCTCCCGCCACGGGCTGGACGCCACGCAAATCGCCGATGCTCTTGATGTTGACGAGGCGCTTAGGACGGACGATATCATCCTTCATCAGGGCGAGAAGATCAGTGCCGCCCGCCAGCACTTCCGATTGTCCCCACGATGCACCCAGCAGGCCGAAGGCTTGGGCCCGGGTTTTCGGACTGACATACTCGAACGCTCTCATTATGCACCTGCCTTCTGCGCGATTGCGCTAAGCACGCGGTTGGGCGTGAGCGGGAGAAATGGGACACGGACGCCAAGAGCGTTGGCCACGGCGTTGGAAATTGCCGCGCCGGGCGAGATCACAGGCGGCTCGCCGAGGCCGATGACACCGCGCTCGTCATAACCTTTGCCCGTCATCATATGGACCACCAGCTCGGGAATGTCGTTCAAACCGGCGAGGCGATAAAACTCCATGTCAGGGTTGAGCATGACACCCGTGGTCGGATCCATGACTTTCTCTTCAAACAGAGAGTAGCTGATGCCCATGATCAGGGCGCCGAGGCATTGGCTTTCGGCGGTCTTCAGGTTGACCACCAGGCCGCAGTCCTGGACGGCGACCATCTTTTTCACCTCGACGATACCGGTCTCCGGATCAACCTCGACTTCTGCCATCTGAACGCCAGCCACTCCGCTGTTGGTCAAGTCCGGGGGGTGGTTGCGGTCAGGGTTCTTGCCCCGCACCGTAACCGGCATGGCGCCGATCTTCGCACAGGCTTGCTTCCAAGTCAGCGTACGCTGAGGATCGTTCTTCACGCGAATGCTGCCGTTGATGGCCTCAAGCTCATCAGGCTGGGCATTCAGTGCAGGGGCGACCTTGGCAAACAGGGCGTCACGAGCATCTACAGCCGCGCGCCGAGTCGAGGAGCTGACGCCGCCGATCGTGGTCGAACCGCCCGAACCACCCGAAGGAGGATAGAGGGTATCGCCGATCTGAAGATTAATGGCACCGATCGGGATGCCAAGAGTGTCGGCAGCAACGACCAGGATGGCGCTGCGCGTACCCGTGCCGAGATCCTGCGAGCCCATTTTGATTTCAACCGAGCCGTCAGGTTGAATGGTCAGGTCGCAATCACTGTTATGGCCTCGCCCGCCCCAGGTGTGCATCGACAAGCCGACACCCCGGACCGGTGCGCTGGGAACCGTGGCTGGCCGTGGATGCCACTTCTGTTTCCAGCCCATCAGGTCAGCGGCAATCCCTAGTTCTTGAGCGTAGTTCTGTGCCCGAGCGCCCGTCAGGTTCAGGTTCTTCTCGAACAGTGCAAGCGGGTCCATGTTGAGCTTGGCAGCCAGGTCCTCGACGGGGCACATGGTGAGCACCGCGGCTTGCGGGTGATTGGGAGCGCGCCAGGCGCGGGCGGGACCTATGTTGTTGCGGATAGCCGTGTGCTCTTTGTGTTGATGCGGAATGTTGAAGACGTAGGGAATCGGGGGCATGCCTCCTCCGCCCGGACCGCCAGTTCCCCAGGATTCGGACTGCCATGCGGTGATCGTGCCGTCCCTTGTTGCGCCGAGTTTCACGCGAGCATAGGCGGAAGGGCGTGCTCCCGCAACCTTTAGTTCCGAATCGCGCTCCAACATCATTCGTACGGGTTTTCCCCCGGCTTTCTTGGAAAGGATTGCCGTAACGATACCCCAGCGGTCGGGGGCGAACTTGCTGCCAAAACCGCCTCCGATATGGTCCTGGTGGACCCGGATGTTACTGGCGGGAATTTTCAGAGGTTCCGCCATCTGCCCCGCAATTCCCGACACATTCTGAGTCGAGATATGTACGAACAGGTTTTCTGGGCCGGTCCACTCGGAAGTCGAACCATGGCTTTCAAGGCAGCAATGTGTGATGACCGGAATCCCATAGAGACCTTCGGAAGTGACCTCGGCCTCCGCAAGAGCCTTGCCGGGGTCGCCCTGCGTGATGGCGGCGGCTTTCTGATAGTAAGACTTTGGACGAGCGCTGGCCGATTCATGCACCGGGGCAGTGCGGATCGCTTCAAGTACCGAATCGGGAGCGCCGTCCTCCTTCATCTCCTTCAGCATGTTCTCCTCGGGCTTGAAGGTGATGCCGTACTGCTGGATCTGCTTAATCATCTCGCGCTCAGGAACCTGGTTATCCAACATGTCGCCGATGTCGTCCCCGTTGAGCGGTCCTTGCTCCTCGGCGGCCCCTTTAGGAGGTTCAGCATCGCTGACTAGGTGCGGCAGTTTCTCGTACTTCACCACGATGGCCCGCGCGGCATCCTCGGCCGCACCCTCATCGATGGCAGCAATGCCAACGATCTCATCTCCCGCCCAGTGGACCTGCGCCCCAGGCTCCTGCACTATATGAATTGCCTTCACGCCCGGCATCTTCTCGGCCGCGCTGGTATCGATGCTGACAATTTTCGCCTGAGCGTAGGGGCATCGCAGCATCTTGCCGAAAAGCATGCCTGGCCGTTTAACGTCGTAGGTGTACTTGGCGCGGCCAGAGATTTTTACTGAGGAGTCGACGCGCGTGGTGCGTTTGCCGATCAGGGCGCGGTGATCTTGGTCCGGCCAGCTATAGTTCGGCATAGCTATGCTCCTTTCCTTGAACATTGCGCAATGGCATCGCGAATTCCGGCATACGTGCCACAGCGGCAGAAATTACCGCTCAGCCCGCGACGAATTTCGTCGGCACTCGGACTGGGATGCTGGTCGAGTAATGCTTTCGAGGCCATCACAAATCCTGGGGTGCAGAAGCCGCACTGGGATGCATCATGATCGATGAAGGCCTGCTGGAGGGAATCTGACTTCCCGTCTTGGGTGAGCGACTCAACCGTCTCGACCTTCTTGCCCTGCGCTTCGATGGCCAGCACGGAGCAGGCATAGACCGGCTGACCGTCCATGAGCACTGTGCAGGCACCACACTCGGCCCTGTCGCAGACACGCTTGGGGCCGGTGATGTCAAGATCGTCGCGAATGGCGTCCAGCAAGGTGACTCGGGGCTCGAGTTCGAGATGGTACTTCTTGCCGTTCACGGTCAGCGCGACAGGAACCTTACCGGGACCGTAGACAGGAACTTGCTCGCCAGCGGCGAGCACGGTTTTCGGTCCCGCCACGAGCGGAGCAGCAGCCGTGATGCTAGAAATTTTCAGAAAGTCGCGACGAGAGACTCCTGCATGGTCTTCGGGTTTTTTGGCATTGTCGTCGGGCATCTTCCCCTCCGAGTGTGGATGTACTCGCCGGCCTACGCCGGGCTATGCCTTAGAACAGGCGGGATGATGACTCAATAACATGACGGAATGAAAGACGAGGCCTTGGCCGAGCAAACAACCCCATCGAGCACAAAAGTATACATCTTCGGCGAGCGCTCGATTTCCGGGACGGCAACCGCCGATTTCACTGTGCGGGAAACGGCAGGCTCCGATGTCACCCGGTTAACGCCCCGAATGCTCAGCCGCGGCTCGGATCAGTTCCCACCGAGCCGTGCTCGTAAGACTTACCTTGTCAGCTGCCATGTCCGCCACCAAGGTTGGGTCTGGTCGGAGACAAGCTACTTTGCTCGCTGCCGGCAATTCTGGCTTTCGCGGCCTGACGCCGTCCCCTGCGAACGCGCACCGCCCAAATCAATCGGTTGCGCCCAAAGTCTTCATCCGGTTTCTGGAATGAATGGCAAGCGAATGGTTTCTCAGAAGATGCCGCGCAGGCAGGCTGAAGCAACTCGGGTCGCCTTGTGTAGCAAGAAGCAGGTCACCGTTGAAGAGCATCTTCGGGGATGTGGGGGCTCGGGTACTCCTGTAACGATTGCATGAATCCGCCGCTCCCCAGGCTACCCAGCTATCGGGCAGACCTGAACTGGAGGAAATTGATCACCTCCAAGGCTCATTGGGCTTCATACAAAGAGCTGGTTGCGAGCATCGAGAATGATGCGGAGTCCTCCCTTTCACCTCATGATTGGGGGGCAGGTGTGAATCGTGCCTGTTGGGCGGCATGGTGCCTTGTTGCCAAATTCTTAGCGGCCGCCTTCGTCTCGCGGTAAGGTTTTCGGCCTGAAATTCCGCGCCGGAGGCTCTCGAAAAAGCATTCCCATCGGTAACAAGGACGTTCCACACGCATCCAAAAAAGTTGTTGACCAGCCGGGATGAGGCTGGCCGATACCTGGCTATGACATTAAGGTTGACATTATGGAAGCGGATGGTCTCTACCTGGGTGCTCGTGGGAAGCCTCTCGGGCGCTTTGACCAGCGTTCTCGGTTGTGGCGCTGCCCACGCGGGACAGGCCAGCGCCCCCCGGGTGCAATTCGGGCACGTATTCCTGCTGGTTGAGGAGAATCACAGCTATTCCGAGATCATTGGCAGCAGCGCAATGCCGTACCTGAATAGTCTGGCATCGAACTATGGATTAGCTACCCAGTATTATGCGAACTTCCATCCGTCAATTTCTGATTACTTCATGCTTACGATGGGCCAACCGATCAGCTTCGATGATGCCTACGCGGGAACAGTGAACGCCGATAATCTGGTTCGAGAACTGAACGCGGCGGGGAAAACCTGGAAGTCTTACGCCGAATCGCTACCGCAGCCGGGATATGTCGGGGGCGACGTATATCCGTATATGAAGCACCACAACCCTTTCGTTTATCTTAGCGAGGTCATTCAGCAACCCAACCAAGCGGCGAATGTGGTGCCGTTCACGGAATTTAGCAGTGATC
>JAFATF010000720.1 GCA_019244045.1 Acidobacteriota bacterium
AGGCGGTTTCCGCCGCTAACATCCCGCTCTTGATAGCCAGATGAATTCCCTTAAGGCGCTGAGCATTGAGGAGCCCGGCCGAATCGCCGAGGAGCATCCATCCATTGCCCGCCAGCGGGGGCATCGCCCACCAGCCGCCGTAGGGCATCGATTTGGCACCATAGCGAATCATTTTGCCGCCTTCGAGCAACTTGGTCATAAACGGGTGCCTTTTGAAATCCTGCAGCACATGGTGGGGATCGACCCGGGGGTCGACATAGTCGAGTCCCGTGACGAAGCCAAGCGAGACCACATTGTCGCGGCCGCCGTAGATCCAGGCGCCACCGTATTCTTTTGCCGTCAAAGGCCAACCCAGGGTGTATATAACCTCGCCGGCGGCGATGCGGCCCCCGGGAACTTCCCACAATTCTTTGACACCGACGCCGTAGGTTTGGGGATTGCGGTCCTTATGGAGCGCAAGGCGCTCGACAAGCTGCTTGGTCAGGGAACCACGCGCACCTTCGGCGAGGATGGTAATTTTTGCTCTTAGGTCGTAGCCGGGCTCGCAATTTGATTTTGGTTGGTTCAGTTTGTCTACACCTTTATCGTCGGTGCGAACTCCCGCGACCCGATCATGGCCGTCGAACAGCAATTCCGATCCTGCGAAACCGGTGAACACGGTTATGCCGGTCTGCTCGACCTTACCACCCAGCCATTTGACGAATCGGTTCAAGGAGATGACGTAATTGCCATGATCCCGCAAAGGGGGAGGGATGACCGGAACCTTAAATTTTCCCTTGCTCGTGAGAAAGTAAAGAGATTCTCTGCTCACTTCGGCTTCGATAGGCGCCTCTTTTTCCCATCCGGGGAGCAATTCGTGCATGGAGCGGGGATCGAGAAGCGCGCCGGATAAACAATGCTGCCCAATTTCCCGCGATTTTTCGAGAACATAGATGTTCTCTGTGCTGAACTGTGAGTGTGGGTTCTTGCCGTTGTGAGCCTCGATCAGTTGCGCTAGTCGCAGGGCGCAGGCCATGCCAGCTGGACCGCCGCCAACGATCACCAGATCGGCTTCCATCTGGGGATGCTCGATTCCTTGCAGGGGTTTGCGAAAGACAAGCATTCAGCCCTCACTCGTCAACATACAAGGGGAGATACTCAGCTCAAGATTCGAGATGCAACGAACACGGTCGGGCGAATCGCTCAACTCTGCTCGGGCGTAGCATTACGACGCAAAGATCGTGCGACCCCGAGTACTCGCCACGGCTCACGCAACTCATCCGTCCCGGCAACATTCCAACGTGCCACTCCGAAGACCGGCGGCTGTTGCAATGCTCGTCCCTGCAATCATGGGCGCTGCTCGAGCCAGCTTGCCAATTTATGGGCCCGCTTTCGCCTTCCTGATCTCCTCGATGAGGGGCGGGACGACATCAAAGAGATTCGCCACGACGGCATAATCTGAAATTTCGAAAATAGGCGCTTCGGAGTCTTTGTTAATGGCAATGATGGTGCGGGCACCCTTCATGCCGACAATGTGCTGGATGGCGCCGCTGATGCCAAGAGCCAGATACAGCTTGGGAGCCACGGTTTGCCCCGACGACCCGATCTGGCGATCCATGGGAAGCCAGCCGGAATCGCAGATGGGACGTGAGGCTGCCAATTCCCCGCCTAGAACTTCCGCCAATTGTTTGGCTAATTCAATATTCTTCTGTTCTTTGATACCGCGCCCGACAGCGACAATAATTTCTGCCTGACCGAGGTCGACCGCCTGTTTTGCTTCTTTAAACACGGGCTGCGGTTGATTGCGGATGATATTGCCTGGAATATCGAGCTTTACGGTTTCAACCGGCGCTCGGCCAGCACCGGCTGTCACTTGGTCTCCCCGAAAGGAGCCATTTTGGAAGGTCACGAACCACGGCGCCTGAGACGCAAAGCTCACGTCGGCGGACAATTTTCCCTGAAACATCTGCCGCGTGAATAGCAACCGACCGTTTTCATTCTTGTAGCCGATTGCATCGCTGATGACGGTGCGGCCCATGGATGTGGCCAATTTGGGGACGAAGTCGCGCACTTGATAGGTGTGGGGCAGCAGGACCAGTTTCATTGACTGCGAGGAGAGAAACTGCTTTAGTGCCAAGGCGTAGCTATCAGGTGTGTAAGGCTCCAATTGGGGGGAGTCAAGCGCGTGGACCTTGGTGAGCTTCTTGCCGGCTACTTCGGCGGCAATCGCAGCGGTGCCTGACCCCACGACGGCAGCCTCCAACTGCCAGCCAGTATCGGCGGCAATGGCCTGGCCCGCGGTAAGTGTCTCCCACGAGACACGGTTCAGCTTGCCTTCACGCTGCTCGACGACGACGAGGATTGTTTCTGGCATAGGCGCGTTCTTCTTCGCTCCTCAAGCTGAATTGCGGGTATTCTGCTAGTCGCTCGCCTGCCGACCAGCGGAGCGCGATCGATACCTTGCGGCCCAGTTCGATCGCACCCTATCTCGATTCGCGCCAGAGTCGACGGTAACGGCCAGTGCCCAAGTCTGGTTGCGCAGGTCGATCCGGCAAGTGCTCAGCTGGCGCGAGGTTGCTGCTCGGCTTCGTGATCGAGATCTGGAGTACCAACCGTCGGAGACAACTCAGCCAGCCGTCGGCTAGCTTCCGAACGCAGGCGAGTACCATACGCCATCAGAGCGGCACCCAGAATGAACTCAACCATAAACCACCACCAATAGAGGTGGGATCCAGACTCCAGGCCGACATAAACAAAGCAAACGAAAATGAGGTCCATCCACAACAAGATCTTGCCAACAGTCTTCAGCGTGCCTCCGCGGCGCTGTTGGCGAAGCAGCAACTCCTCCTGTCGAATGGTGGTCGGACTCACATCTGGCATAGCGTTGTTTAGGATGCTTGCCCAAGACTCTGGGTAAACTCGAAGGCAAAGGCAAACCAATTTAAGGTTCTACAGCACGCGTACTTCATTGCGCAGCTTCTCCGCCAGCTTCTTGGCGATACTCCCCGCAGCTCCCTCGAGAACCTCAGTATTCTTCAGCTTTTGCGGCACATAGAGTCGCTCAATCCTCTGCAACTTCTCGCCCATCGCGGATTCGACCTCAGACAAAGCAACCTTACGGAGCGGCTTGTTTTTGGCTTGCTTGATGCCGATTAAAGTCGCGTAACGAAGCTTGTTGATACCGGACTGAATGGTTAGCACCGCCGGGAGCGGCATGTCCACATATTGGAAATAGCCGGCTTCCAGTTCACGCTTAACGCGAATTCCAGCATCACGCTTTTCGATCTGCATGATGATGGTGGCATGCGGCCAGCCGAGAAGTTCGGCGAGGATGACTCCGGTCTGTGCGTAGCCATAATCGTCTGACTGCAGGCCGGTAAGGATAAGATCGAAATTCTCTTCCTTAATGGCAGCCTGCAGCGCGCGTGCCGTGTTGCAGGCATCGAGGTCAACAAAGGCCTTATCATCGAGGTGAATGGCGCGATCAGCGCCCTTAGCTAGCGCTTCCCGCAAAACCTGAGCGGCACGGGCCGGCCCCGAGGTAATGACGACGACTTCCCCACCGTGTTGTTCTTTCTGGCGCAGCGCTTCCTCCAGCGCGTAAGCGTCAGGCTCGTTAACTTCGTAGGAAACATCTTCCCGGATCCAGGTGCCGCTCTCGTTCAGCTTGAGGGGAGCATCCTTCTGCGGAACCTGCTTCATGCAAACCAACATTTTCAAGGCATACTCCTCACAAGCGTCGCCAGCACTCGCGTCATCGCAAGCGGGCAAACTGGTCAGTATAAATGGAGAGGACCAGATGGGGAAATCAGTCGAGAAAAGCCACGGACTGCACTCCGGAAACCTCGAAGCGTTTGCGGCAACGCATGTTCTTGCACATCATCATGTCGTCTTTCCGCAGCATGTAAGAACGGGCCTTGGCAAAGCGAGCGCGATCACGGTCATCGGCACGAGGAGGGACTTGTCGCTTCTTAGTGCGCACCAGCCATAGCAGCTCATATTCCTGCGACTGGTGACAATGAGGACAGTTGAGCGTGGCCGCTTTTTTTTCCGTGCGTTCATCGAAAAAATCGCGCTCTTCCATCCGCTTCGGGCCGCCAGCTAGTAATCTCTATTGTTAAAGAATTATTGCATAATTGGCTGTTGAAGCCGAATTCGGTTCGCCCGGGCGTGACCGTTGGCACAAAAGAAGAAGCCGGGAATTTTCCGTGCCAGTAAGGCGATCAAAGCAGCCGCGCGCGAACGGGTTGGCTCTCCCCCACCAAGCCAGGTGGTCGACAGCCGCAAGCAGGGGCGGAGAAACGAGAAACACAGGCCCACACTGCGGCGGCTGCTTGAGGAGCAATAGTACGGTCTTAGCCTTGGTGTAGGTCTAGCTGAAGTTGGCGGTCACGGTACGCGCAGCATTCATGGTTATGACACACGTAGTGAGGGAGGTGGAGTCACATCCGATCCAATTTGCGACGGAGGATCCCCCATTAGGCAAGGCTGTCAGCGTGACGGTGGTGCCCACGGCAAAATTGGCGCTGCAAATTGAGGGACAGCTAATGCCGGAGGGCGAGCTGGTCACCACCCCCGAACCCCCACCGGTAGTACCAATCGTGACCGTCAGATTCGCCAATTGCGAGCAGTTGGAGCTCCCGTTGAGCAGAATGGCAACATCGGCCGAGCCTCGTATTGCCGAACCCGCCGCAGGATTGGCCGGATTGCTGTAAGCAGTGGCCGTGACTTGACCGCTGCCACAGGTATTGATGGCCGTCACTAAACCGGTCTGCGTGACGCGCACAGTGCCGGGAACATCGGTAGCCCAGGTAACCGCATTAGTAATGTCCTTGGTTGCCGGCGGATGAATGTAGCTGCCCATGGCCGTCATCTGCGTTTGCGCACCGGGGCCCTGAAAATTAACCTCGGCAGGTGTCACCTGGATCGATATCAGTTGCTGCTTGTTCCCGCAACGTATTGAAAGTAATGCAGCAAGAACCACAACACCCAGGGCGAAAGCACGCGACCAACTACTTTCCATAAATCTCCTGCTTGAACTCAAAGCAACAGCAACAATTCAGACAGAACGCGTCAATTTAGTAAAAGCGAGAAGAAAAAGCAAGAACGCGGGAAACGACCGACACGGCCAAGCACGAACAGCGAGGCATCACGCACTGGGCGGAAGGCAGGAAGTCCAGCCAGCTAAGAATACAATGTTTCGCGAACCAGTTTTGTAAACTTGCGAATATCTTCTTCGCTCGTATCGAAGGAGCACATCCAGCGCACTACTGACTGCTCTTCGTTCCAAAGATAGAAGAAGTACTGCTCTTGCACGCGAGAAATCATCTCCCGGGGCATTCGCACGAACACTGCATTGGCCTCTACGGGATAGACAATTTCGAGTTGGGGGATCTTGCGCACCTCCTCTTCGAGGAGCTTAGCCATCTGGTTGGCATGGCAAGCATTGCTGCGCCACAGGCCATTACTAAGCAGAGCCTCGAGTTGCACGGCCATAAACCTCATTTTCGAGGCAAGCTGCATTCCCTGCTTGCGCACATAAAGGAAATTCTCCGCCAGCTCTTTCTCGAAGAAGACGACCGCCTCAGCTCCCATCAGTCCATTCTTGGTTCCTCCAAATGAGAGCACATCCACGCCGAGGTCTCGCGTAGCCTCGCGCAACGACTGTCCGAGAGTGACCGCAGCATTGGCAATGCGGGCGCCATCCAAATGCACAAACATGCCTCGCTCATGCGCAAACCGGGACAGGATCCGGATTTCCTCAGGCGCGTACACGGTTCCCACTTCTGTGGCCTGGGTGATGCCAATCACCCGGGGCTGAACGTGGTGCTGATCGCCGATTCCATGGCAGGCGGAACGAACAGATTCGACCGTAAGCTTGCCCCCAGGCGAGGGCACGGGAATCAGCTTGCAGCCGGTAAATCTCTCGGGCGCGCCGCATTCGTCGGTGTAAATATGGGCCGACTGGGTGCAGAGCACGGCGTGATAGGAGCGCGTGAGGGCAGTCAGGCTGAGGACATTGGCGGCCGTACCGTTGAAGACAAAAAATACCTCAATTTCGTCTCCGAAGTGCTCCTCGAACTTGGCAACCGCCGACCGGGTATAAGGATCTTCCCCGTAGCCCACCACATGGCCCTGGTTTGCCTCGGCAATAGCATTGAGGATTTGCGGATGAACTCCGGCATTATTGTCGCTGGCGAAGCCGCGCGCCGCTTTCATGCCGATCAATCTACCAGAGGACGAAGGCGAGTGACAGTCGCTAGGCGGCGTTACGGCTTTGCATGCGTGCTGGTCGATGCCGCAACGGGGAAATCCTAGATAGGTTGCCGAGAAGAGCACACCCTCACTGTCACTTATTTTTTGGTGTAAGCTACTCCAAAATTGTGCGGCAAACGCAAGGATCGCTATTGTTGCCTACTAATATAAAGCGCGCTTCGTCGAGGCTCGTCGTTTATGCCGCCGCTGCACTGCTTGTGGCTTGCAATCGGCAAGGCAACGCCGATCCCAAGGCACAGGCGGCGAGCGCAATGCCAGTTAAAGTTCAGATTGCGCGAAATTTGCAGGTTAGCGACGCCAGCGAGTACGTGGCCACGTTGAAATCACGCAACTCGGCTGTGATTATGCCCCAGGTGGAAGGCTGGATCACGCAGATTTTCGTGCGCTCCGGTGAGCCGGTCGGCGCGGGTTCCCAACTCATCGAAATTGACCCCGCCAAGCAGCAGGCGACAGTAGTTAGTCAGCGGAACGCGCGGGCCGCGCAGGAAGCCAGCCTGGTTTATGCCCGGGAACAATATAAAAGGATGAGTGGTTTGTACAGTGCGGGCGTGGTCAGCAAGCAGGAGCTCGATCAGGCCAAGTCAGCATTGGATGCAGCCGAAGCTCAGCTCGAAGCGCTTGACGCGCAGTTGCGGGAACAACAGGTTCAGCTGCATTACTACACTGTACACGCGCCCCGGGCTGGGATTGTAGGCGACGTGCCGGTTCGTGTGGGAGACCGAGTTACGACCAGCAGCGTGCTGACGACCATTGACATGCCGGGCAGCCTCGAAGCTTACATCTATGTTCCGGTAGAGCGCTCGGCCCAACTCAAACGCGGTATGCTGGCGCAGATTGTCGACGCGCAAGGCAACGTCATGGCTGAAAGCCGGGTGAATTTCATCTCCCCCCGGGTGGATGATACAACCCAGACTGTGCTGGTGAAATCCGTGATCGCCAACCGGCATGATCGTCTGCGCACTTCACAGTTCACACGAGCTCGCCTTATTTGGGGAGTGCACATGATGCCGGTTGCGCCCATATTGGCGGTTACCAGACTGGGCGGGCAATACTTTGCCTTCGTGGCCGAGCCCTCGGGCGGCGGGTTTTTAGCGCGGCAAAAGCCGCTCCAGGTCGGGCAGATGGTGGGCAACAACTATGCCGTACTGGATGGGATCAAACCCGGCGACCGCATTATCGTATCGGGAACGCAGTTTTTGGTTGATGGGATGCCGGTAAGGCCAGAAAGCTGACGCTTAGACTGCAGCCGGTTTCAAAGTGTTTGGTCATTGCGTCTCGATGCGCTTCTGTTCTCGCCCTCTGGTCTTGAGAGCTGGGCCAGCGCTGGCATCGCTAACCGAAAGGAGGCGGTTGAAAGTTCTAATCCACCGAGCTCGCCGAGCGACTATTGCGTATTGCGGCCAGCACTGATTTGGGGCAGCGGCACAGGGACGGTCGGATCGAGGAACACGCAACCAGCAATACTTTCTCTGATGTTTGTTGATTTCTTTATACGCCGTCCGGTTTTTGCCACGGTTTGCGCCCTAATGATCATCCTGGCGGGCGTGGTGTTTATTCCCACCCTGCCGGTCGCGCAGTTTCCCACCCTGGCTCCTCCCCAAGTCTCCGTGACCAGCGCCTACATCGGCGCCAGCGCGCAGACGGTGGAGGCCGCAGTTACCCAGCCCCTTGAGCAACAGATTAATGGCGCCGAGGGCATGAAGTACATCGCTTCCAGCAGCACGAATCAGGGGTTGAGCCAGATCACGGCAACTTTCGATCTGAATCGTGACCCGGACTTAGCGTCGGTCGACATTCAGAACCGCGTCAACACGGCCTTGGCACGGCTGCCGAACGCAGTCAAGGCCACCGGGGTAACCATCACCAAGACCTCGCAGAATTTCGTTTTTGGAGCCGCTGTCTACGCGCCGGATGGAAGATACGATCCGCTTTTTATCGACAATTATCTGGACGTATATGTCAGGGACGCGCTGAAGCGTGTGCCTGGCGTGGCCGATGCGCAAAGCTTTGGTGGCGGGCGCTACTCGATGCGGCTGTGGCTCGATCCGGTACGCATGGCCGGGCGAGGGCTGACGGCCGATGATGCCGTGAACGCTCTTTCCGAGCAGAACGTTGAGATTGCCGCGGGCCAAATCGGTCAACCGCCCATCAAGCTGGGACAAGCGTACCAAATCAGTGTGCGGGCTCTGGGACGCCTGACGGACCCGGCCGAGTTCGACAGAATTATTCTCAAGGCGAACTCCGACGGAACCCTGGTCAGGCTGCGGGACGTTGGTCACGCGGAGCTTGGTGCTGAGGACTATGGATCGCAACTGCAATTCAATGGGCGCCCCGCGGTGGGCATTTTCCTCACGCAGCTTTCCACCGCCAACGCTTTGGATGTCGACCGGCGAGCCATCAGCGAACTGGAGCGGCTGGCCAAGCATTTCCCGCCCGGCCTGAAGTACCAGCTGGCCTTTGATACCACCGATGCGGTGAGCGAATCGATCCGCGATGTGCTGAGCACATTGCTCGAGGCCATAGCTCTGGTGATTTTGGTTATTTTTATATTTCTTGAGGACTGGCGCAGCACGATCATCCCGTCGGTCACCATTCCGGTCTCCCTCATCGGCACTTTCGCGTTCGTAAAACTGCTGGGATTTTCCATCAATACACTGACCCTGTTCGGCATTACTCTCGCCACCGGGCTGGTGGTGGACGACGCAATTGTGGTCATTGAGAACATCGAGCGCCATATACAAGAAGGGGAAGCCAACGCTCGGCAGGCAGCATCGGCGGCCATGAAAGAGGTCACTGGAGCCGTGATCGCAACCTCGCTGGTCTTGGTGGCAGTCTTTGTGCCGGTGGCCTTTTTCCCCGGAACCACGGGCATTCTTTTTCGGCAATTCGCCCTCACCATTGCCTTCTCCATTTCAATTTCAGCCTTCAATGCCCTGACGCTTACCCCGGCTCTTTCCGCTCTCCTTCTAGGCCGCCGGCGCGGAGCCAAAGGAGCCTTCTTTCGCCTGGTGGATAAAATCATTCAACACGTGACTGCCAGATATCGTGCTGCACTGAGGAAATTCTTGGCGGTTCCGGCCCTGGCGACGATCCTCTTCTTCATAGGACTGGCTCTGACTTACGTGGTTTTTGTACGCGTCCCGCGAGGATTTGTGCCGAATGAGGACCAAGGATACTTGATAACCATCGTGCAGGCGCCCGCGGGCGCCTCCCTTGAATACACCCGCAGTATCTGCAACCAAGTCAACGCCATCATGCAGGCGGTTCCTGAGATTGAAAGCGTTTTCGCGGTGGAAGGATTCAGCTTTGCCGGCAGCGCATCCAATCAGGGACTGATCTTTGCCGGGTTGCGACCCTACTCCGAGCGCCGCGGTCCCGAACACTCGGCGGAGGCTGTGGTGAATCGCTTGCGCAGTCGCCTGTTTGCGGTGAATGGTGCGCTGGTGTTCCCAGTGCTGCCTCCCGCTGTGGAGGGGCTGGGCACCTTCGGCGGATTTCAGTTCGAAGTACAGGACCAAGGGGCGCATACACTCGAGGAACTGGCCAAGGTGACCACCGACATGGTTCGGCAAGGCAGCGCCCGCAGAGACTTGGCCGGTCTTTTCACGCAGTACACAGCCAACGATCCGCAGTTTCTACTGACCATTGACCGCGAAAAAGCCAAGAGCCTACATGTTCAATTACAGCAGATTACCGACACGCTGGGCGTCTACATGGGCTCGGCTTATGTCAACGATTTCGACTTCAATAACCGCTCCTACCGCGTCTACCTTCAGGCCGATCAGCAGTTCCGCGCCCGAGCACAAGATCTGCGGGAGTTTTACGTGCGCTCCGACGGCGGTGGCATGATTCCGCTGGAGAATTTGATTACCCTGTCGCAAACCACGAGCCCGCAAGTCATTACACACTACAATCTGTTTCGGTCGGCGGAAATCGATGGTTCGGCTGCACCAGGAGTCAGTTCCGGGCAGGCAATGGCGGCCATGGAGGAGCTGACGCAGAAGGTTATGCCGCAGGGATTCGGCTATGAGTGGACTGGAATCTCGCTCGAGGAGTTGGCCTCCGGGAGCACCGCCCTGCTGCTCTTTGGACTGGGCACACTTGTGGTTTATCTCACCCTCGCCGCTCAATACGAAAGTTTTGTTCTACCATTCATTATTCTGCTGGCCGTGCCGATGGCGCTGCTCGGGGCTCTCACCGCGCAATGGTTGCGAGGTTTACAAAACGACGTATATTGCCAGATCGGCTTGGTGATGCTGGTAGGTCTAGCCAGTAAGAATGCAATACTGATCGTCGAGTTTGCGGAGCAGCTACGGGAGCGGGGATTCTCGCTTAGGGACGCCGCCATGGAAGCGGCTCGTATCCGCCTGCGCCCCATCCTTATGACTTCCTTTGCCTTCATTTTGGGAGTCATCCCGCTGGTCCTGGCTCGAGGCGCGGGAGAAGCCGGACGACACTCCGTGGGGACTACCGTCTTTGGCGGAATGATCATGTCCACTCTCTTGAACCTTTTCTTCATCCCAGTGCTGTACCTGATCATTGAAGCATTTCGTGAGCGCCGCGGGGCAAAGGTACAGCGCACCTGAGATCCTGTATTGAAACGGACCAAGGCAGAGATGTGCAGTGTCCGATGGGCCGCGCCGGCGCTGCCGAGTTGTTGGAGCTGGCTTTCCGCCTCACTTCTCGCGCTTCTGTTGGCCAGTCTGTCCGCTCTTGCTCAAGACAACTACGAAATCCAGGTGTATGCCTCCGAAACGGTCGCACCCGGCGATACCATGGTGGAATTACACAGCAACTTCACGGCTAGGGGGCAGAAGATGGTTGTGGACGGGGTACTTCCGAGCCAGCACGCAGAGCATGAAACACTCGAAGTCACTCATGGGTTTAGCGACTGGTTTGAAACAGGTTTTTATGTGTTCACGACCATCCAGCCGGATGGCGGCTGGCAGTGGGTTGGAGATCACCTTCGGCCACGGGTCCGCATTCCAGAATCCTGGCACTGGCCGATAGGCATTAGTCTCTCGACGGAAATAGGGTATGTGCGCCGGCAGTTTGCCCCTGACACTTGGACGATCGAGCTGCGCCCGATTGTTGACCGGCAGATGGGACCCTGGTACTTGGCATTTAATCCGGCTCTGGAGCGCTCCTTCCATGGTGCCAGCGTCAATCAGGGAGTCGGATTCTCGCCAGCTGTGAAGGCCAGTTATAACTTCAGCAAGCAGATTGCGGGAGGACTGGAGTATTACGGTTCCACCGGGCCCATTTTCAACCCTGATACGTTCAAGCAACAGTCCCATCAGTTCTTTCCTACTCTTGACTTGAACGTTTCGCCCCTGTGGGAGATTAATTTTGGGGTCGGAATCGGAGTGACTCGATCCACTGATCATTTAATTATTAAAACCATCATCGGCAGGAGATTCTCGTGGCCAGGGCGCAAAGTTAGGGCAAAAATACCCGCATCCGCGTGGGTCAAGAGCTCTCGTTAAAACCAGAAGAGGTTACTTAGCTTGACTTTGGAGAGGTTCGACCATTTCGACCTCCAGGACATTTCCCCCGATTAGAGCACCGGTGACTCGCGCCTTCCTGCCTGCCAGGCTATCCAGGACGTGCCCGGGTCGGTTCTGCAGCGCATACAAACGATCGCCTACGACCAACACATACCTTGCCTGATGGGCGATGCAGTAACGAGTGCATTCAGCCTCATTGGCATTGCTCAGCAAGTAGTGGTGTCTACCGCAATATGAGTCGCTCACGATGCCAGTGAGCGTGCGCTTGGGCGAGTTATCCTCCTGGTTGTTAACTGGATTGGTGGTCTTGCGGGCTGGTGGCGGTGGAGTGTTCACTCTGGGGCCATTGGGTCCGGCAGCATTGCCGCTGTGCGGAGGTACGGAAGGGGTCTCGACTGATGACCCGGACTGAGCCATCATTACACCCAGCAAGAGTGCCAAGCCTAAACCCCATCCTGCAATTATGTGTGCACTCTGGCGCATTCGATCGCCCTACTTTCCCGTGGCGACGGTCCATCATTGAAGATGCGGAAGCGAAACAAAGGGTAGCCCGCCACTAATATTCTCTACTCCGATCGACGAACCTATCTTAAAAGGTTCGATTGTCAGCAGTGAAATTCTGTTGTAAATGCCACCTTGATAGTGGATGTTCGCTCAATCTACGGAAAGATGAAGACGTTTTAGAGCTTCGCGGATATAATCCTTCTGACAATGCTCCTGTGAGCTGAGGATCAAAGTGTAAGGAGAAAACCTGAAGATCCCATGCCAAATCTATCTAAGACAGTGAACGACTTACGCGGCGAGCGCAGCCGCCTGGTTAGGGAATTGCAAAGAATCGATGAAGCCATATCTGTTCTCTCCGGCTTAGGCAAAGGTGGCCGGCGCCGGGGAGGTAAGCGCAGTTTGTCGCCCGCAGCACGCAAGCGAATTGCGGACGCGCAAAGGGCCCGCTGGGCGAAATGGAAAGTGAAGCAGCAAAAAAGAGCCGCATAGTTAATCAACTTCCTGAGCCAGCCCGCGTCTGCGCCGTAGTAGCCTCCTACACAAAGTGGCGGGCGACGAGTTACGGCGTGACTTGCCCCATTAGAGTAAGAGCCTTCCCCCTGCGCACCTCCCGCGGCACCTGCAGTTTTTGTCCCGCCCGCGGTAAGCCCTGTGATGCGGAACTCTGTTTTGTTCCCGATGCCATGATGCCCCACACAGCATTATCTCGAGAGCGGCAATGACAACTTCAAACGATGCTGTTGCCTTACCGGTTGGGTTGGCTCGCGGCATGAAGGCGCTGTTTCGGTTTTTCGCCGGGCTGTGATGCCACGTGCATCGCTACCATAAGTGCGTTCTATTCGAATTCAAGGAACGCAACCTCATTGGACCGGAGTGCTGACAGGAAGTTACCCTGTAAACCGAGGGCGGCAGACGGGTGCGAGGCATCAGCATCGGCGAGGTACTTTGGGACGTGATCGGCCCGTGCGAACACCTGGGCGGCGCGCCCTTCAATTTCGCAGTGCATTTGCACAATCTTGGACATAACGTTGATTTCGTGAGTGCCGTAGGTAAAGACGCACGCGGGCGACGGGTTCTTGGCCGCATGGCCCACTTAGGGTTGCCAAGCCATTATGTTGGGCAAATTCTCGCCTATCCGACCGGCACTGCTTCGGTAGTTTTGGATAGAACGAGGCAGCCCAGGTTTGTGATTCACCATCCCGCAGCCTATGATTTTCCCCACCTGCCGCAAGCCGAGCTTGCCGAACTTTGTTCGCCCACCCCGGAACTCATTTACTTCGGCACTTTGTTTCAGATGAGTTTTCAAGCTCGCCAGCTCACCTTCGAATTGCTGACCAATTGTCCCCAAGCGCGGCGTTTTTATGATGTGAATCTTCGGACCGACTCTTTTGAACCCGCTTTGGTTGAGGAGTTGATGTCGCAGGCGACCATCGCAAAAATGAACGATCAAGAAGTCGCCACCATTAGCTCTATGTTTGGGACCCCCGTTGCGTCTTTGGAAGTGTTCTGCCGCGATTATTCGCATCGATTCGGCTGGGAGGCGATTTGTGTGACCTGCGGAGCACAAGGATGTGCATTGCTCGTTGGTGATACCTTCGTCGTGAGTCCAGGATATGATGTGGCCGTGGTCGACACCATTGGCGCTGGCGATGCCTTCGCTGCTGCCTTTGCTCACGGATTGGTGAGCGGTTGGACTCCCGACAAAATTGCGGATTTCGCCAACCGCGTGGGCGCGTTAGTGGCCAGCCGTGCGGGGGCTACCCCTGAATGGACTCTGGACGAAGCTGCCGCACTTGAACATAGGTAGGCGGCAATTTGAGGCACGCCGCGGCAAAAAATTGGCTCTGTCTCCCCGAGCATTGCCGGGTCCAGAAGACTTGGGAGTGGTGGCAGCGGACCTAAAGGTTTAGGTAAGTGCCGTTTTGAAAGTAAGGCCGACCTCTTATAATCTCGCGCCGCTCGTACGCCGGGGGATATATGCTGAAGAACACTTTCGGTTTAGCGCTATTGTCTTTTTCCCTGATCGTCTGCTGGGGCCAAGCTGAGCAAGAGGCGCCACTTCCGCCGAAGTTTACCCGGCTCGAAGTGATGATCCCCATGCGTGACGGCGTACATCTTCAAAGCGTCGTTTTCGTGCCGATCAACCAATCCCAACCTTTGCCTATTCTGCTTTTGCGAACCCCGTATGGCGTTCCCGAGAATGATCGCGCCCTGCAAACCAGTCCCGGATTTCACGAACTCGTGGCCGACGGCTATATCTTCGTCTTTCAAAATCTACGCGGCCGCTTCAAATCCGAGGGCACCTTTAACATGTCCTCTGCCCCGGAGGACAAGTCGAATCCAGCTAGCACGAGCGAAGGAACCGACGCGTACGACACGATCGACTGGCTGATCAAGAACGTACCCCGAAACAACGGCAAGCTGGGGATCTTCGGAGTCTCCTATGTGGGATTGACTGCGGCCCTCAGCCTGCTCGATCCTCACCCAGCGCTGAAGGCCATATCCGAGCAAGCTTCTCCAGCCGACCAGTGGATGAACGACGATTTTCATCGTTACGGAGCATTTCGCCTGAGCTACGGTTTTGAGTATTCGGTCATGGAGCAGGCGGATAAAACTTCCAACACACATTTTAAGTTCGACACCTACGACACTTATGATTGGTATCTGAAGCTCGGGCCGCTTTCGAATGCAAATGCCCAATATCTTCACGGCCAGATTCCCGCCTGGAACCATTTCCTCGAGCACCCGAATTACGACAGTTTCTGGAAAAAGGAAGCCTTTACCAACTCGTTTCACGAGGCATCTGTGCCGATCCTCAATGTCGCAGGGTGGTGGGATCAGGAAGATCCTTGGGGGCCGTGGAAGATCTATTCTACGCTGGCGGGCAACGACCCCAAGCAGAACGATTTCATGGTCGCCGGCCCATGGAACCACGGCGGCTGGTGGGAAAAAGAAGGATCGACCTTAGGTTCAATCACCTTCGGCAATCACAAAACCGCACTTGAATTCCGCGACGCGATCGAGGCTCCCTTTTTCCGTTACTACCTGCACGGACAGGGGCAGCCGTTACCGTGGAGAGTTAAAACTTTCGAAACCGGCTCGAACACATGGAGGACATACGACCATTGGCCCCCTCGACAGGCACAGGCAACTAACCTCTATCTGCGAGCAAACGGGGAATTATCGTTCGAGCCGCCTCTAAGGGATGATAACTACCGAGAATATCCATCGGATCCGGCCGATCCCGTGCCCTACCGCCCACGCCCAATCTCGCCCACTTACCCGGGCGGAGACTGGCCGTATTGGGAGGCTGAGGACCAGCGTTTTGTCGAGCATCGGCCCGACGTGCTCACTTTCGAAACCCAACCCCTTGATCAAGACCTGCCCGTAGCCGGAGAGCTGATGGCCGACCTTTTTGCTTCCACCTCAGGAACCGACAGTGACTGGATCGTGAAGCTGATCGATGTCTATCCCGAGGACTACGAATTAAAAGACTTGACTAAGGAGGGCGGACCTGCACCCAGCCAGTACGCGAAAAGCCTGAACGGATACGAATTGATGATAGCTGGGGAGGCATTGCGCGGCCGATTTCATAACAGCTGGGAGAGCCCGGAGCCGCTTGTGCCCGGCCGCGTGACCGAGTTCAAAATCCCCTTGCGCAGTCATGACCACGTTTTTCTGAAAGGTCACCGCATCATGGTACAGGTGCAGAGCACCTGGTTCCCGGTAATCGATCGCAATCCGCAGAAATTCGTTGCCAATATCTATGAGGCGAAGGCTTCCGATTACATCCCTGCTATCCAGCGCATTTATTCGACGACGGCGGCGTCCTCCCATATCGTTCTGCCGGTGCTTAAGAAGTCGCCAGATGCAACTCACGCCCAATGAAATCGTGCAAGCAGCCCACGCCCCGGCGGCATCGGAGTGCACCTTTGAGGCGCACAGGAGGGACAGACGAGCAACTGCCCAGGCGGCTCGAGAGTAAATTTTTGCGCGCTCAGCCGGAATATGCGCCAGCCGTGCACTTTTGCGCGCACCTGGCAGGCTTTGGCGCAAGTAAAGAGCGCATTTTGACCTGCCCCAAGTGATAGAATTAGCTCGGGTTGCTTACAAACGTTTTATACACGGCACTAGGTCGTGCGCTTTCGAAAATAAACCACTCTTGATCTGAAGTGAATCGATATAGGCCCGTAGCTCAGCTGGTTAGAGCGCTTCCTTGACACGGAAGAGGTC
>JAFATF010000034.1 GCA_019244045.1 Acidobacteriota bacterium
CAGGATTGCTGTGTACGCTTCGCCGGGGTCGTCACCTTTCCCGACGCAACACTCGCTACCGGGCGATGCGCTACCATCCTACCCGGGCCGGACTTGCACCGGCTGGAACGCGCCAGCTTCGCCTGGCGCACTGAAAACCGCCTCTAAAGAGAGCCATTCTCAGCTCAGTGTGCTGCTGCCGCCGAATAGAAAGCGGCGACGCACTAGGAATGTGGACTTTTGCGAGAGGAAGGTAAAAAACTTCGTCCCTCGTAACGCGGAGACCGAAGCTCGCCGCCGGGATTGGGATCCCAGCAAACGCGGTGGGCGATCCATGATGTCACGGGCCTTCTCGGAAAATCACCGGTTTTCTGCTATCGCTGGCGGATGAGGGGCGCGTCTCCTCGGAAAATCACCTATTTGTTGGTCTGCCGCTCGGAAAATCACCGGTGTCAGCGATAACTCGCTCGCGATTCGCCATCGCGCCAGGGGAAATACCTGGAATTTCGCGGATTTCAGCATTCGTCAGACTACATCTGCGTCGCGTCTAATCGCCAGACCGGTGATATTCCGAGGGCAAACAGCGTTTAGCGATGACTTTCCGATTTCCAAGGTAACTAACCGGTGATTTACCGAGAGATTCTTGCGAAAACCGGTGAGTTTCCGATGACATGCCCATGTTAAAGCAGCTCCCTCCGTGTATCATGATCTTAGCTCACTACGGGCGGCATTTACGTGGCGACGAAACAGCAACAGCTCTTGCTATGGGAAGGGGGCCATGCTCCGGGCTCCCGCTCTGTAATCCCCGCAGGGTTCAAGCCCCCTCTGGATGGTCAGTTAGATGTTTCTTTCCTGCTGAATGGATTTTGTATCGCTGGTTTGCCGCTCCGTAGACCTCGCGATAACACGCTAGTATGGCGACGCCAGGATGAGCGGTTTGCATTAACTGTGCAATCCCCAGAAATCGCTCTGCCAGGAGGAGCGAGCTTCATCGCTGGCCTGCCCTTCGGCCCCAAAGCACGGTTGCTCGCCATGTGGCTTGCCACGGAGGCTAAGGACTCAAATCGGCGGGCTGACGATCGGTGGATCGAGATCGGAAAAATCACGGATTGGTTGCGGGCCGTCGGGATTTCGCCGGAATGGGGTCCGCGAGGGTCGGTGGTAGCTACAAAAGAGCAGTTTTTGAGGCTCGCATTTGCTCATTTCAGTATGGTCTTTAGGCTCGACGACGGTTTTCAACCTTTCAAACACGAGACATTGATTGAGGCCGGAGTATTCCGTGACAATGATCTGGAGAAAGCGTCGGCTGGCAACATCAGTGATCTGAAATGGCCTTCAGGCTTTCTTCTCTCACAGACGGCGTTCGATCGCTTTAGGAATCAGTCGGTCCCAATACCAACTACCCGTCTGAGGCAAGTGGCGCACAATGCAATGGCCATCGATATTTTGACATTGCTGTGCTATCGGCTGCCACTGATTGAAGTAAATTCGACCGAAATCATCACCTGGCGCCAGCTAACAGCTCAGTTCGGAAATAAAGGCGAGCCCGTTTATCAATTCAAGGACACTTTCACCGATTCCATCAAACTGGCGCTCCGAGCTTATCCCGAAGCGCGGGTGGAGCTGGTGGAGGCCGGTTTATTACTTCGACATTCCGATCCCGCCGCTCTCCGCCGAGCGTTCTTTGTCGTCCCTGGTTCGCACTCGTTGCCATCAGCCGGCAAACGGATATCAGGGCCCCCGAAGCTGAGATTAAAAGCTGCAACTAAAGAGGAGTGAGTGGCAGAGCCTAATCACGACGCTCACCAGTAATCAGTCACAAACGTTGAAAGCCCGCCTTGCCGGGCGGGCTTTCAATCAAGTCGTGGCGGACACCAGAACGGTTACCGTCGAGCTACAAACGGAGCCGACTTTAGCCGAAAGGCCTTTCCTTGGCAAGCGGAAATTGCCGCTTCCGCCAGCGGAGAAGGCCTGTCCGTCGCGACCCAGCCATCAGAAAGGGAGTGATGGATACAGAGAACAGCACCAAGGAGGCGCCGCGGCGAGGGTCGGCTTATGCACCGACCGGTTTTCGACGGTTGACGCCGGGTTTGATGAAGGTCGACCGGGTGGCGGAAGGTTTTAGCGGTTTGCCCGATGGCGTCACGGTATATGGACAACTGCTGGCCGCGTTCAAAGCGGCGGCACCCAGGCTCGGGATTGCCCCCCGCCTAGTGCATGCGATCGATTGGTTATTCCGCTTCACCCAGCCTCAGGATTGGGAGCGGGATGCGCGGCCGATCGTATGGCCCTCGGCTTTGCTGCAACAGGAGGAGCTGGGCATTTCCGAGAGCCAGGCAAAACGGCTCAATCGCTGCCTGATCGAGTTCGGCCTGATCACCATGAAGGACAGCCCAAACGGGAAGCGATATGGCCGGCGTGACGCTCGAGGGCGGATCGTCGAAGCCTACGGCTTTGACCTGTCGCCGCTTGCGACTCGCTATCAGGAATTCGTGCAGCTGGCCGAGGAGGGGAGAGCGGAGCGCAAGACGATGGGACGACTGCGGCAGCGCGCGACGATCGCCCGCAAGAGCATCGTGCAAATCCTCGAGACCGCACGCGATCACAATTTAAGCGACGAGGAATGGTCGACGCTGGAACGTGACACGCAGACAATTGTCGAGAAACTGAGACGTGCCGCGCGCCCGGATGTGATGGAGGCAGAGGTTGTCAGTCTTGAACGGCGCCAGAATGAGGCACGAAACCAGCTCGAAATGTTGTTGAAAGATGTTAAAAAGACCCCCTCGGCGTCCAAAAATGCGCCCCACCAATATATCTACAAACAAAACTCTAATCCTAATAAGGATACGGTAACAACATACAAAGCCGGTAGCGAGCCACCAGATATCTCAGTTCCTTCATCTACAGCACCCAAGACATCAAAACGACCAGAGAAGGGCAACGTGCGCAGGATCCAACCTGATGAGTTGGTCAGACTTGCCCCACGATTAAAGACCTACCTACATCATCCCAACCCGACCTGGCCGGAAATCATCGATGCTGCAGATTGGCTTAGGCACGATCTCGACGTCTCAAAACCGCTATGGGGCAATGCCTGTGTGATAATGGGCCGTGATCTAGCCGCGCTCGCGATCGCGATCGTATCGACAAAAGACCCTAGACATTTTCGAACCACACCCGGGGGGTATTTCCATGGCATGGTGCAAAAAGCCAAGGCCGGTGAGCTGCATCTTGAGCGGACGGTTTGGGCAATGCGCCGCGCCTCTCAGCCGATTGCACGACCGCAAATCCGAAGATGGGAGAGAGCTGATCCTCAACGACAGTAGCTTCTAGTGTTATAATTGCCCAATATGTCGGCGTCTTTTCAACCAAATGCACCGCGTCATACGGTTCCCAAGCATTGGCCATAGATACTAGGGTCAACCACAAGACAGACGTTATACCAACCTGGAACACTAGTCTGGTGTCTAAGGCGGCTTTCTTGAAGAAAGCAGTCAAGTCGAGCAAATACTAGCCCGATTAATGTACAAGAAAAGTACATTTGTTTAATGCTTATACCAAATCCCGTTGATTAGCATCCATGAGCCCAATCGCGGAGGCCGATCGATATGATGGTCCAGGGCTGGGCGATGGGCCTGTTCCAGGCATAGCAACAGTGGTCGAGGATGGCGCGGTCGGAGGGGAACACCCGGTTGGACAGC
>JAFATF010000093.1 GCA_019244045.1 Acidobacteriota bacterium
TAAGGAGATGAGATGAATGTCTCAAGCTCCGGCGTGCGCTAGGCTCCGGGAGGGAACTTCCGGAGTAGACAGGTCACAGGCTGCATGAGTGTTTGAGGCGTTGACCTCGTTAAGGAGATTGGTCAGACCTGTGGCTGGACGTCATCGTGAGGCGCTGAGCGACCTCGGATAGGAGTGTGGTGACCGCCGCAAAGTGCGTCTACTCCAGCTGGCAGTTCAACCCAACCAGGAGGAGAAGCCAGTGGAGAAGCGTTATGTGGGAGTGGACTTGCATCGCAACCAGTTCACGGTGTGCGTGCGTTTAGAAAACGGCCGGACCTATCTGAAGGAGTGGAGGCTGGAACAGTTGCCGCAGTTTGTGAAGAAGCTGCGAGCCAGCGACGAGCTGGCGATCGAAGTAACCGGCAACACGCGGCTGTTCTACGCCGCGGTTCGGTCGCAGGTAGCACGCGTGGTGGTGGTCGACACGAATCAGTTTCGCGTGATTACGCAGTCGGTGAAGAAGACCGATGCCCATGACGCCCAGCTTTTGGCTCTGTATCTGGCGAAGGGTTTGCTGCCGGAGGTGCGCATGAAAGATAAACAACACGGCCAGATCGCCAGCCTGACCCAGACGCGGGACACGCTGGTAAAACTGCGCACCGCACTGAAGAACAAGGTGAACAACATTCTTTCCGCGGGCGGGATCAACTTGGCCAAGGAAGCGCTCTCCAGCGGGAAGAAACTCGACCAAGTGCTGGCGTTGCCTTTCGATGAGCTGGTGCGGGTCGAGCTGCGGGTCATTGTCGCGCAGATTCGCAGCCTGAACCAGAGCATTCGCGAACTGGATCAGACCATCGCCGAGGAAGGTTCCAAACTGGAAGGCCACAAGAACCTGACCAGCATCCAGGGCATTGGCAAGATCACCGGAGCCATTCTGCTCAGCGTGATCGGCGATGTGAGTGACTTTCCCGATGAGCACCGGCTGGCCAGTTACTTTGGCATCGTCCCGCGCGTCTCGAATTGCAATGAAACCGAGCGCAGCGGGCGGATTCACAAACCAGGAAGCAAACTGGGGCGCACGGCGCTGGTGCAGTCGGCTCTGATCGCCGCCAACTACAACCCGTACTTAAAGAACTTCTACGAGCGTGTGAAAGCGCGGCGTGGTGCCGGCCGAGCCATCATCGCTCTGGCGCGAAAGTTCCTCGGCATCATCTACCGAACCTTAAAGAACCAGTGGGTGTTCCAAGACTTCCCCAATTTCGTTCTGGCGGAGGGCGCATGACACCGCTCCGGGGCCTCCTTCCAGGAATCCAGGCTTCTGGTTCCCGCTGCGCCGCCCGTCGTCAGGTGGCAAATAGCAGAACGGTGCTCGGCGTCAAGGGTTCACTCCGCCGCAGCCAACTACGCCGCGCCCTTGACTCCTCCGCTCCGTTCTGCAGCATGAAGGATTCGCCACGGGCGGCTCCGCCGGGAACCAGAAGCAAACCAGGTTCTTCGTCTCACTGAGATGAGAACAGATGGAAGTAGACAAACATCATAGGAGACCCCAATGTCGCTCCCCAATCCGCTAAAGGCTGCTGAATATGTACACGAGTCGGCTCGACATTTTCAGATGCGCTCCAAATCAGCATTGGGGTTGAGATCGGTCTTCGTTGGGCCGAACGGTCTTCGGGCTGGCTGGCGGCTGCTGGTTTTCGCCGCTTTGGTTGTCATCCTGCTGGGCAGCTCGCTTATCATCCGCAACGGTGGCATTCAGGGTTTTCGGGAGGCGCACCGGCACGAACGCGAGATTACGGTGACGCCTCTCCTGCTGGGCATGTCTACGGGGATCGCGTTCGCGCTGCTTTGCGTTGCCACTTGGATCATGAGCAGAATCGAGCGTCGCAAGTTCAGCGAATATGGGTTGTGTTTACGTAGGGCCATGCGCAAGGAATTCTGGACCGGCTCCGTATCGGGCTTTCTGGCGATCGGCGCCACACTGCTCGCCATGTTCTTGCTGCACGGGTTCCGCATTACCGGCCTGGCTCTACACGGCGCAGCGATTTTGTCGTCACTTGTCGAGTGGGGCAGCGCATTCCTCCTGGCGGGATTGTGTGAGGAGTTCCTCTGTCGCGGATACGCCCAGTACACCCTCACTACGGTTATGGGCTTCTGGCCGGCGGCACTAGTGACGTCGGTCCTGTTTGCTTTCGGTCATGTCTTCAATGCGAACGAGACCGGGGTGGGGGTAGCAGCGGTTGTGCTGTTTGGGCTGCTTCATTGCCTGTTTTTGCAACGAACCAGAAATCTTTGGTGCGCCGTCGGCTTTCATGCCGGCTGGGACTTCGGACAAACTTTCTACGGAGTTCCTGACAGCGGCATCGTGCCCTACCACAACGTCTTCAGTTCCGCATTTCAGGGACCACAATGGCTCACGGGGGGGATGGTCGGGCCAGAGGCCAGCGTCTTAACTCCGATTGCGTTACTGGTTGTAGCCCTGGTGTTCAGCTGCTACTACCGCGAGGACCGGTATCCGATCCGGAGCGTGCCTTTGATGCTGGGCACAGGATCGTAACGCGTCTGCGGAGACGTTCGTCCACTTGCATTTTCATTTGCCGCTGTTACGAGCTACGCGTATTCAACCGCAGATCTATTGGCTGGTGAGGTCACAGCTGTGAGGGAAAGTCGCCGCGCGTTGGAAAAGCAGTTCGAGCGCATCCTGGGCGAGCATGGCCACGCCATCTCGCGGTTGGCGTACAGCTATGAGGCGGTGGCCAGCATACGAGAGGAGTTGGTGCAGGAAATTGCGCTGGCGATCTGGAAGGCACTGCCGCATTTTCGCGGCGACTGTTCTGAACGAACGTTCGTGTATCGCATTGCTCACAATCGGGGGATGACGCATGCGTGGAGGCGCAAGCCACAGCATCAGCCACTAGAGGAAATCGACGAGTCAAACGAACCGGTTGATCCACGGCCTCATCCGGAGGCGCAGGCAGCGCAGAGGCACCAGCGGGCACAGTTGATGGCGGCAATTCAGTTGGTGCCGGTGACTCATCGGCAGATAATCGTGCTCATGTTAGAAGGCTTGTCGCA
>JAFATF010000185.1 GCA_019244045.1 Acidobacteriota bacterium
GCACAGGCTATAATTGCCTCCGCGCATGACGCTCATCTCTAACACAAAACTGGGCCCATATGAGATCCAGTCACCGCTTGGTGCTGGTGGCATGGGAGAAGTGTATCGTGCACGGGACACTCGTTTGGACCGCGTAGTTGCAATCAAAGTCCTCGCTTCTCACCTTTCTTCTTCGGCGGAACTCAAGCAGCGTATGGAACGCGAGGCCAAAGCCATTTCGTCTCTGAATCATCCAAACATCTGTCAACTGTATGACATTGGATCACAGGACGGCACCGATTATTTCGTGATGGAGTTTCTCGAAGGCCAGACGTTGGCCGAGCGCCTGCGCGCGGAGGTGCTCCCGCTCCCTGAGGTATACAGGATTGGGATTGCGATTGCAGAGGCTCTGGCCTTTGCGCATCGCCACGGCATTGTACACCGCGACCTGAAGCCGGGAAACATCATGCTGACGCAGACGGGCGCGAAGCTCATGGATTTCGGACTGGCGAAGCCGGCGGGGATGCAAGCTGCGGGCTCAGGTTCGGCATCAGCCCCTCCATCGTTCACGGCGGCGGCCACGCTGAGCGGTCCGAGCCCGCTGACCCCACTGACCACCGCCGGCACGATTATCGGGACGATCCAGTACATGGCGCCGGAGCAGATCGAGGGCAAGGAGGCCGATGCGCGTTCGGACATCTTTGCGTTCGGGGCTGTGCTCTATGAGATGGCGACGAGGAAGCGCCCATTTCAAGGCAAAAGCCAGATTTCGCTGGCATCCGCGATTCTGGAGCAGGATCCGACACCTATAGGCAGCGTGAAACCGCTAGTGCCTCCGCCTTTCGAGCACGTGGTTATGACTTGCCTGCAGAAGAATCCCGAGGACCGTTTTCAGAGCGCGAACGACATCAAGCTGCAATTGCAGTGGGTAGCGGCGGCAAAACCGGCGGCGAAGCTTTCGTGGGATTCATCTTCGGGCGTGGGCGCATCTGCGGCGGTGACACCGAGCCGGCGACCCCTGATTTGGGCGGCGACATTGATCGCGGGGCTGTTGTTGGGAGCGATTGCGGGATTCGTTTTGCACCGGCCCCCACCCGCGCCGTCAATTCACATGGTTATTAACCCGCCCGAGGAAACACAGATCGATTTAACCGGCGATAACGCGGGGCCTCCGGTTATCTCGCCGGACGGCTCGATGATTGCTTTCGCCGCTACCGGTCGGGACGGCAAGACGACGATCTGGGTGCGCTCAGCCAATTCTCTCGAAGTTCGCGAGCTTAAGGACACCGAGGGTGCCATCTTTCCTTTCTGGTCTTTTGATAGCCGCTCGATCGCCTTCTTTGCCGATGCGAAACTGAAAGTCGTGGAAACTTCCGGCGGCTCGGCCCAGGTGATCGCCGATGCGGGTTACGGGCGCGGTGGGACCTGGGGCGCCAACCGCGTCATCGTTTATGCGCCCGCCACCCAGGACCGGCTCTATCGCGTGAACGCCAACGGCGGCGCGCCTACCCCCCTCACCACCCTCGACGTCACCCAGCACACGTCGCATCGCTGGCCATTCTTTCTCCCTGATGGTGTTCACTTCCTCTATTCCGCCATCAACCACGATCCCTCAAAGTCGGGAAATGACACGGTTTATTACGCCTCCGTCGATGGCAGCGTGAACAAGCCCTTGCTTAAGTCAAAGTCCAATGCCATCTACGCCGATGGCTACCTGCTTTTCGCGCGCAACGAGCAGTTGCTGGCACAACCCTTCAATCCGTCCAGCGGCACATTAAGTGGAGAGCCGCAAACTCTGGCGAAGGACGTAGCCAACGATCCGACGACGTGGCACATGGACGTTGCAGCCGCGAACAGCGGACTACTCCTCTACGGCACCGGGGGCGGGGACTACGGCACCTTGGAACTATACTGGGTGGACCTCGTCACGAAGAAACAGTCCATAATCGCCGAGGGGCTGACGAATGTGAACGGTATTCGGCTTTCGCCGCAGGGCGACCGCATTGCCCTCGAAATTGACAATGGCGTAAGCGATATTTGGGTGCACGATCTGGCGCGGGGCATCCGCACGCGTCTTACGTTTGGGCCCATCTTCAACAATGCGCCACTCTGGTCGCCGGACGGCAGATGGATCGCTTACACGTCCAACCGCAATGGCAAGTTCCAGCTTTTTCGCAAACCATCGGATGGCGGCGGAGCCGAGGAAGAACTGCTGAGCGACGATCAGTTGCTGTTTCCTGGCGACTGGTCGCACGACGGCAAGTACATCCTCTACGGGCGCGGGATACCGGGAGCGCAGGACATATGGGCATTGCCCCTAGAAGGAGATCGCAAGCCATTCCAGGTCGTACCGACCACACCGCATACGTTTCGCAGCGACCCAAAACTTTCTCCGGACGGACGCTGGCTAGCCTACTTGTCGAATGAATCCGGCTCCGCGGGAATCTATGTTACCGGTTTCAGGGGCAGCACTGGGAAATGGCAAGTCTCAGCGAACCAGGGGCTTCATCCGTTGTGGGGCCGTGACGGAAAAGAACTGTATTATGCGACCTCCGGGAACACAGTTTGGGCGATGCCCGTGAAACAAGTAGCCGGTGCGCTGCAGTTCGGCGCACCGCACGCCGAGGTGACAAATTGGTCGACGCCCGATCCTTTCTTCCAGGTCAGTCCTGATGGGAAGAAAATCCTGCTTTACCGTGTGTCGCAACAGGTAGGCAAGGCGGTCACTGTCGTTTCGAATTTCGCCTCCGCGCTAGTGGAATGAGTGCGACAATTACGTATTCGATCGCGCCCCCCGGTGCCACTCTCCGCAACCGGCCAAAGTGGAATTTTCGCGGGATGTAGGTCCGTTCCTAGGAAGGTTAGCGGCGGGAATTGTGGATGCGTGACGGGCGCTCCGGATTGACTTCCGCATGGCCAACGATTGGGAATCCTTTAAGCGCGGTTGACTCTTCGGTCGATCAAACACACAGAGCAACGGACGGCCGCCCCAGCTGGCCAGGTGCTCAGCTAGGGTCCGGACCAAACTTTCCACCTTCTCATCCTTCACTAGACTGACGCGCACCCAGCGCGAGTACTTCAGACGCG
>JAFATF010000017.1 GCA_019244045.1 Acidobacteriota bacterium
CATAGAGCTAACCGATGGCACGCGGGGCAGAGGCCGACACTCGGCTTGCAGGTCTTGGAAGGCAACCCACGATTTTCGGTGTGAACCCTCTTAGGGCCCGACCGTCTGTTGGCCGAAACACACACTTCGCTCAGGAGTCGTCCGCAACGAGACCGGTACCGATTCCGCGCGAAGAAAGTCACCACTGCCAAAAAGGTCAACGCAAGACTCAGGACTCCTGCTAGTCTCGTACACTTAAGACTGCCGCCGATTTTGTAAACTGCTAATTTCCTGCAAATCTTCGCTAGGTGGGCTTTTCGGGAGAAGTGATGGGGACGCGCGGCGAGCATAGATTGGTGACTGTTAACGGATATCAATGGCTTTGATTCCCGAGCTCAGAAAGACAACAGTTCTTTGGAGCGCAATTAACAAGTCATTAAGACGCAAGCTCACGTACTAGCGCGCGGCGTTTTCGCGGCCGCTGTCCGCCATGGCGAAGCTTGCAGGTCTACAGGTTTACCAGCAGACTCCTATCTGCAATTAAGAGATCCAATACTACGGCCACCACTTTGGTGCTATTGATCACCGGCATCGTGTTTCGTAGCTTCTAAATTGCATCCTCCAAGACCCTCGTGGTCAGACCCCGGTTGAGCGAGCCTTCGGACCGTTCGGCTCGACCGGGGTTTTTTTCGGGTGAGCAAAGACCAATGCCGCTCATGACAGGTCGGCTCTGAGGCAATCGTGAGCGCTGACAGGCTGGTCAGAGTGCTTGCTTCTTAACTATGCCGGGGCGAAGGTGCGGTCCTTCGACCTGATTTTCGGGTTTTTGTTGCCAGTACCTCGCCGTTGCTGAGAAGCGCTGACGCATGTTGTCACCGGTCAGCAGGAGGACATCGACCCATGTCGCATCCCGAAGGCTCGACCATCATTTAGCTCCGCGTATCGTAGCGCAGTGCTTGGCCCATCAACCGTATCCCTGAGGTATTGACACGATGCGAACTAGCAAAAATGATGTCTCGTTGACGACTTTCATGCCTGAGCTTCTTCGTGCTACTTACTTTTGCGTGATTATTGCGTAATCGCGATCGAGACGATCGCTCCCGAGAAGCTGTTCTGCATTACCAAGAACGAATTCGGAACCTGCGTCAGAGCGCCATTATTGGCATTTACATCAAATGCCGAGACACCAATGTCGCAGTGCCAGCACTGCATGTCCTGGGTAATCAGCCACATCACCTTGCCCGAAGCGTCGAATACCGGCCAGTCTGCCCCGCCGATACCTCCGTCACTCGGAGCCGTGGCCACTTGGGTCAGGGCGCCGGTAGACTTATTTACTGAGAACATCCCGCATCCAGCGACAAATAAGAGATTCGCCTGTGAAGGGGCGGTCAAATTGGTCGACGAAGCACAGGTTGCAGCAAACGGTGATCCCGTAATTGATGTGAGTGCGCCGGTGTTTACATCGACGCCATACCCGTAAATCCCGCTGGGGTTCGCCCCATTGTTCGCGTAAGTAGTTTCATACAGGTGCTCGGAAGGCACAACGGCAATCGAGTAGGCACCCTTCACTGTTGAAGCGAAGGGCGAGCCGGAGATCATGCTGAGAACACCGGACGTGCCGTCAATGGCGAATCCAATTATGCCGGTGCTGGTCGAGACGAACAGAAACTTACTAGCTTGGTCTATGGCCATGCGGTTGGCGGGACCGAACGACTGCGTCGCTGGGGCCGCCATGAAGGGAGAACCTGGTACCGCACTGAGCTGGCCCGTCCCGGCTTGTATGGAATATGCGAACAGTTCCCCCCCACCGAAGGCGTACAGAAATTTTCCTTTTTGGTCGATGGCAATGCTATCGAAATTCTGGGCGGACGCGAACGGCGTGTTGGACATCTGCGTGATGTTGCCAGTCGCGCGGTCAATCGTGTAGCCCCAAATACCGGGCTGAGCTGCCTGGTACAGAAATGTACCGGACGGATCAATCGCCGCGTTGGTCGGATTGTTCGCATTAATGCCAGTTGTGAAGCTTGCCTTAGCCGGGCTCAAGCTGCCATCAGAATTGATTTTTGCGGGAATCGGCACTCCGTTCGGGAGCTGAATTCCAAACAGGAAGCGTGCACTGCTGACCTGGCCGGCTCCGCCTACACCAGCGGCGAAACTACTGCTGGAAGCACTGGATGATCCCCCCGACCCACCGGAGGTTGCCGTGCCACCTGCGCCTGCGCTCGAGCCAGAACTACTTCCTGAACTACTACCCGAAGATGATCCGGAACTGGTGGCGCTGGCTGCTGGAACTTTTGCGCCCGATGATGCCGCTCCACAACCGCTCGAGTAAGAACCTACCGCGACTACAAGGAAGACGAACAAGAGCCCAAGATACTGACGCCCCATCATCCCTCCCCAGGGGTGCTGCAATTCAGGTGCAAAGAAGTGGAGCAAAGGTTGGATGAGATTCGAGAAGAGCCGAACTTTTTCTGGTGATGACTACTTACGGGCCACTGATTCGGCCAAAAATGATGCTAACCTGTCTGGGCGAACAATAACGAGCAGTCAATCCTTCCATCTCTGGATGGAGAAGCGCGTTGTGGTGGACTGAGTTCTAACGAGTAACAGAAAGGACTTTTGGTTTGCACCGTCTGAGTGGACAGGCAACTTACGGTTGCAAGTTTTACGCCTGGTGCTCATATCTCTGATGTCTGCGGCGAGAGATCGGTTAGGGGTTACCACCGCAAGGAACGGCAATGAGCGTACTGCGGGCGTAATAAGATGGATAGGGTGAGTATTGACCAATCAGGGTGGCACCTAATGTGCAGCTGGCGGCGGCGATGCGGGAGTTTGCTGAACTCCAGAAAAGTTTACTTTTGGAACTTGACGAGAGCCCTCGCTGCCGGCAAAGTAAGCGTCGTTTCTCTTAAAGCCTGCCATGTTGGCCCATATACTGTTAGGAAATATTCCTATAAAGGTATTGTAATCCTGAAGAGCATCGTTGTATCGCTTGCGTTCGACAGCAATTCTGTTTTCGGTTCCTGCAAGTTCATCTTGCAGGCGTAAGAAATTCTCGTTCGAACGAAGCTGAGGATAATTCTCGACTATTGCCAGCAGGCGCCCGAGTGCACCGTCGAGTTGACGATTAGCTGCAATCTTGTCGGAAGGGCTCGGTGCTGACAGAAGAGTTGAGCGAGCCTTTGCAATGTCCCCGTAAACTGTCTGCTCCTGTTTGGCAAACCCTTTTACGGTTTCGACGAGATTCGGAATCAGGTCGGCACGCCTTTGCAGAACCACGTCCACCTGTGACCAAGCAGCTTTCACCGTTTCATTTTTGGCCACCATCTGATTTTTTGCGCTAACGTAGTTTCCCCCAACTGCGAACAGCAACGCCACGATTACCAGCACGCCAATCAAAGCTTTCATCCTGATCTTCCACCCTTCCTCACTATTTCAAAGCCGATCCACTTCTGAGATGACTTGCTCGATCGTTTTTAGATATACCGAAAACATTGTTGCAGCGTCGAGAGCGTCTGGCTTGACGCTGCCTTCGCGGATATTTAACAGTTCACGGAAAGGACGCGTGTCAAGATTCAATTTCCTTTGTAGCTGCTGGAGCAGAGGGCGTTGGCCCGGCTCCGGTTCTTCTCCCATTGCAATTAAAGAGTGCCTAAAAAGAGTCATGAAAGACGAAATGGAATCGAGCATGAGCTTGCAAACGCCGGTTGCCTCGCTTGATCGCGTAACAAAATTCTGCCGCAAGAGAATGAGCTTCGTCCGTAGTTCGTGCTCAACCTGGGTGCGATGCAGACGGAGCGGAACTTCCAGGTTCGCAATCAAGTCGGCACCGTACAAAACCCGGTGGTGTGTGCGCATATCGAGCAGTTCAATAGGGAAAGTATCCGCCGCCTGAGTCAGTTCATCTATCGTAAGGAAGAGGGGTAACGCCTGCTTTTGCTTCTTCCACCACTCAACCGTGTCTGAGAGCGTCAGTAGGGAAGAAGCGGACAGCTCACGAAGCAAGCACAAGATGTTTACATCGGAGAAGTTCTCGTGAAAGTTCGATGAAGCAGCCGACCCGTATAAGACCACTGAATGCAGATTGTCACCGGCGGCGCTGTGAAGGCGTTTTACTAATTCTTGCAAGTGTGATTCCATCTGCTCACGTTCATTTAGCCTCATGTTTACCAGCTTCCGCTTGCGCCTCCGCCGCCCGAACTACCGCCTCCAAACCCGCCAAAGCCTTGGCCTCCGCCAAAGCCTCCACCCCATCCTGCGCTCCCACCGCCAAACCCTGCTCCCCCGCCCAAGCCCCCATTCCATCCTGTGCTGCCGCGGCCCCAGGGGCTCCGCGATCGGCCTCGCCCGCTGAACAGTGATCCCAAGAGCACCCAGCGACCGAAACCGGTGAATAGCAGCAAGAACAACACTATGCCCACGAGGACGATGAGGCCAAAGGGAATAGTCGAGCCACTTGCAGAGGACGGCGGCGAGCGAGGTGCTTGGGAAGTGAGGCTGACCGAAGCATCGGCCGCTATTGTGTCGGTCACTCGCTGGGTGAGCAGGGTCACCGCTGCGCTATAGTCACCCTGTTTCAAGAGGGGAACTGCCTCGCGTCCAAAGCTCCCTACCTTCCCATCGGTGAGAATCGGTTCGAGACCGTAACCTACTTCGATTCGGTACCTATGATCGCCGGTGGCAAGAAGTATCAGAACTCCCCGGTTGCTCGCTTTGCTTCCAATGCCCCACGACTTATAAAGATCGACGGCATAACTCTCAATGTCACTCCCTTCGAGTGAATGGATTGTTACAACTGCAACTTGGGCTTTGGCCTTCTGATCTGTCTCAATGCAAAGATGTTCGAGATAAGTTGTTGCATCAGCGCTCAGAACTTGTGCGAAATCGTTAACGTAGCCGCGCGGCTTCAGCTTGGCTGCAGGTTCTCCGCCTAGCGTAATGACCGAAATTAGCGCAAGGACAGTGGAGAGAGCAGTCTTTCCCGAACACAAAAAAGCCATATTGAATTTTAGCTGATGAAAGACCCTTGTGAAAGTAAACGGCGGTGTGCGAAGTGGCTGGCGATTCACCTCTACAATGGCATGGGAAGCAGAAGTGATGGGCTCGCATCCAAGGACAGGCAACAGTCAAGTTTTTCTGGAAAAAAACCAGGCATCTATCGAGCGCTGTCCTGCCCGCCGGAAGCAATGCTTAGCTGATCGCGGATGGCTTCGATAATGCTTGCATTGGTAGCGGAATGTACGTTGCGGTGCGACAATTCGGCGCGTGCTTCTATACGCGATATGTGCAAAATTGGGGCAGGGTGGCACTTAAAGCTGCGCATTAATGTTCTCATTACGAGCTCTGGCGTGCTTGTCTCTGGCCATTTACCCTGCAAGCACCCGTTGCCGACGTGTCATTCGGTAGCTCCGGTTTTAGTTTGATCCGTATGGTGCAAAGCGACGTCGCGAACCGTGGAGATAGGAAACATGGTATAGGGCGCGGGCCGCCGCCAGTCAGCTGGGGCGTGACAAGATGGCTTTTCCCAGGTACTCTCTTGCGTTGGCCAGCCCCCATCACGCCAGCAAACCTCGATCGTGTCTATTGCTCGATTGGACCCCCTCTAAAATGAAGCGCACGTCGTATTAGCAACCTGCTGGACTCCCAATTTAACCATTTTTATCACCGGGGTTCCTCGTGGATTGCTCTGTTGTTCGATCTTACTGGCGTGTATGGTCTTTGACTTCATCCAGGAATCCGACGACGACAACCTTTTGGCCGGCAAAGTGTGCAGCCGCAGTACTATCTACATAAAACACATCATTTGGTGTGGTGAGGACAAATTCCCCGCCCATGTAACGAATGCAATAGAGAGTGCAGGATGTCGCGTCGCCGCCCATGGATTTTGACTTGAGCATTTCCTGATGGGAGCGAGTGAGAGAATGAACATTCATTGAGCATTGGCTATCGGCTGTCTCGCCGTGGAATGTACGAGGGCTGTCATTGGTCGGCCGGAAGGACAAGCTCAAAGCGGCAGGTAGAAGCAACGCGACGGCAGCCATTCTCTTCATAGGAAACTCCTAGGGAATAACCACAACTTTCATGTGCATTCCCTCGTGATCGTCGCTGCAGATGACAGTACACAAGGCGACGTACTCACCAGGTCTCTACTGGAACGGTCAAGGTAAATTCCTGAGTCAGGTCGCAACAGGAGATTCCATCCTGGCACCTTCGTTCGGTCACTTGCGCGCAAAAGGGCGAAGCCATGAACAAAACCATCTCTGTTCCAGGTTTTGGCAGGTACAGCCGTGAATCAAAAGTAACTACCTCGCCGGCTTTAAGCTGGAGCAAGCGAGTCTGCCGTCCGGCTATCTTGTAACGGCGGTCCTTGTCTGCCAGAATCTCAACCGTGCGTGGCTATGCAAGACTTCCCATATAACCAACGCACACCCAGAGCAAGTGTTGCGCGGCGCATTGCCTGGCACATTGTGACTCCCACGCCACCCTCTTTATTGCGTAAGGCAGTACAGGATGAGGCGCATGTCCGCATCCGTGATGTTAGCCCGAACCCGCATGTGGCGGACCGCTGTGGCCATTACTCGCGGCGAATACTTATGCGGCGCCATGTGGCACCGTCCACAGTTCGCATGAAAGCGCTTCTCTCCTTCTAAGCGCATATCATCACCTTGTCCCGTGCTAACACTCGTTGGCGCTGAGGATGCCGCGGACATGAAAATGGTTTTTGGCGGAGTTCGCGAAGCTGAGCAGAGCCGAAAGCCCAAATAACGTCAGCAAAGCGGCTAGCCGGTGGTGTTGACCTCTCATTGGCCTCCTGTTCTACCCAAAGGCATGACGAAGCGATAGGCAACGCCGACAGTCCAAATGTTCGCGTTGCCCAAAGGGCTAAATTGGCGGCCATAGCTGCTGGTACCTTTCAGCCCGTCCCGCAAGTAGTAATTCAGGCCAAGGTCCCACTGCCGCGTTGCGCAAAGGCAGTCCGTATTCTGAGGCATCGTCCGGCTGCAGATTCCCGGGAAAGTTCTGCTGAACGCGGCCCACGACTGCTCGGTGCTGGCGGAAGGAAGTGTATTCTGTGCAGCGCCTCGGGATGCGGACAAGTGACAGGCCGGTTGGTTTTATAATCGTTGATGATGAAACTCAGCCTTACGATTTGTTGCGCGGTGTTCCTTATCAGCGGTTCGATTTGTTCCTTTACCCAGGCAGGCCGACAGCAGCAGCAACAGCCCGAATTCGTCCAGCAGGGGCAACAGTTGATGCATGAAGGCAAACCCGACGAGGCATTGGCACTTTATCGCAAGGCGGTCGAAACTTCGCCGGATTCGATTACCGCCAACATTGCCGCTGGCAGCGTACTTGATCTCATGGGAAGGGGCGAAGAGGCAAGAGCCTACTTCGCGAGGGCAATCGAACTGGCCACCCTGGAGCAGAAAGCCCGAGCACAAAGGGCTATGGCTATGTCATACGCATTTGATGGAAATTGTCAAAAAGCCGTCCAATACGAGCAGCAGGCATTCGACTTTTATGGCAACGCAAGGAACTTCTTCCAGCAGGGAGAGATTGCTGACGAAGCCGCCCGTGTGTGCCTCGATTCTGGTGATCCGGATACTGCCCAGAAGTGGTACAAGAGCGGTCATGATATGGGCGTGAAGGAGCCGGACATTAAGCCTGCCCGCCAAGACTTGTGGAACTTCCGCTGGGAGCATGCGCAGGCCCGCATTTCCGCAAGGCGCGGCGACCAAGCGGAAGCGGAAAAACATGTTGCTGCGGCAAAAGCGATTCTCGACCGGGGCACCATTCCTGAGCAAGCCCAGTTCTTTCCCTACCTGAAGGGCTACGTGGCTTTCTATGCAGGAGACTACAAAACCGCGCTCGAACAGTTAAGTAAAGCGAACCAAAACGACCCATTCATTCAGTGTCTAATGGGCCAGGCTTATGAAAGATTGGCGCAGAAGAATAAGGCAATGGAGTATTACCGCAGGGTATCCACCACCAGTGCGCACAATCCGGCTGCCGCTTATGCAGTGCCCTTCGCCCGAAGAAAGCTGTTATAGGCAAATTGGAGAGTGGACGGGAACTGTCCCACTTCCGGCGGCTCGTCATAGACAAAAATTGGTGCGGTTCGACATTCGACTCCCCAAGCAGGAGTTCAATCGACTAAGCCGATGTGGAGCCCTGCAAGCATACTTCACGGCGGTTATCGGTCTGACGGGGATCCTTCTATCTCGGTTTCAGCTTAACAATGGTGGAAGGTGCAGCGTATCTGGGACAGTTCCCGATCACTGAACTGACCTCGATTGTTAAGATACATCTGGCGCACTGACCTGATGCTCCTGAGCGTCCGACATATAGTGTGCCAGCGCCTGGGAGATTAATCGCTATCGAAAGCTCGTGCAATTTCGTCTCGAGCTGGCAGCGTGAGCGGCTGTAGTGTCCCATTCGTCTCGATCATGATGCCTTCGTTCGCCGGGCGAACCTCACCAATAGGCGCAACTGGCACACCCGTGGCGGCAACGGCCCACAGCACCGAGTCTGCCCTGTCGGGCGCAACCGCGATCAGCAATGCGCCAGACGCGATCAGCTTCAGGGGATCGAGCCCCAGCGCGTCGCAAATCGCTCTACATTCGGGGAGAACGGGAATTTCGCCACGAATGACATGCATCCCGAGACCAGCAGGCGCGACCAGCTCGAAGAGCCCTGCCGCCAGTCCGCCTTCTGTAGGATCGTGCATGCCATGCACGGCATCGGAGAGATTGGCAGCCGCGAGAGCCGCACTGACAACGCTAATACCGGGCTCAATCAGTAAGCGAGAGGCCCGTGCCAGAACCTGGGCATCAACCGGTCCTCGTAGCCACTCAGACCTCTCGCGTGCGAGAATTGCTGCACCTTCAATCGCCACACCGCGCGTTAACAAGATCAGATCCCCGGGGGTGATGCGAGTTTTCTGCACAAGACGCGTCGGAGTGACCTCGCCAAGCATCTGGCCCACCAGAATTGGGCGGTCTAGACCTTGAGTAATTTCCGTGTGCCCACCGCAGACCGTGACGCCCAATTCTTCGCACGTGGTGCCCACATCGTCCATGATGGTCTCGGCCAATTGTGGCGTCGTGCGGCTCTCCGGTAGCAGTATGGCGACAAAAAACCACAAGGGGCGCGCACCTAGGACAGCAACATCATTCGCGTTTACATGAACAGCGTAACGTCCGATTTGATCGATGGCGAAGGTGACCGGGTCCGTCGCAACCACGATATAGCGATCGCCGGCGTCGATCACAGCCGCGTCTTCTCCAACGCGAGGACTGACGACTACGCGAGGGCCTTGCTTTGGCAGACGTTTCAGCAGCGATGGCAAGTATTCAAGCGGAAGTTTGCCCACTGGCAGCATCATCTTTGTGATTCCCGAGCCAGAGGTTCCATTGTAGAACGCCGTACGGAGCGGCACCGGTTCGGCGCCCAATGGGGCTTGCTGGCCGGCAATTTTGGACAACTGCTAGAAAACCGGGTCTTCGCTATGCAAGACCCCCGCAGCCACCTTGGGGTCAAACCGTGCAGGGAGCTCTTCGAATCGCGGACGAAAGGCGTTCGAGAGCCGTTCTGATCGGTTCTCTATCCATAGGTTCCAGGTCGCCACCATCCAGGTCATCCAGGATCGCGGCAGCTCGTCGCGGCCATAGCCTTGCAGGATTGTCTACCACACGGCAATCGAGATCCAAATCTCGGGTCTCTGTACATAGACATTGCGTGAATGAAGTAGGATTTGTAGGTTATGGCAACAGCCCGGCACACTGGGCGGGCACCTGCATTGCTTTTTGACTCCGACATTCGACCATCCAACAATTTGTAGCAATTAGGCGCCCACCTTTGGGCGACGCTTCAGATGCGCAGTGTCCCGGTATCGCCTGATGGCCAATTTTGCAACCATGTGCGGTGTCGATGTGGTTGACCTGCTCGAGCAGAGGAGGCAAATTAGAAAACGCAATGCTTATTCCTGGTTAAAGTCATTCCACGACGGAGACACTGTGGCAACTCCCGGGAAGAGTGTCTGGCTGCTATCTTAATGCTATGAAAGCCGCGGAAGCGCGGCTGCACCTGGAGAGTTGCGGACGAACTTCCCCCCTCGAATGCGGTGAAAAGGAATAAACGAAAGACGGTTGTGCTTGTGATCAGTCGGATTTGAAAGCTGCGGTGCCAGGCTGAACATGCCGCCGAGGAGCTGAACGGTGCTGTTGCGGGTTATTCGCAAGCAAGTCTAGCGGTTTGCGAGGCTACGCGTTCGCGTGAACCCTTGTTTCGGCGCACCAAATTTCGCCGATGCGTCTCGCAGTGCGTGCACGACGCGTCTCGGGAAATCGTCGTACGACTTAGAATACTGTCACTCTGCACACGGTGGAAGGCGTACAGGGTGTCACGTATGGGAGTTCAGGGGATTTTGCGGTAAAAATTCATATGGCCCGTCGTACCGGGATTCTTGTTGGCTCGATCCTTGTAGGTCTGTTCTTGGTGGGCTGGTTTGTTCGGATGCTCACCCTGAGCGGCAAACCTGTATCGGCGCCGGTCGGCAATCTTCCTGCGACGAGCGCTACATTAGCATCGTCGAGCCCTCCATCTGCGTCGGGACCTACATTTACTAGCGTGTACGCCCATAATGTGGAACTGAGGAAAGGACCAAACTTCCGAGTCTATGTACCTTGGCTCCATGGAAAAATCATTCGCACCCGCCGCGAGGTGAACCCTTCGTTTGATGACCCCGATTCATTTATCCTCGACGTCGACAATGGCATTATTCGCGCCAACGTCGGCGATTTAATTAATTACCTCAATGTGAGCGCCGCTTCGCAATCACCCTTGAAGAACATCAGCTTGGTTGGGGATGGGGATCAAGTCAAACTTCACGGAACTGTGCATAAAATTCTGTCCCTTCCTATTGAGATCGACGGCACAATCTCTCCCTACCCAGATCGCCAGATTCGCATGCACGTGACCAAGCTCAGCATTTTGAAAGTACCACTAAAGGGAGTATTGGGCGCATTCAAACTTACCGTGGCTGATCTCTTTGATCCTCATGGCACTCAGGGTATCCGCGTGTCGGGCAACGATGTCTTTTTCGATACTCAGCAATTACTGCCTCCGCCCCACATCACTGGACAATTCACATCTGTTCGCATGCGCAATCCAGATCTGGAAGTCACTTATGGCAATGCACAGAGCACTATGGCCAGGGTGGAGCAATGGCGCAATTTCTTACAGCTGCTGGATGGCAGCATCGATTTCGGAAAGCTCACCATGCATCACGTCGATATCATAATGATTGACACTTCCAACGATGCATGGTTCGATCTCGACCTAAATCACTACCAGGAACAGCTGGTGAATGGCTACACGCGCATGACGCCGCAGGCTGGTCTGCAAATCTTTATGCCCGATCTGGAGACGCTGCCCCACAATAAGGCTGTCCAGAACATCAGCATCGAATGGATGAAGAATCGCAACCTCCCGCCCCCCTCAGACATCATGAACCGATGAGGTCGCCCGAGCTACTGCCTGGGCTCGGATCACCTGTGCTTTGTGGGCGTGGTGCTCAGAGAATCAATCATGCGAGCGGAGCTGTGATGCCCCACACAGCGGCCGCTAGTCCATCTGCGTAGATGAAGCCGTGGAAGGGGCATTAAACCTGTTATCGCCGCGGAGCGGAGGGTAAGTAACAGTTAAGGCTGAGCGACCGCTTTGAGGTGTCCTAACCTGCCTCAGTGCTGCGGCTCTCCTGCCAGGACTCGACCCCGCTAGCGGGATACTTTTGCGAAAAGGCGTCGCGCGCTCTGAATCTGCAGGATGCGCGGTTTGCTCTTGGAAGCACTCCAGTCACTTGTCAGCAACAGCGGCGCATGCAGAGTTAATGTGTTGTTTCAAACAATCGAGCACAGAATAAGAAGGCCACCTCTCACAACCAGGAACTCAGTCAAAGCTTGAGGCGCATTTCGCTAGCTGATTCGAAGCCGAGTGATTGATACAAGGGCCGGCCAAGTTCGCTAGGGTGCAGATAGACCCATTCGAAGCGCTGTTTGCGACACCAGTCCACGATTGTTTGGGTAAGCCGGCGTCCGATACCAAGGCGACGAAACGAGGGCTCGATGTACAAGCTATGGATCCATGCCCGTCGTGCTGAGGGGTCCTGTCTTCCCGGTACCCATTGCACGATTTCAAGCGAACCGCTCCCGCCTGGCTCGGCAATCCAGGCATGCCATCTGCCTTCTGCAATCCCCGCCCGAAGATAAGGTTCTAAGGCTGTGATCATCCGGTTCACGACAGAAGGATCGGCATTATCGATTTCTTCTGCCATGGCACGCCGATACTGCAAAAGCAAAGGAAGATCTGCCAGCGTAGCGTGTCGAATTGTGACGGTATGCACCATAGGTTCCAGACCGGGACTGCGCTAAATTTGGCAGCTCCTTTGTAAGGCAGCTTCGGTTTTCGATGCGCCCTCATACCAGAGTCCCTGCTAACGAACATTTACCGTGACCGGCGTGGACGCGATACCATTGCAGATCACCTGCAGGTTTGTCAATCCCGTTTCAGTACCCCCCGGCACATCGAAATTTGTGAACGCCTGGGTCTTGTAAGCTATCGCCATAGTGCTGTGGTCGTGGGTACGTGCGTAGTACACGTTTCCGGTAACTCTGTTCGTAAGCCGTACCAACGGGTAGTTGGTCGCGCCTTGGACGTCATCACCATAGGCCGCACCTTGGGAGAATCCGTTGAAGTTGAAACCATACACTTGGTACGTATGGTGCCGCGTAACATTTGTGGGAACCGAAGTGATTTGCGGCAGCCATGCCGGATTTGGCTTTCCTCCGTGCTCAAAGACCCAGACGTTTCCGAAGCCCGTCCAAAGAATTTCGCCGGTGGGCAGAATCAGCATGTTCCCATCATAGGAAGAAACCACCGGCGCATCTGTGTTGTTGGCTGTGACATCGGTAAAGCTGCTGCCATCCCATTCCAGAAATCTAGAACCCGGCTTGAAAATACCAGGGCTGGTCTGTACCAAGACGTTGCCACTCGGCAGTAATGCCGCAGGACCATCCGCCACATCCAAGTCTCTGGGAAAATTCGGACCCGGTCTCCACGTCCTGGTGCGTGTGTCATAAATCGAGGTGTGACCCGGCATTCCAGGAGCGCCGTTCGCGCCGCTGGCAAATACCGTTCCGTCAGGTCGCAAAACGGCAGGCCCCAGTTCATAGGACGCTTTGCTTGCGCCGGGATAAGAGTCCCAGAGTTGCACAACTGAGCCGGAGGGTGGCCCACTGGTCCAATTACCTCGTGCCGGGTGGTAAATCTCGTAATTTTTTCCGTTAGCTTTGTATTGCGAGACGTACGCGTCCACGGTCAGCACGGTACCATCGGGCAACAACGTCCAGCCTTCTTCGTCATTAATATCAAACTTGTTCTTGCCGGTTTTCGTCCAGGTCATACTCTTCGCATTTAGAAGGGCTTGCTGTCTCGTGCAGCAATTAGCCTGCATGTAGGTGCCGTCAGGCAGAATGACACTCTGCCCATCTCCAATGGTTGTCCATCCCGCGGGCGGCGCGACAGACGTCCAGTGGCCAGTCTTCGGATCAAAAATAGCTCCTAGATTAGTCCACACTGGCGTGCAGTAGTTGTACTCGCCACCTTCCACTATGACGCGGCCATCCGGCAAAACCGCCGACCCAAAATAAAGCGGTGCATATCCTGGCGGCAGTGAGGCAATTTGTCTCCAGGTGCCGTTCACATAGCTTCCAGATGCATCGGGAATGAGTCGCCACCATGTGCGGCCGCAACCCTCGTGAGCAATAACTGTTCCGTCGGTTAATAAAAGCGGGTTGCTGAGTGCAAGACTAGCGTTGGGCTGATTGACCAACGGAATCCAGGTCTGCGAACGCGCAAACGTTGTTACGGCAAGAGAAAAAAGCAGTGCCCCAATGAGTCGTCGTGTGACTATCATGTTTCCCTCCCCGAAGGAACTAAGATTCGCGGTGCACACGCAGGTGAACGTCGTACTTCGTCTGTTGCCTATCTGGTGAACCAAGGCACAGGACCGAATCCGGGCGCCGGGGGAAAGAAAGCTCAGGCTGCTCCGGACAAGAGCGCGCAAGAGTATATCGCAAGTAGATGAGGGCGGGAAAAGAAAAAGCACCCTGCGCGGCCACTTCGCAAGGACAGCAGGAGCTCCAGCGGAAAATTTGCAAGACGACTGCCGTATTTATGCAATGACGCGGTGCATGAAAACTGCCGTATGTTCGCGCCGCAAGCCGCGCACCAGTCAAATATGCGCAGCAAGAACCGCAAGCTTCCTTGCTGCGGTCGATGCAGGCTAAGCCGACGCAGGTTGGGACGTTCGACCACGATCCACCGCCCAGGGCTCTGTCATCCACACCCGCAGTGCATGCCGAGCCGAAACGCGGAGCAATGTATGATCTGCGCGTACCGTGTAGAGTTGTCTCGCATATCATTCAATTCAGGAGAGCTGCCATGCAGATCCGCATTGCAGGCACAACCATGCCGTTCTGGAGCTCTCACTCGAACCAAACGAGTCATTCATCTCGTAGGCGGGAGAACTACCCTCGATGGGCTGTGCCATTCAGATGACCACCATACCCGATTTGCCGGACGAGGCTTATATCGTGTGGTCAAGCCGGGGGCGCAAATTCTTTACCGAATACCACGCCATGGGTAGCGGCGGAGAAGTGGCTTTCACCGGCAAACTCATAGCCATATCGTGCCTCTGGCAGTGTCTTCCGTCCAGCTCAGGTTCAGGTTGAAGTTGTGTGTCAGCAATCGTCGGGTGGGAATATTTTCGGTGGATAGGGACTTGTTCTGCAGAAACTGAGCGGTCAGGAGTCACAGGATCGCCTCGCTCGAACTGTTCGGCGAGCTCGTAGTGCGGTCTCGTTCGAGATCACGACGATTTCCGGGATCAAGCAAGTCTTTGCCACGGACGGCATCTTCCTCGCTGCTGTCGCTCCGGGAAGATCTGGCTGCAGACAATGCCCATTGTTGCCAAGCTCGCCCACGACGCCTTCCAGAAATACTTGCCGCAAAAAAGCACCAAAAACACGCTGGAAGGAGGTATCGTAAGTCGATCCTGCACAGATAAAGTAATTCTTAGCTGTTGCGGAAGGGCAACATTCGCCAAGCGGAACGTCCACTCGAACGGCGGTCCGGCCCTGCCACGCCGCTGTCAAGGAGTGGTTTGGAACTTGGAAACGAAGAAGAAGGTTGGCGTTTTAAGGAAGACACCGGGGGGGCGCCGGGGGCTGAACAGTTTCGACATCATCCCACACTGGCAAAGAGACCTGAAAATTTTTTCTACAGGACTGCCGCCGAGTTGAAGTCGTCGGAGATTATGGTTGGGCATCACATGGCGCGCATGCGCAGCGCAGCGCTGAATGTGAGAAGATGAGTTTGCAGATTCAGCCCCGAGTCGCTGCCGCCCACCATCGAGCCCAGATGTCGATTTCGTATTACTGAGTCGTGCTCACCTATTAGTGAGTCGCCCGAAACAGTAGCAAGTATCAGATGTGAAGCTAAGCCACTTCAGGTCGGTTGCTGCCGCCATTTCCGATGCGTCTCCACCACCGCCGCTTAGGCAGTCGTTCAGCCGGTTCACGTCGCATGGCATGTCGCATGATGGCCGAAAGTAGATAATCGCCCTCGGCAATCTCCTCCACCGTCAAGTCCTGAAGTGAAGGAAGCTTCCGCACCAGGGTGTAATTGCTTAACATGACAATCGAACATTTCCTCACGATCGGAACGATGCCGGTACCCCTGCTCGTGAATTTTTCAACCTGATCCCAACGGATGGGGCAGATGTTTTCGAAGGGCAGTATTTTTACGTTCTGCCGGTTGTTGAGACAGATGCCATGCAGCAACGCCGAGCCAATTTCCTCCCAGGAATAGACGGTTTTGGGAAACTTCGCGTGTTGCTGCCGAACCCATTCGCTTACCACTTCTCCCTCAGGGCGAGAAAGGAAGCAATTAATGCGCACCCAGGGACGCCCTGGCCTCAACTTTCCCGCATCATTGAAGCCTACGAACTCGTATTCTGCGAGAAGATCGAAAAGCCAATTTAAATCTCGAAGGACGATCGCGTCCGAGTCGAGCCACATACCACCGTGCGCGGCAACGAGCATGGTTCGAATCATGTCAGCTTTATGGGCGGGTTCCCGGATCTGCAGGATAGGCTCGGGCAACTGCGGCAGATAGCTTCGTAGTGTCTCGGGCGTTACCAGCACCAGCTCGGCGCCCGAATTCTTCGTCGCCAGCTCTCGGAGCCCGTCGATAAATTTCGGCTTACTCCCCCGAGTCTCCCAATATTGCCAGATAATTCGTCGTGTCATCATTCACTCGAATTGTTCAGTCAGCCCGGCAACGCGGTGAGCCCACAGTCGGTGGGACGTCAGCAAGCAGAACAGACTATTTAGGCATCATATAATTCGGTACCAGATATGTCCACGCGACGGCACGGCTGAGAGATATGGCTTCTCGCGAATGACTCTGATCAGCGGCGACAGAATCATTTATGCAGTGATCCGGCTCGCCGGACCCTGAAAACCGTCAAAGCGTCGTTCGTATATACGGGTTGGGCAAATGCCGAGAGAGGGCGGAAAAAACGGGGCAAGTCGGACACCCAGAGATAATCGTAATCGCTTTGAACACGTTGCCAATCGGGATCGATGCCTGCCGTTTGCGGCCAAAATTGTTGTTGTGGGTATGCAGAGACTCGGAAAGCGAGCGGGTGCAGTCCCTGGGTATGAAACAGAATGGGAGAGAACCAAGCTCGCTCGATTACTCCATAGGCCGAGAAGTGAAGATCGGGGTGGCGAAAATAACCGTCTCGCCCGAACGGCGCGCTCATGGTCAGAACTCGGGAGTGAGGAGGAACCACGGCAATCGCGCGAGCCAGGCGTAGGAGTCCTGCCTGCTGCGAGAAGAATGCGTGACTATAGTCTACACAGCGACCGGCGAATACGAGTAGCGCTATCAGTGCCAACGGGCGAGCCCGTCGGCCAACATCGGCCATGCAGAGGACGAAGATAAATAGAAAGCTCAGCAGGCGCCTGTCCAGTTGGTGGAAACTTTGGGGAGTAATAAGACAACAAACAAGGACCACACTTGAAACACCTATCCAGGGATAATTCAGTTTGAGGTCGGGATTTTTCCACAAAGCGAGCGCAACAGAAATCACGACTCCCACTAGGGCTAGCAGGACGCAAAAACGTGTATAGCCTCGGAACGGGTCGAGCAAACGTAGAAGTTTTGGTGCGTACTCCAGCTGGTACTGTTGCCCGTAATGGCCCCCGGTGCCTCGGGCCATAGCGCGCACATGCACCAGGACGCCAGGAATAAACACCGACAAGGAGCTGAGCATGCGCCTAGGCGCCTGGCGCGTCATTAGCCCGTAAGTGACCATTACCAGGCCCGCCATGGCAAAGCCAACCAAATGGGTGAAATACAACAAGGTCCCTATCCCAAACAGTGCCAGCCATAGACCGCAAGCGGGGTTCCGCAGATACTTAAGCCAAAGTCCCAGCAAAAGAAAGCAGAATGCCTCGCCCCACATCTCGTTCAGAAATCCAAGTAAGAAGAGAGGACCGTACGCTATGGTAAGCGCCCAAAGACCCACATATTTATTCGCCGGGTTTACCTGCCGTAAGAAAAAATATGCCGCCAATGGCACCCCCAGTAGGCATACGGAAAGCATGATGCGCCCCACTGTGTAGATGGGTAGTAAATGTTGTAAAGCTACGGCGACAAGGTCGAGAGAGACGTAGGGGACAGGTCCCCAATTCGCACGGTAAAACTGTGCGAGACCGGAATTCGCGTTGGCAAGATGTGCGAGGATAAAATACCGGGCCAGGTGATTGGGGTAATCGACCAAGGGAGGATAAGCTACGGACCATAGAGGCACCAGGAGCAAAGCACAAATCACCGCGAGTAGCGCCGCCAGTCCAAGCCGCTCAAGCGTTAGAGTAGCTTTTGCAGAGTCGGCGGGCGTAGTCTGAGTAGGCGCAGCATCGAGAAATGGACTGACATTTAATGGAGTCACAGCAGGTCCCTTGAGATGTCTAAGCTGCGGTACTCTCCCGCACCAAGAATTGAACAGAAGTCTAATTAACATTTCCTGGAAGAGCAAGCGCCAGAGTCCGCTCTGTATGAGGTATCGCGAGCGGACGCACTGTGCAGCGTGTTTGGCCGAGTGTGATCTCGACACACAGGGCAAACTAGCTTACGGTCCTGCTTGCAAATTGACCCACAAACAGCGCGCACGCGCGGGTTCATCGCCCCCTCTGATGGGGTGCTGTACTCGACTTAGGGTTCACATCCAATTAGATGGCCAAAAAAAGCAGAACCCAGCTTGGGCTTAAAACGCGGTCGCGTTCTGTATCGAAATATGCCGTGTTCCCATCATTGAAGGTGCTGCGAAACCGAAAAAAAAGTCGGCCGGAGTTCCGGTTGTGCTTTGGGCGATAATTCGTAAAAGCAAGGATCCTTTAAAGAAGGATTACTGCGGTTTCGCAATAGAGCACAAGGACCAGGTCGTGATGCGAGGCGCTCGTCGCGACCGTCATTTAAGCGAGGGCAAATTCAAAGCCAGAGTCGATGGCAACCTCTGATTTCCCGAGAACGCGAATCAGTTCAGGTCAGCCAATATGATCCATGTGTACGTTTGAGACGCATTCAGTGCCATGATGGTACGAATCTGCCCGGCGCTCAGAGCGACAGGTCCAGTGTCGACGTTGACGACTTTCTGGCCCGGGGGGGTAAAGAAGATCTCGTAATTACCTGCAGGAAGCGAGCTATAGGAAGAGGCGGTACCGAAGGCTAAGCGCGAAAAAGTCGGAGAAGATGTTCTGATGTTGGTACCAGCCGGTTGGATGTACACATCTTGAACGCTCAAGGAGGGCGAAGCATTCACGACACGCAGCTTAAAATTACCTGATGCAGGAGCAGAATGGTCATCTTTCAGAACGACATTGCTGAGGCTATACGAATAGTTCAGTGACAACACCGAAATGTATGCGCCTGGGCCTGCATCCGTGGTGATATCGATTATGGAACTCGTCGAGCCGCTCGGTTCCACTTGCACATGGTCGGATCCGGAGCTGACCGATTCATAGGGCGACGCTGTACCGTAGCCGATGCCAGTAGCAACGTCGGTGCCGTTGAGGCGCAAGGTTAGATTGGACTCATCGGGCGAGGCATTCACGAGGCGGATGTTGGCAGTGCCCGAAGATCCGCATCCCAGGCTCAGAAGCATCAGAGCTAAGCCCGCTAGCAGAATGACATGCATTGCTCTCGGCATAGTGAACTCCAGCCAAAGGCACGTCGGTGATTCAACCGGGTGGCTGCGGGCCAAAGGGCTAAGTCGCTGCGCAATTATATAAAGAGTTGTGGCAGGAACATAAAGTCTCATACCTTACCCGGGTAAAGGCGCGCGAACTGGCATCGCAGATTCGAGGATCCACTTACTAGTCCACACGGGCTGTACAGCTTTGCTTGCCTTGCCTGTTTCTTTCTTTACACAGGTTTACGGCCGCTCAGTTCAGAGTGGGATTCAGTAAGGAGAAGCAAGTGCAGATGCGAAAAATGTTCATTGGCTCGCTGCCGGCGTCTGCCTATCGGACATCCTGAGGGACGACAACCCTCGGTCGCAGCCAAAAATGAAGTAAATAGAAGTGGCTCGCAGTGATCGGGATGTGCGTTCCTTTATTGGAAGTCGTCGTGCGACCAGACCTTTCGCCTCTGACCTGTCGAGGCTGGAGTTGCGCCAAGAAATGACTTCACACCGTTTCAGTCGCGGCTTGCCTGCCGCCTCAGGCGCAGCTTACAGTTGCTCCCTTGAACTCGGCCACGAGGGATGTTGATGACCTAACCTTCGGTTTCCATCGGCGATTACCAATCACAGCAATTGAACGGTGGTATTCCAATCGCTACGCCCTTGTTGGGCAATGCTGACCTTCGGCAAAAAGCCGTCAGAGGATATGCAGGCGAGAGGCACCGCGCGCCAAGAGACCCTTCACCTCCAGCTTAATTGGCTGTCGGACTGGGCAACATCGGTCAGTGGAGTGGCGCATTTCGGCCCGGGGTCGTAATCTCACGTGGCGAGTGGTTAGTCCTAGCTCCCGGTAAAGTTGGCACTCGAGAGAGCCACAGCCGACTCCTGTCACCATATCAACTTCAATCCAAATTGAACCTGGCGTGAAGTTGTCGACGTGCTGGTGATGGCCCCAGCCGTGCCTGAAGGTTTTGTACCAGAAGTAGAGGATGTAAAGGTGATCAAGTTCGGAGTGTTGAAGTTGGCGCGGTTGAGCAGATTGAAGATCTCGGCGCGAAATTGAAGAGCAAGCCGTTCGTGCAACTTTGCTGACTTGAAGGCGGAGAAGTCCCATGTTGCCAGACCAGGACCTATCAAAGTATCTCGGCCCAAATTGCCATAAAACCCACTATTGGCGGGTGGGGCGAGGAACGCATTCGGATTGAACCACCGGGAAGGTGTGCCAAGAATTACAGGGCCCGTGTAGTCTGGGTTCACAAAAGGCCGGACAGGATTTCTCGTGTCACCGTTCTTGGAAGGGTTATAGCTGAGCTGTGGTGTGAATGGAAATCCGGATTGGATCGTCACAATGCTATTCACTGACCAGCCACTGGCCAAAGCATTGCTCCATCCTTGCAGGCTATTGCCTATAAGTTGTCCTTTCCCGAACGGAAGGGTGTAGACCGCATTGATAACACCGATGTGGCGGACGTCATAGGTGGCTAGTCCGTAGTCCGCGGGAAGATTGAAAGGATTCGACACCAATCCGGGAGCATTACCTGCAGCCGTAGCATTCAAAGAATCACCGTCATCCAAAGCCTTCGACCAGGTATAGACCCCTCGAAGCGAGAAACCGTGGCTCCATCGATGATTTGCGTCAACCTGCAGCGCGTGGTAGTTGCTGGTTCCCAACGAGAACCATGTCCAGGTGTTCGCAATGTTAGGATTTGCTCTGACGTTCGTCGGAACGTAGTACGTACCCGATGGCACAGGGCTCCCAGCTAGCGGTGCGGGAAAGGTCGAGGGATAGGTAGGTGGACAAGGAGAGGCCGGACAGATCACTGGAAACGGTTCATTTGCATCGATGCCGATGAGCTCGTGATAGCCATGGCTCCCCACGTATCCCATGGTCAGGGAGGTATCGGGTGTGATTTCCTGCTGTACTCGCAGCGACCACGAAATCAAGGTCGGGGTCTTCATGTCGGGCTGAACTCCTCCAGGCACGAGCTTGGCAGCAGGCGGCGGAGGAGCAGAAGGGTCGATCGGCAAAGACGAAACAGGAAATGGAGTGGTCGCGCTGCCTACGCTGTAGGTGGGATTGAATGGCGCATTTTGGTCGGCACGGTATCCCAGAGCATCCTGCAAATCGTTGTACATCCCGAACCCGGCACGAATGACAGTTCTCTCGGTCCCGGGACTCCAAGCCAGACCGACTCGGGGCTGAGGCAGAAACTTGGCATGGTTGACCGTAAACAACGAATTTCCCACACGCGGAGTGCCCGAGATCACTCCCTGGTTAAAGAGATAGTTGGCTGCTCTGCCATGCGCCTCGTTCCAACCAGTCGTGAATTCATCTCGGAAGCCGAGAGAGAGAGTCAGATGCGGAAAAACGCGAATCACATCCTTGGCATACCAAGCGCCAAAGAGCGAATGCCAATTCAGTTCCGTGGGCGCAGGATCCCATAGGAAGCTGGACATCTTTCCCTGAAGAAAGTTTGTCAGGCTCGAGAACGTTGCCTGACCATACTGACTAAGCGCGATGGTTTCGTTGGACCCAAAGGGCTGGA
>JAFATF010000200.1 GCA_019244045.1 Acidobacteriota bacterium
TTGCTGATCATGCCGAGCAGGGCGAGCACGCCGAGAATCGCGACGAAGCCCAAGGGCCTGCCGGAGATCATCAACGCTGCCACGACGCCAATTAGGCCGAGCGGCGCCACGCTCAGCACCATGAACAGCTTCGGGAAGCTTTGCAGCTGTAGCATCAGGACCGTTAACATGACGAGCAGCATCACGGGCACTACAGCCAGCACCGATGCTCGCGACTTTTCGCTTTCTTCCACCGTCCCGCCCACAACCACGTCGTATGATGGAGGGAGCGTCCTTCTCAGGTTTTCGATTGTAGGCGACAGCGCTGTTACTACACTCTCCGGCAAAGTGTCACCCGTAATGGCAGCCTGAACTGTCAAGGTCGGAATGCGGTCACGCCTCCAGACAAGCGGATATTCCTGGTCATATTCAAAGGAAGCAAACTGCCGCAGAGGAACGGTCCGACCACCGGGCAGCGGCACCTGCAAACTGCGAAGATCGTCCAATGAAACTCTCTGCTCTTCGGTCGCGCGGGCCAGGACATTGACGAGATAAATGTCGTCGCGGACCTGGGTAACGGGCGTCCCCGAAATAACGGCATTCAGGACGGTTGCGATCGTCTGCGAACTGAGACCGAGAAGGCGCGCTTCGTCTTGGTCGATACGAATCCGGACTTGGCGAGCGGGTTCCATCCAATCGAAATTCACTTGTTTGGCGCCCGGATTGGCGGCGACAATCTGTCCGACCTTGAGTGCGATCTCACGGACCCGTTCCACGTCGGGCCCACTGACCCGATACTGCACCGGCCATCCGACCGGTGGTCCAAGCTCGAGGGGAGAAATGAACGCTACGGCTCTAGGAAAGTCCTGCGCCAGCAGCTTCTCAAGCTTAAGATGCAGGCGCTCGCGTGCGGCCACATCCTTCGCTATGACGACGGCCTGCGTGAAGAAATCGTTTGGCAGCTGCACGTTCAGGGGCAAATAGAACCGAATGGCTCCCCGTCCGACATAGGTGCTCCACCGCGCTACGTCGGGGTCAGCCGAGAGCGCCGCATCCAGGCGCTTGGCCGCCGCCTCGCTCGAATAGATCGAGGCATTCTGCGGTAGGCTGATGTCGACGAGCAGTTCGGGACGGTCCGACGACGGAAAGAACTGTTGCGGGATTAATGGCAGCGCAAGGATCGATCCGACGAACAGCGCCAAGGAGATTGCTATCGTCAGCCATTTCGCACGCAAGGCAAATGTCAAGACGGTTCGAAACAAACGAAAGATCTGCCCCGGATCGGCCGGATCCTTCTTCTTGGGCGGAACAAGGATAACCGCTCCGAGCAGCGGCGTGAAAATGACGGCAACGAACCAGGAAACTAGCAGTGCGATCGTGACTACCGCGAACAGTGAAAACGTGTATTCGCCGGCAGAGCTGGCCGCAAAGCCCACTGGTATGAAACCCGCGATCGTTACCAGCGTGCCCGCGAGCATCGCCATCGCGTGGGTCCTGTATGCGAAGCTTGCGGCGGCTATCTTGCTGTCGCCCTCCGCCAAGCGGGTGAGCGTGGCGTCTGTCGTCGTCATCGCGTCGTCAACTAGCAAGGCGAGCGCGATGATCAGGGCGCCAAGCGATATTCGTTGCATGTCAATGTGGGCGAGTCCCATGATCGGGAAGACAATCGCCAACGTGAACGGTATGGCGAGGGCGATGATGAGGCCGGGTCGCACGCCGAGGCTGATAAAGCTTACAGCCAGAATGATGGCGATCGCCTGAACCAGAGAGACCATGAACTCACGGATGGCGTGATCGACCACAACGGGCTGATCCGCCACCAGACTGGGCTCGATCCCGATCGGGAGATCCGCGGTGATTTGCGCCATTGCACTCCTGATATTCCTACCAAGCGCAAGTATGTCCCCGCCATCGCGCATCGCGATTGCAAGCCCTATTGCCGGGTGGCCGTTGACTCGAAACAGTGGCTGAGGCGGGTCGACATAACCCCGGCGCACCCGCCCAATATCGCTCAGTCGAACCATCCGTCCGCCGACGGCAAAATTGATGTTGGCAATGTCCTGTTCGGACTGAAAGCCGCCTGACACTCGAAGCGAGATATTCTCTGAGCCGGTCTGTAACGTTCCTGCCGGTCGGACGATGTTTTGTGACTGAAGCGCGGCAATAAGAGCAGAGCGGTCAATTCCGAGGGTCGCAAGCTCCTTCGTGGAGAACTCGATGAATATGGCCTCATCCTGCGCGCCCAGAAGCTCGATCTTTGATACATCGGGCACGACAAGCAGCCTTGAGCGGATGTCCTCAACATGATCGCGGAGCTCGCGCTGGGTGAATCCTTCGCTGGTAAAGCCGTAAACGATTCCGAACGTGTCGCCAAATTCGTCATTGAAGCCAGGCCCGATCACGCCGGCAGGCAACGTGTGGCGCATGTCTCCAATAGTTTTCCGCACATGGTACCAGGTGTCGGCGACCTCCTTGGTATTGGCGCTTCCCTTCAGATTCACAAAAACGGTGGCCACACCCGCCCTCGTGAAGCTTCGCAGGAAGTCCAGATGAGGCGTTTCTTGCAGGCTACGCTCGAGGCGCTCCGTTACCTGTTTCATCGTTTCTTGCACGGATGCGCCGGGCCAAGCGGCTTGGACCACCATGGTTTTTATGATGAACGCAGGATCTTCATTGCGACCCAACCGGAAATAGGACAGGACACCAGTGACCACTGCAATGATCATCATAAAGACGACAAGGGGGCGGTGTTTCAGCGCCCAATCAGAAAGATTGACTTCCCTCATGGCTCTGACCCGAGCACGCGGACTTTCTGGCCCGGATGAAGTGCTTGGACGCCAGCGGTGACGATGATCTCCCCAGCATCCAGCCCCTGCGAGATGATCGCCTGCGCCTGATCGAACCGCAAGACGTCGACGTTGCGGACCGAAACCACGTTGGTCGATGGATCGATGATCCATACCGCCGGCTGCCCGTTCATTCGCGTCAGCGCCGTCGCCGGAATGTCGATTACCGGCCCGGAATCGGTTTCGACACGCCCGTTCACTGTCGCGCCAAGCCGCATGGCATCGGGGGGATTCGTCAGCCCGACCTTGACTTCGAAGGTTCTGGTAACAGGGTCGGCTTGCGCCGCGATCTGCCGAATGCGGCCGTGCGCAGTCACTTTTGGATCGTCTGCCAGGTTGACCGTGACCTGCAGATCGGGTGATGCGGATCTGACCAACTGGGCGGCAACGTCGAACACCGCGTCCCGGCCGTCCTGACGCGCAATCTTGGCGATCATTTGCCCGGCCTGAACGACCTCGCCTGCCGCCGGACCTGTCGCGGTGATCTTGCCCGGTGCGTCGGATCTCAACTCAGTGAAGCTGACGAGGTCGTGGGCGGTGCTCAGTTGGGCCTCTGCGGCATCGACTTGCGACTGGGCGGTTTGTCGTGCCTGCGTTGCCGCGTCGAAATTGGCGCGCGTAGTCCAACCCTGCGCTAAAAGCGTCTCCTGACGCTCGTAGTGATTGCGCGCCTGCGTCAACTGGCCCTGGGCCGCAGCAAGAGCAGCTTGTGCCTGCCGCAACGAGTTCAGCTCGTTCTGCGATTCCAGTCGCGCCAACAATTGTCCTGCCTCAACACGATCGCCGATTTTCGTGTCGTTCTCCAGCAGCCGTCCTGAAATTCGAAAACCGAGGGTCACCTCATCCTCCGCTTCGATGCGACCGGTGAAGGTGAGCGGCATCGAGGCATCCCGTTTCTCGATCGTCGCGACGCGGACCGGTCGCGGCGGGGGCGCCGCTTCCGTCTGCGCTTCCCGTCCGCAGGCGACCAGCACCAGCGAGCACGCGGCTGCCAGAAGGCCTAAGCAGACCTGTCGACATGTCGCTGCGCCACTACGCATCCCAGGAGCCCTTCAGGAGATTGGCCGAGAAGGTAGGCCTTTGCCGCGAGAACATCTTCCCGACATCGTCGCGCGGCATTCTTGCCGAAATTACGGGCTGCATACATCGGTAAATCTACTCGTGCAGCCGGATGCAATCACGGCCACCAATGAGCGCGTTAGGAAATCCCTTGTGCATGATCAGGCAAACACCCGATATCTGCCGATCCACCATGAACGCATGGTGCGTTCCACACGCAGGATAGCAGCTCGGACGTGAAGGCATTTTCGGCTGCGCGGCCTACGCGGGACTGCCGTCGGGATTCTTTGTGTCAAACCCGGCAAGGCTGCTCGTTCTAAGTACCGCAAGGCGCGGCCATAAATCCCATGCCACTTGAGGAAATCCAACATGATGGGTGGGTTCTCAGGAAGAGAAAACATACCGGCAGGCATCACCACCAGAGAATGGTGGTCGAGCACAGCTTTGCGGGCGGCCTGGTTCAGCTGCCTTTGGCTCGTGCTTGCGGGCGCCGATCTCGGAGATATTCCTGCTGCAGCCCTCGCTGTAGTCGCAGCGACGTTGACGAGCTTGCATCTACTCGAGCCAAACCTCGCGCGCCGCTCGATCCCTGCCATCATTCAGCTGGTGCTTTTGTTCCTCCATCACTCCGTCATCGCCGGAACAGACGTCGCAAGGCGCGCTCTCGATCCCCGGCTACCTCTGCGCCCGGGATTTGTGGCCTACCAAACCGGTTTTCCGCCTGGGGTGCGCCGTAACGTGTTCACATCACTCACGAGCCTGCTGCCCGGCACGGTGCCAACGGGAGAGCAGGACGGACAGCTCCTGTATCACTGTCTGGACATCGGACAACCGATCCTCTCCGAGCTTGCCGCAGAGGAAGCCGCCTTGGTCAGAGCGCTGTACAATGAGTGATTTTCTCACGGCTGCGGTAGGGTTCATCCTGGCT
>JAFATF010000264.1 GCA_019244045.1 Acidobacteriota bacterium
TTAAATTCTGCGAGCTGTGGGCTCGGGCTTGGACGGCGCTCACTACCGTCGGAAACAAATAGGCCTTGTTAGTTGTAAAACACACGCAACACTGTGCCAAGTAAAACTTCCTTTCTTCCACTGATAAGGCAATAACTGGGGGAAGGCGAGAATCTGTATCTTTGAGGAGAACCGGAAGGCAAAGGGAGGTATCGCTTCCCGCTGCTACTAAGACAAATTAGGCTAAGATGCTCATTCCGGCAGAACGGCGGTGGGCAACTGAGCCCGTGATAGATTCCTGTAGGATTGATTTCGCTTTTCATTCTCAGTCAAGTTAACGAGAAAGCCCTCGATGTGAGCGGCAATCACACGCTTATTGAGAGTCTCGTCCCAAAACGCGCGACTTGCTGCTGCCAGAGATTGCAGACGGTCTGGATCGCTCAAAAGAGAATCTAAAATCTCCGGTAATCTGGTCCAATTCCTGATGATGATTCCAGGATGGTCCTTGTAGAACCATACATCCGGCAAAGGCTCGCAAATGACGACGCAGCCCGATCTGTATGACTCGTAGAATCTGTACGTTTCGTAGTTTGAGCCTCTCGGGCAAACAGAGATTTTGGTCTGCGCCATCGCGTTGTTGTACGCTAGCTGCTTCGAAGTGCTATCGGCGAAGGTTGTGGTTTTCTGGAGGACGCCGTTCCATTTTCCTCCTTCCATGACCTGAGTCAATGCGCGGATCATCTCTCTCCGTGCCCTAATCTTAGGCGGCGAAAGAATTCCCCGCAGAGAGAATCGTCTGAGGTCTTCTCCGCTCGTGCCCACACTGCCTAGAAAGGCGAAATCGATTTTTCGACTGGCAAACTCCGCTCCGCCCGATGGACACTCAGAGAAACACCCTAAGGGAATGTGGAGAGTCCGGGCCGCCGCGAGTCCCGGAAAGGTTCCGCCTGTAAGCCATGATCCAAGCATCAGTTTCCAGCTGCCAATGGATTTATAGGCGAATTGCAGCAGAGCGAGAAAGCGCAAGAGGCGCGTTGGCACCCCATCAAGATATTCCTGGCGTGTGCCGTAGCATCGAAGAACTGCTAGGATGTCACTGAAATAGGAGAAACTGATGTGATATTCGTCGCCCAAAATGACCAGTACTACATCTGATCCATATCTCGGTAAAGAGACAGGTGGATGGATACAGATGTAGAAGCTTAAATTGTTTATTTTGCTCTCATCCAATAAGGCTAAAACTTTGAGGTGAAAGTCTCGGGCAAAATCCAGGGGCGGCGCTGTTCGCGGGTCTATTTCCAATACGGTTCCATCGGGCTGGACCAGCCAGTGGCTGTTAGGCATTTTGTTGCTTTCTCCTGATTAACTCAGACTATGTTTATGTTTGATTACCACGTGGCTCCCGGTGGAAAGAAGTCAGCCAAGCAGCGAAGTCGACAAGCCTTGCTTCCAGAGATTGCGGTCAAAGATCCACAGGAACAGATAAGCTCGGGTTTTGATCCGGAAGATTTGGCGCGTTTTCGGGTTTAATAGATCAAGTCCGTAAGACACAATGGCTTGGACGATCAAAGTCGATATCGCCGACCCGATCGCTCCGAAAGTCGGAACTAGCAGGAAATTGAGGAGTATGTTCGCTATCGCCCCGAATACGCTGCGCTGGAGTTGGACTGTACCTAAGCCGTCATAAGTCATTTGTTGTGCGCCAACAATTCCAAGGAACACGAACAGACCAGTCCATATATAGATGGATAGGATTGGATAAGCTGCCATATACTGGCTGCCGAACACGATACTAATGGCCGTCTTCCCGACGAGCATAGTCAAGATGGCTACAGCTACGCTGGACAAAGCGAGAAGATCATAAAGGCGCTGGAGCCGTGCATGATACTCAATCCAATTTGATTCCTTGATCCGAAGAAGCTGAGGCATAACGCTTCCACAGACGATCAGCGGCAGTGAATACCAAAGTTCTGCCAGCTTCACGGCAGCGGAATAGTCGCCTACCGTGGCGGGCTTACAAAACATTCCAAGGATGATCTGATCACATCGCACGTAGACCACAATCAAAAAAGAGGAGAGCATCAACGGCCAGCTTTCTCGAAGCAGCGAAGCTGCTTTTGTCCGGTTGAAATGCCACTTCGGTAGTCGCCTACTTTGCCATACATAGCAAACACCCAGACATAACTGCGTCAATGTGATCTCGATAGCGGCGATCCAGGAAATCGCCAACAAAGTTCCATGAGTGAAGACCGCGATAACTCGTGCTCCGCACATAGCGATGAATACCAACGCCGTTGGAATGATCGTTACACGAGATTTGAGTTTAGCTTGGAAGAAGAACCCGACGACCTCAAAGCCCTGGAACACGGAAGCGAGAGACAACAATGCAGTGATTTTGATTGTGATCCAATCGTTTGGCTTCAACAGGGCCGCAAATAGAATTGCCGCGGCTGTGGTGATGAAACTGGCCCCCACCTTGAGAAG